>DATJVT010000521.1:0-4184 GCA_035501695.1 Terriglobia bacterium | reverse complement strand
CGCGCGGCCCTGGCGCCGGCGCATGCCGCGTATGACGCGGCGGGGGCGTCCGCGGCGCTTACAGTCAAGGTTGAACCCTTGGACCCCGGCGTGCCAAAGGTGATTGAAGAATGGCTGGCGGTCGAATGAAGGGGTCCGTTGGACAGTGAAGGAGCAAAGGAATGGCGGAAATCGTCACGTTCGGGGAATTGCTGGTCGAGTTTGTCGCGACGAGGATCGGGCAGGCCTTCGATTCGCCGGGAACTTTTGAAGGCCCGTTTCCGAGCGGCGCCCCGGCGATCTTTGCCGACCAGGCCGCCCGGCAGGGGGCGTCTGTGGAGATCGCCGGCTGCGTCGGCCCGGATGCTTTTGGAGAGGCCATTATTCGCCGCCTGGAGGACGATGGCGTTTCGGTGAGGAGTGTGGCGCGATGCGCGGATCGCCCCACGGGTACTGCCTTTGTGGCATACCGTGCCGGCGGTGAGCGCCAGTTTGTTTTCAATATTGCGCAAAGCGCGGCGGGGTTGCTCGACTCGAGCTGCATCGGCCCCGATATGTTCCAGGAATGCCGCTACCTGCACATCATGGGGTCGTCTCTTTACAATAGGAGTGCCATCCAGGCGGCCCGGGCGGCCACGGTAGAGGCCCGGCGGCGGGGAAGCCGGATCAGCTTCGATCCCAATATCCGCCCGGAGTTGATGGGCTCGCCCGAAGTGCGCGAGGCTCTGTGGGAGACGCTGGAAATCTGCAACCTCTTTCTGCCCAGCGAAACCGACCTGCATTTCTTCTATCCAAGTCTCGACCGCGAGGAGGTATTCAAGAAGATTCTCGAACGGCCGTCCCTGGAGGCAGTAGTTTTGAAGCAGGGAGCCAGGGGAAGTTCGTTTGTGGCTCGTGGGTGGCGTTTGCAAGGGCGGGCCTTCGAAGTGACGGAGATCGACCCCACTGGCGCCGGCGACTGCTTCGGCGGAACTTTTCTCGCGTGCCTGGTACGGGGCGTGGCCGTTGAGGAGGCGCTGGTGCGCGCCAACGCCGCGGGGGCGCTGGCGGTTCTTCGGCGCGGGCCGATGGAAGGGAACAGTTCGAAAAGTGACCTCGACAAGTTTATTGCCGGGCATTCCCCCAGCCTTGCGGAAATGCTTACGCGAGAGTAGTCGGCATGGGAGCGGGTAGCACGAAGTAGCGTGGTCCGGCCTCCTGCGCGGCCCCCCGGATTTCCATATAAACTATTGTGGTAATATTCACTAACGATATGACGTAGGGGATAAGCCAGAGAGGACCGCCCCGGCCGCGGACCTCTGATGCGCTGCCCCGCCCGGCGTGCAGCGCTTTGGAGTGCGGGAGCAGCGGCTCCCGCCTTCCGCCGCGAGTTCATACGGCCGAGTATGAAGGGACGGAGGAAATCGCTGGCTGCTGCTACCGCACCCCAAGGCAGGCTTCGTCCCGCCTGGCGAGGACATTTTCCAACTCATTCAGCAAGCGTGACGACGGCGACGGACAGTCCCTGCAAGCTCAAGGTGTCCCCGCTCATTTGCATCTTTGAAGGCGGTGGGAAGCCCGGCGTCTGGTCGAGGTATTCGACTTCCGCGCCGGTCCCGGCCGGAATCGTGTATTCGAAACTCCGGTCTCGCTTGTTGATCAACAGCAGGCGGTGCTTCCCATCGCGGGTCACATAACCCTGTGCGAAAACGTAGGGCGTGGACGATTCGGCCTCCACGATCTTGTCCCCCGGGCCAAAGCTGTCGTGCAGCAACTGGAGGACCCAGTATCGGGTATTCCCTTTGCCGGTATTCCAGTCCACCATGGAGACGCTGGGAAACTGCGACGGGTATCCCACCATCTGGGATTCCCCCGCCACGTCGATGCCCTGGCGCGAGAGTCCCGCGTAAACGTAGGCGTAAATACCGGCGCTCAGATTCCAGTAGGACTGCGGCAGATCCTTGAAGACATAAGCGGCCTCGCCCTGCCCAAAATCGCTCGAGTCAATGGAGCCGATTTCATCCACCGTGGTTTGAGTGTGCGGAGACAGCCGCTGGCGGATCAGTTCGATGTAACGAACCGAGTTCAAGAAGCCGTCCGCCTGCGCGAAGAAGGTGTAGGGCTTGGTTGCGGCTGTCTCATCGGGACTCGGCGAGGCATAGAAGTGATAGGAGATCATGTCCAGGGGAACTCCCGCCTGGTGGTTCTTGGGGTTGAGGAAGTACTCGAACATCTCCGGCTTCTGCGATGGGGCCGCCAGGGCAAGGCCCACAAACTTCATCTGCGGCTGGACCTTGTGGATGGCCGCCACCACCGCATCGTAGATGTGAGTGTAAGTCTGCGGGGTCATGTTGTGTTCAAATTCGACTTCGTTCAAGACTTCCCAATACTCAATCTTGTAATGGTGCCCCGAGTCATGGTGCTTTCCGGCTTCATCGGTAAATCCCCCCTGCGTGTACCAGCTCACCAGCCGGGCGTAGTAGTCCGCCACTTCCCTGGCGCTGGGATCGCGCAATTCCGTACCTTGCTCGTAGTTCCAGACGGGCTGGTCCGGGTCCGCCGGGTACGGCACCGGCTTGTCGGTCTTCCACATCCACTGGGGGATCGTGCTGAAGTTGATAATTACCGAATGGCCGGAGGTCGCGTTCATGAAGTCTTCCGTCATCGGATCGATCAGGGAGAAGTCCCAGGAAGTGCTCCCATCCTTGGGCGGTTCCAGTTCGGCAACACCCAATTTGGGATAGGGCAGCCAGGGCACGTAACGCACATAATCGCACCCCAGGTCCTTTACCCCCTGGTACACGTTCTTGACAATCTTCGATCCGGGGCGCAGCGGCGGGTTGACGACCACCTGGAGGGTCGTATTGGTTTTGGAAACCGTTACGACCTTATCCCAATTGACCTTGACGGAGGCCTTCTCCGGAGCAGAAGTAGCCGGGGCGGTCGGCTGGTTCGAACAAGTGGGGATCGAAATCACGACGCACATGACACAGAGCAGATGAAATGGCTTCCTGAATTTCATGGATTATCCTCGAACGCGTATTAAGGAACAGGGGCCCAGCTCGAATCGGGATTGTAGGCGGTCATCTGCGAGGCAAGGTTCACGGTGTCATCGCCCAGATCTTTTTGATACACCATGCCGTCTTGATTGACGATGAACGTCATCACGCCACTCGCTTGGTACTTGGCAGGGTAAGCCACCAGGGCAAACCCTCCATTCATCTTCTTGGGGGTCAGGATACCAATGTCGTCCTGCGAGTAGTAACTCTTCTCTCCCCCGGGCGCGTCGGGCCCCTGGGCGGTCAGAATCCGAAAGTAGTACCCGTGAACGGGCTTGGGATGCGTACCCGCCAGAGAGTAGCCTTCCTGGGCGGCGAGGTCGAAGAGGGTGTTCGCGGGACCACCTCGTCCGTTACCGTCCGCCGTCCAGTAGAGGCCATTGTGCTTTCCCGGATCGCTGCGAAACTTGTCGGCATAAGAGCCATCGCGGGTAGTGTCGTCGTGCAGCCGGGCGGCGTATTGCTGCTGGAGCTGTACGTAGATCCCGCAGATCCTTACCGCGGATGCTTCATTGCTGCTTATCCTCCGGCGCAGGAGTTCGTCCTTCCCTTGGAGCGTAGCGAACTGCCAGCCACCCGGGCGCTTGACGATGGGAATGGGGAGCGCCCAGTCCTCTGTGCCGACGTGGAGAATCTGTTTATTCTCCCCTTCGGGCACGAGTTTGTTCATGTCCTGGTAAGCCCTCGCCAAGCGGGCGCGCGCCGCCTTGTCCGCCACCTCATCGCCGGAGGAGACCAAATCCCGCCCGTTGGGACCCAGCATGGCCAGAAGGCGACCCACATCATCCGCGGCGCAGGCGTCGGCAAAGGCCTGGGCGGCTTCCTGGGGAGAGGCAAACTCCGTCCGGTCGGGCTCCTGGGCCACGGCATAAATCAGGGATGCAAGGATGCAGACACCCGACCATGCCATGCGCAGGCACACTCGGCGGTTGGATTGCCGTCGAAGATTTGCAGTCATCATCCTCATGTCACCTACCTCTCCCGCCGTCACCTGAACTCCCACCCAGACTGGTTGCGTTTAAGGTACATCATTCTGGTGGAATTTCAAGTCCAAGCCAGCGGTGGAGCGCGGGCGATGCGGTGCGAAGGATTACCGCAAGCTGTAAGGCCGGGAGGGCGCGCCTTATCACGACGATCCGTGGCAGGTTCCTTCGCCAGAGTCGTTAA
>DATJVT010000520.1:0-9889 GCA_035501695.1 Terriglobia bacterium | reverse complement strand
GGTGCGGCAGGACCGCCGCAACTCGCTCGCAGGTGAGTTCGGGATCCGAAAAATCCACCCCCGCGAACCCGTTAACCTGAATGTCGATGAGGCCGGGAGCGATGCAAGGTTGGTCTTCCACCGTTGGCCCCAACATCTGGACCGACTGGATGACGCCATCCCCGATCCGAATGCGCGCCCGTCCCTTCGCGGGAATATTCGCTATGATCTCCATATGCCCCCCTGCAAGGCACCCATGCCCCATGCCGAGGCAAGATAGTGGACGGAGAGTTGCGGCGTCAACTTATTTTCAATCTTCCTCAACATACAGAACTCGTCTGCGCGGCGAGAACTCTAACCCGTTACCGAATTGCATCGAAGTGCCCGCGGATGTAGACTGCCTGCGGAGTTTAACCATGAAGACGCGCCGCTGGATTGGTTTGATCGTGCTCATCACGAGTTTGTGCCTGGTCGCTTGCCGCCACGAGGCGCCGCCGGACCTGATTGTTCACCACGCCAAGATCGTCACCGTCGACGCGAATTTCCAGATCGCCGAAGCCATGGCAATCCGGGGCAATCGCATTGTCGCCGTGGGTTCCAACGATGCAGTCCTGGCGCTCGCGGGCCCGGAGACGAAACGAATCGACCTCCAGGGCAAAACGGTTCTTCCCGGGCTGATCGATTCCCACCTGCACGCCGTGGACTCCGCCATGTACGAATTTGACCACCCGGTTCCCGACATGGGGACCATCGCGGACGTCCTCCATTATCTTCGGGACCGGGCCGCCCAGTTGCAACCCGGCCAATGGGTAACGTTGTCGCAGGTCTTCATTACGCGCCTGAGGGAACAGAGATACCCCACCCGTAAGGAGTTGGATGAAGTTGCCCCCAGGAATCCCGTTGCCTTCAGCACGGGACCCGACGCGGTATTGAACACGTTGGCCCTGAAGGCAAATGGGATCGACAAGGACTATAAGGTGCCGGAAGGGGTGCCCTGCCGCGTGGAGCGCGATGCCAGCGGGGGACCCACGGGGATCCTGCGTAATTGTCGCAGTGTGCTTCGAATCCCATCTGCGGAAAGAACACCGACCCCGGAGGACTTTCTCCAGCGAACCCGGATGCTGCTGGCCGATTACAACTCCGTGGGCCTCACCAGCATTGCCGATGGCGACACGCAGGATGACCAGGTGGAAGTATTCCGGCAACTTAAGGAACGCGGGCAGTTGACCTGCCGGACCTTCCTGGTGCTGCACGTTGAAGCCAACGACCCGTTTGACAAGATCGAAGCGCGGATTCACGAGGCGGCGCGCAATCCGCTGCACGCTTACAATGACATGCTCTGGCTGCGAGGCATCAAGACCTACCTGGATGGCGGCATGCTGACCGGCAGCGCTTATATGCTGCAACCTTGGGGGGTCAGCCAGGTTTACTCAATCGTCGATCCCACTTACCGGGGCATGCGCTACATCGAGCCGAAACGTTTGTATCGCCTGGCGCGATTGGCTCTCGACAACGGGTTTCAATTCACCGCCCACTCGGTAGGCGATGGGGCAGTCCAAGCCATCGTGGAAGCCTATGAGAAAGTGAATCGGGACTTCCCCGTTCATGACCGGCGCCCTTGCATTACCCACGCCAATTTCATGACGGCGGAGATCATCCGCAAGATGGCGGAGCTTGGAATTGTGGCCAACCTGCAACCGGACTGGCTCTATCTGGACGGCGCCACTCTGCGCAAGCAGTTTGGCGATGAACGCATGACCTATTTCCAGCCTTATAAAACCCTCTTTGAGCGTGGTGTAACCGTGGGCGGCGGTTCGGACCACATGCAGAAGATTGGAAGCCTCCGGTCCATCAATCCCTACAATCCCTTTCTGGGTATGTGGATTACTTTGACCCGCCAGCCGCGTTGGACCGACCAGCCGCTGCACCCCGAACAGCGCCTTACACGTGCTCAGGCCATCCGCCTCTACACCATTAACAACGCTTTCCTGACCTTCGAAGAACACCAGAAGGGGTCGTTGGAGGCGGGGAAGCTGGCGGATTTCATCGTCCTGGATCGCGATATCATGACTTGCCCTACGGACGAAGTTAAGGACATTCAAGTGGAACAGACTTATCTGGGGGGGAAATCCATTTATCAGCGACCCGGAAGTGCACCGGCGCCGTGAGGGCACTCATCTATACAGAGCGACATAAATGCTTGCGCATTCGGTCGTAGCGGCGGTCTCAGACCGCCGCCGTCGATCGGAGATCGACGCTACAATCCGGGCGCGCAGAGAGCGCCGCTACGGGCAATGCGCAGGAACTTATGTCGTCCTGTATAGACGCACTGGAAAGTGCGGGGGCAAGGATTAGTACGCCCGGGCTCGCGCGGTGGAAACAGCTTCACCCGGCCCCCCGCCAAGTCAAGGATTGGAAGCCTGCGGAAGCCCTCCGGCAAATTGCGAATTCTATTCGAAAGAACTTTTGAATACTTTTCTTTGACACTCGAATCGAAATGTAGTAAAAGGAAAAATAATGTAAGCCTTACGGCAGAACCCACACTTCCCATTGAGGGTGCTGCCGGGATTACTGATGGAGAACCCTTTATGACCGTCGTCGCCAACGTCCGCGGGGCAAACACCCGCTCCGAGATATTCTCGGAGCCGCATTGCTGGAAAGCGTGCTTCGAAGCCTTTGAGAAGAGCAAGCAACTCGAAACGCTCGCCGCCAGAATCCCCTTGGACGCGCACAGCCTGTTCATTGGTTGTGGATCCAGTTACTACATCTCGCAATCTGCGGCGGCCAGTTGGCAAATGATTACCGGCAGGCCGGCGCGTGCCATTCCGGCATCGGAACTGCTCCTCTTCCCCGGTTTGGTGTTGAATGGCCATGCCAGTTGCCAGCCTTTTCTGGTTTCGCGGTCGGGGAATTCTTCCGAAGTGGTGCGGGCCGCCGACTACCTGGAAAAGCAAAGGGACATCCGCACCCTGGCGATCAGTTGCGCGCAGCAACAGCCGCTGGATAAACTCTCCAGCAACACGCTGTACCTTCTTCCGGCGGATGAGAAGAGCGTGGTCATGACGCGCTCCTTTTCCTCCATGCTCCTGGGGGCACAAGCTCTGGCGGCGCAGGTTGCGAATGCGCGGGAAACGGCCGAAGGCCTGCGCCGGATTCCCGGCCGGATGCAGGGGGTTCTGGATTCCGTCAACCCGGGAATTCAGCAGTTCGTGGAAAGCCATACCTTCGCCGATTACGTATTCCTTGCTCAGGGCCCGCTATTCGGTATCGCCTCGGAGGGCCAGCTCAAGGTGAAGGAGATGTCCTGCTCATACGCGCAGGTCTTCCACACCCTCGAATTCCGCCATGGCCCCAAAGCTATCGTCGGGCCTGAGACCCTGATTACTTTCCTGCTCTCCGAAACCGGCTACGAAGAGGAACGCAAGGTGTTGGAGGAGATGAAGGCGCTGGGGGCCACTACCCTGGTGATTGCCAATCAGGCCGATGAGGTCACGAAGCAAAACGCCGATTTCCTCCTGGAACTGCACCTCGACGCTCCCGAGTGCGTGCGGCAGGTCGGCTACCTGATACCTCTGCAATTGTTGGGTCTTTACACCGGTCTCAAAAAGGGGTACGACATTGATTCCCCGCGTAATCTTTCGCGGGCGGTAATTCTGGATAACGACTAAGACGCTCAAGCCATGCCCCGATTTGATGCCACCGTGGTCGGCGAGTTGAATCTCGACCTGATCCTGTACGGTCTGCCGCCGCAACTCGACCCCGAACGCGAGTTGATGGCGGATGGCTTGGCGCTGACCCTGGGCAGTTCTTCGGCAATCTTCGCGCACAACCTGGCAGTGTTGGGAAGCAAGGTGGGCTTCATTTCGCGGATCGGAGTGGATCCCCTCGGCGAAATTGCCATAACGCGCCTGGCGGAGGGCGGTGTAGACGTTTCGCAAGTGCGCAGGGTGGCAGGCTCTACCAGCACCGGATTGACGGTGCTCCTGCCGCGCCCCGGCTTCCGCAACATCCTGACCTATCCCGGCACCATGCTGGAGATGTGTTTCGAGGATTTGAACCTGGAATACCTCGCGGATGCAAAGCACTTCCATCTGTCTTCCTTCTTCCTGCATCGCGCCTTGCGGCCCCGCATTGCTGAGGTGTTCCGGTTCATGAAGCAGCGAGGACTTTCGACCTCGCTCGACACTAACGACGACCCGGAAGATCGCTGGGAGAACGATTTGCTGGAGGTTCTCCAATTCGTGGACGTTTTTCTTCCCAACGAGCGGGAGGCGAAGAAGATCGCGCGGACCGACGATTTGGACGCCGCCGTCGCCGCGCTGAAGCAACGGGTGCCCGTGCTGGCGGTGAAAATGGGCCCGCAAGGAGCCATGGCATGCGGGCCGTCAGGTTCGGTTCACTGTCCTGCCCTGTCCGTCAAGGCCATCGACCCCGTAGGCGCGGGCGATAGCTTTGACGCGGGCTTCCTGCATGCCTATGTGCGCGGCGCGGATCTGGGAGAATGCCTGGCGCAGGGGAACGCCGCCGGCGCTTTCTCCACCACGCGACCCGGCGGCACGGAAGCGTTCCGCGACCGCGCCTACTATGCTAAGCAGTTTCCCCGCCGGGATTAAGGGCCAAAAGCTATGATCGATTTTCACACTCACCCTGTCCTGATTCGCGAGTTTGCGGAAAAGTATCCCGATTACACCCGCATGGCGCGCGAGGTCTTTCAGATCGGCAACAACCTCCAGCCGCTGGAGACCTTCTTCCTGCAAATGGACGTGGCGGGAATCGAGAAAGCCGTGCTCCTGCCTATCGCCTGTGCGCGGGCGCGGGGCCTGGCCGTCTCAAGCCACGAACAGGTGGCGGAACTCTGCGCCATTTCCAAACGCTTCATTGGATTTGCCAGCGTCGACCCCTTGCAACCCGGCGCGGCGAAGGAACTCGAGGCCGCCATCAAGGGGTTGGGCCTGAAGGGCCTGAAGCTGGACGCGGCGCTTCAGGATTTCGATCTCAACGATCCCAGGGTGTTCGAGGTTTACGAAGCCGCCGCCGCGCTGGGCATTCCGGCGCTCATCCACACCGGCATGAGCTGGGCGCCGGGAACGCCTCTGGCGCAGGGACAACCGCTTTTGCTGGAGCCGGCGATTCGCCGTTTCCCCAAATTGAACTTTGTGCTGGCGCATTGGGGATGGCCGTGGGTGTGGGACGCGAATGCGTTGGCCTTGAAATATCCGAACGTTTTTTTGGATACGTCCTGCTTCTACTACGATGGCCCCATCGAGTTCTTCCAGTTCCACTTCCGCCAGCAGATGCCCATTACGCTCCTGGAGCGCAGCCTGCGCAATCAGATCGTATTCGGCTCAAATTACCCGCGCGTGGAAATCAAGAACATGGTGAAGGCCGTCAAGTCGCTGGGACTGACGGAAGCTTGCGAGGAGAAGATCCTGCGCACGAATGCGGAGAAGTTGCTGGGAATCGGGATGTAGGGCCGAGCAGCGCCCGGCCCGGCCCAGCGCTGCTGGGCCCTACCGATGCACCCCGCCCAGTCCGTGTCGGCATCACAAGGCGGCATCGATCCTCCAGGAGACAGCTCCGATGATCATCAAACTGGAAAAAGTGAAGGTCCAAAGCCGCAAGGCGGAGGAAGCTATTGATATCACCCTGCGCGTGGACGAACTGGTAGCGAAGAGCGGAGTGAAGAACGGGCTGGTGAACGTGATGACCTGCCACACCTCCTCCGGCCTGCTGGTCACAGAAGGGCTTCCTTGCCTGGAGGAGGATATCCTCACTCATTTCGCCCGCCTGCTGCCTGAGGATGAGAACTACCACCACCGGCGCTATCTCGACTTCGACGGCCGTGTCGGCTTCAATGCCGAGACCCACCTGAAAAGCATTTTGGGGGGAATCCAATGTTCCTTCCCCATTGAAGATGGCAAGATCGTGCGCGGCTCCCGCCAGACCATCTACTTCATGGAATACGACGGCCCCCTGGAGCGGACTTACATGGTGCAGGTGTTGGGGGAGTAAGCAGGTATTCACTCAAGTCAGGGAGTGAAGCGCCTTTTCGTTTCGGGCGAACAATTCTTCCTACCTCAATACCCCGTCGCAGAACTACAATTTCATCGCCGGCCTGGACTCGCTCAAGAAGCAGGCGCAGACGCTGCCGCGCTTCCCGGATACCGACTCTCTGCGTGCCCATTGACGCCCTCCTGTACACAGCAAGTGTGCACCCAATAAACCGTACCGACAAGCACACATGAAGCAGCAGAGATAAAGCAATTGAATTCATTAGTTCCTCGCGCCGAGAGCTATCATGCGCAGCCTGAGGCAAGCAAGCCGCGCAGGATTTGTGGTTATTGAGCAACCTCCCGGCTTCGGTATAAACTCATCGCCCGCTGAGGAGGGGCATTAGAACCATGAACAGAATCACGCGACGGGATTTTATGCGCAAGGCCGGGGCGGCATCTGCGCTGACATACAGCGGACGATGGAGCGCGGCGCCGATGCCGGCAAATGAGCCGGACACCGCCGGCGGAGACGCCGGCACGGCCAAGCCCTCCGGGAGAAACGAAGGTGACCTCTGGATCAGCAGCAACGCCACGCTGGAAGTCGCGGTGAGTACGCGCACCGGGACCATCCAGCGCCTCATTGACAAGGTCAGCGGCGAGGATTACTGCCACCAGGCGACCGAAGGCGAAAAGTGGCCGAAGGAACTCGGCGCCCCCTATGCGCTGGAGCCGCGGATCGGCGGCCTGATCCTCATCGACGAGCTGCGGAGCCAACGCTTTTCCGATTTAGAAATGGACTGTGCCATCGATGCGCCCGATGTCAAGAGCACGCCCGCCGGCGTTTCTCTCACCTTCCGTAAGAAATATCCCGGCGCGGAATTCTCCGTCTGGCAGACTTTCCGCGTTACGGCCGACCACCTGCGCTGGGACGTGCGCATCAAGAAGGATGCGGGCCCGGACCGCACCGTGCATGTCATCCAGGCAGCTCCCCTGCCTTTGCGCAACTTCGCGGGCTGGGCGCCGATTGCAGAGGCGCCCTTCACGGTAAAGCCCTATCTCCCCTTTGCCATTGAGTATGGACAATCCATCGGGGGGCCGGTGGGAGAGCCGGAATGGCGCACCAACATCCCCATGACGGTGTTCTACTCACGCGAAAAGAAGCGGGCCATCTCCTTCACCCTGCCCATTGAGATCCCCTGCGTGCGCGCCCGCTTCCTCAACAACACCGACGCGGAGTCGGATTTTCATTGGAACTCACGCCAGTATCCACCGCGCGAGCGGCCTTACTTCCAGGTCAGCCACGAATACCTGGGCATTCGCGATGGGCGCGACTTGGAAACGGGTTTGCTGATCTCCGTCCACCCAGCGGATTGGCGACCGGCGTTGGGTTGGGTTTATTCGCGATATCAAGAGTACTTCGATCCTCAGTCTACGTTTGATGCCTGGGACGGGGTGTACGCTTCCGGCAACGAGTGGATGAGGGATTCGCTTACCGAGGCGGATGTCAACCGGGTATATGCGGGGCTGCGCGAGCGGGGAAACCGCTGGGAGGAACTGCACGGGCATTTCCCCCGTTACGGATTGATGATCCCCGAGCCTTCCGTCAAAAGTTGGTCATGCGAATCGCACCCCAATCCCGGGACCACCCTGACGCGGGAGAAGATCGCTGCGCACGCCACTCTCGCGCGGCAGTATGGCGTGGGAACCTTTATCTATTACAACACCACCGAGGCCGAGTACTGGTACGCGCAGGAGGCATTTCCGGAGAGTATTGCACGCGCGGAATCCGGCAAGCCCCTGGGAGCCTTTCGCGCCACGGAATACCCGGACCACCGCGCCTGCTTCCTGATGAATTCCGATCCCGCCTCGCCCTTTGGCAAGCACATGATGCAACAGGCCGAGGCCATGGTGAGCGCTTATCCCGCCATCGCCGGTTTCTTCTGGGACGTCTACGGCCGCAGCTACCTGTTTGATTTTGCCCACGACGATGGCATTACCATGGTCAACAACAAACCCGCCTATTATCCCGAGTTCATGTACAACCGCATGATGCGGCTGCACGTGGCCCCGCTTCTGCACAATAAGAGCATGGGCGTGACGGCGAACAAGCCCACCACGCTCGCGGCGTGCTGGGGAGTGGACGGAATCATGTCGAGCGAAGACGTGACGGAAGAAGAAAACCCCGGCTGGATCGCCGCGCAGAGTTACCTGGGGCTGAATCGCCACCTCATGATTCTCTCCGGCGGCGGCGCGCGCGACCCGGAACTGCTCTTCCTGCATTGCCTGCATTACGGCATGTTCTACTCCGACGTGATCACCATCAGCCCCCACGGCGGAACGCCGGCCGCGGAGGAAGCGTCGCAGACCTCGGACTTGGTGCGGAAATATCACCCCTTCATCGATCGCCTACGCGGCAAGAAGTGGATCTTTTACCCCGAGGCCCTGGAGCTGCCGCCCTTCACGGAGGGCAACATTTTCCGACTGAAAGATGGCTCCGTGATGATCACCATGGTCTCCGCGTGGCGGCACCTGCGCAGAGTCGATAATTCAGATGCAGACCTTCAAGTCATCTGCCGTCTTCCGGATGCCGAGCGAATGAAGAACGTCCGTGCCACGGCCATCGATCTCAATCAGAGTTGGCCAATCGAACCCCAGCGCCAGGGGGACACTCTGACATTAAGCGTCCCCCGGCACGGCAAGGCCACGGTCATTCTGCTCTCGCCGTCGAATTAGCGGCCGCCGAGGAGCATTCAACGGCAATCCAGCATGGGGCCGCCGCCGCCCAACTCGTAGGCGCCAATGTCGATGATGCCCACGGTAAAGCGCGACTGACCGCAAGTGGGTTGAACGTACTCGAACTTGGGTTGCAAATCAAAACCGTTGACCACGCCCGGTTCCGACCCGTCGTTGATGGCCGGCGATCCCATTTCCAGTTGGTAATCATACTTCCGGAGATTCGTGAAGAGAGGGTCCCCCGAAAAATTCGTTTTCAGGATCGCGTTCGCCTGGCTGGTGGGGGTTCCGGACCCATAAACTGCATAAAAAATATCATTCTGGAGCACGGCCGGCGTGGTGCCGGCAGGACCGATGTTAACGAAGGTTATGGGGTGGGGATCAAGGTCGACAAAGTCGTTGTTCACCACATAGAGGTCGTGGCCGGGGTTGGAAGCATTGGCGCCTTCCTCCATATAGGCAAGACTCGTACCATCGTTCTGCGAATTGGGTCCCTTCTCGACGAGATTGCCGATGACGTAGGATGTGCCACCGTTGGGCAGGTCAATCTCATAGCTGTCGCTGCCGGCCTCGCCGGTGAGCCGGTTGTAGAGAATGTAGTTCACCCTGGCGCGCGACTTGAGCAGATGGCCGACTTTGGCCTCGTGAGAATAATTAAAGGCGAATTCCAAGGTGGCGCAGTGCCCGATGTAGAGATTGTGCGTTTGCCCGTAACCCGCCGAGCCCGGGTCACTGACGCCGTTGCGATAGAACTCGGAGTATTTGATCACCACCTTGCTGCCCGCCACGTTGCTTTCCAGAAGCCCATCCTGATTGTCGTGAAAATAGCAATGTAAAATGGTGATGTTCACACCGTCGATTCGAATGGCGGTGCCGTTGGCTCCATCATCATTGGAAAGCTTCGCCCCCGAGAATTCGATGTTGGCCACCAGGGTGTCATTGGCGTCCGGAACCCAGATTCCTTTATGGTAGGCGAGGTGGCGCGTGGTGGGCGTATCCGTCAAACCTGAATCATCAATGTGCGGCCTCTCGCCATGGGGCCCTGGGACGCCGATCAATTTGAGATTGTTCGTTTTCCATTCGCAGGTGTCGTTCATATAAAGAACCGGATCGATCAGGATGGTGTCTCCAGTGGAAGCCGCGGCAATGGCTGCGCAGGGAGCGGTATAAGCCTGCCCGGGTCC
>DATJVT010000519.1:0-6098 GCA_035501695.1 Terriglobia bacterium | reverse complement strand
AAAGCTCCTTGGTACGCGGCCGTAGCGCCGGCTTCCAGCCGGCAATCCCTTCGGATTCGACAAAAGCCGGCAAGATGCCGGCGCTACGATGTGCCTCCGGAAGGAGATATCATGCGGCGGCTCTATTACGGCTGGATTCTGGCTCGCGATTTAGTGGGGTTTTGCATTGCGAACCGTATTGTCTGGCCGCTCTTCTTCATCGGGGCCTTGGCTTTTTTGGTCATCCTCATCGGCGTAGCTGAAATATCTGCGCCCTATGTCTACACCCTGTTTTGAACTCCTCTCTCCGTCTGATTGCCATTTCCCGTGCGTGATGCAGACCGCGGCTGGAACATTATCGTCCTCTCATGCTGCTTCCTATTCCAGGGCACTGCCTCGCGTGATTAATTGGCGCCCCTGTCACCGATCGGAAAGGATTGGCACGCGTTTTGCATCATCCTTCGTATCGTGTGTGCTTGGAAAGGATTTAATCGGTGTGATCGGGCAAGAATTGCCCAGGAGCGGCAGGAATAGGCCGGCCGACCCGTGCGCGCCCGATGTGAGGAGACGATGATCACGAATGAATCGGAAATACGCATTGCCGCGCAAGCGGTATTGGCCAGCGTGCTGGTGCTCTATGGTTTCTGGGGTTGTGCCTTGGTGGTGGTTTTGATTCTGTTGCCGTGGAAGCCCATTCTCGCCGTGGGAAGCTACCTTGCCCAACCCCTGGTGGATTGGCGCATCAGGAAGGCCCGGGAACGGCATGGAAAGGGGATTGCGCAGATCGAGCAGGAGTTGGACGCACTTCTCCGGACCTCCAAGGCTCCGGCCAGCGTCGCTGCCCCCAGCCCGGCCGGTCCTTCAGGAGAACCGGCGAGGCCGGCCCCCCCGCCCCTGCCGCGGTCACCGGAACCCTTCAAGGCGAAGGGTCCCGCTGGGGCCGCGTTGCACGAATTGCCTGCCACGGCGCAGAGTCTATCCGCGACTATGGCGATTCCGCCGGTCATCAAGGAGCATGTTCGAAGTCTGCCACAGGGCGTGTTCAGCAACATGGATCTGGAGGTTGAAGAGGTCAGGTTTCACGGCGACTCCGCGGAAGCCTACGTCAGGTTTCAAAGCCCGAGTGTGACGGAATTGGTTCTTCGCCAGCGTTACTTGCTACGCCAATCCGGCGGCCGCTGGCAGGTGGAATCGCGCCGGCCAGCCAACGGTTCCTGCAAGGCGCCTCCTCAACGGCTCCCGGCCCCACCGCCGCCCATGCACTTGACCTAGCCGGGTGGAGGATCGCCGGGATAGTCTCACGCCCTCCCCTGCGGTTCTGGAAGGGCGCCTCTGTTCTTGCATCGGCGTCAATTCGGTAACTCTCGCAGCGTTCACACATCTAATATGCGAGTGCCCGGGAGAGGGCGCTCGTGTAACTTGTTGCCGGCTATTCCTTACGCCCGCTTGGAAGGAACATTGCCGCCGACAGAAACATCTTGTACGATGTTGATATCTCATGACCGCGAACTGTATTCCCTACACCCACGTTCCTCACTCCAGCCCCTTGCTGACGGATTATCTCTACCACTTTGACAGGCTCAGCCATTTTTACAACGGCTCGCCGCACGACCCCCGAAGCTACCAGGCCGTTGCGACGCAAATGAGCAGGTTGACGGTCCCGCGTCAGGAAATGGCCGAGATCTTGCGCGAGCAGAATCTGGCCTTCGGCTGCCCGGATGCCACCCTGGCGAACATCGAGCGGTTGCGCGACCCGGGAACTTTTGCCGTGGTTACAGGCCAGCAGGTGGGATTGTTTTCAGGCCCGGCCTTTACCCTCTACAAGGCCCTTTCGACGGTGCGCCTGGCGAAGTCGCTCGCGGAGCATGGCCTTTCCTGCGTACCGGTGTTCTGGCTCGCAACGGAGGACCACGATCTGGAGGAGGTTGCGGAGGCGGCAACCTTTGACGAAGAGTTCAACCTGCTCCCGCTCCACGACGCCGGGGCCCGGCCTTCACCCCGTTCGCCGGTGGGGGCAGTGCGGCACACGGAAGAGATCATCACCGCCATCGGGAAGATGGAGTCATCTCTGCCGGAAGGGGAGTCGCGGTCCAGGCTGATGCAGGATTTGCGCGAGTGCTATGTTCCGGGCGCGACCTGGGGGGAGAGCTTTGCGCGGTTCATGACGCGCCTTTTCGGGCGTTGGGGCGTGATCCTCCTTGACCCGCTGCACGAATCCGTACACCGGCTCAGCGCGGGGATTTATTCCCAGTCACTCTCCAGGGCCAGGGAGCTTCGCGCCGCCGCTATGCAGAACACGAACGCGCTGGTCCAGCGGGGCTATCACGCCCAGGTTCATGTGACGGATGACTCCACCCTGGTCTTTGTGACCTGGCAGGGGGACCGGCTGGCGTTACATCAGCGCGACGGCAAATTCCTCATGGGGGGAACGGAAGAGATTTCTTTAGCGGATCTCCAGGCCCAGCTGGCCAGGCAGCCGCTGGATTTTTCACCCAACGTCCTGCTGCGTCCGCTGGTGCAGGATTTCTTGCTTCCAACACTTGCCTACGTAGCAGGGCCATCCGAGTTGGCATACCTCGGCCAGGCCCAATCTCTTTACCGGGCCCTGAAGCGCCCGCAGCCTGTGATCTTCCCCCGCGCGGCTTTCACCCTGCTTGACACCCGCACCGAGCGTTTGATGGAAAAGTACCGGCTGGGGCTGGAGGACGTTTGGCAAGGCGAGGAGCACCTGAGCCGGAGGATCGCCGCCGGAGGGTTTGCCGAAGGTTGGTCGGAGCGCTTCGACCAGAGCGAGCGGGACTTGGAGCAACTGCTGGGCCGGCTGCAAGCAGATATCGAAAAGCTCGACCCGACCCTGCTCGACAGCCTTCAGCACGCCAAGGAGAAGGTGAAGTACCAGATGGAGAAGTTGCGCGGCAAAGTGACCCGGGCGGCGCTCGGCCGGTCGGACCTGCTCGCCCGTCACGTTCACGCTTTGTCCCGGTTTCTACTTCCTCATAAGGACCTTCAGGAGCGGCGCTTGACCGGTGCCTATTTCCTGGGCCGGGCCGGGTATGGTTTGCTTGACCAACTTCTCACGCAAATTCAATCCCGTTGTTCGGACCATCAAGCCCTAAAGTTTTGATGTCATTGCGCAGCTTCCCGGCGCGGAAATCGCTCCCCCCTGGGGTGCGCCGGCTCTCCACTCTCCGATTCTCACTCTCCGATTCTCATTTGCCGCCGGTTTGATAAAGTCTTACAATGCACCTGATAGGGTAAGCCTATTCCAAGGGGCTCAACATGAATGTGCGTACTGCACTGGAGCTGATCACCCGCGATCGTGCCGTTTATGAGATTTTGGATGGTGGTGGAATTGTTCTGAAGAATCCGCAAAAGTTCATTGCCCAGACCCTGGATGTGCTCGTGTGGAACGCCGTTTTGGGGGAGAGCGAGGAGGTCCGCACCACGGCCCGATGGATTATCCGGCGCGCCGGGTTGGAATTGGGTGTGATCCCTTCGTCGATCCAGGGTCTTTATGAGGCGCGGGGACGAAAAGAGGCCGGAGGATTCACCGTCCCGGCCATCAATATCCGGGGGCTGAGTTACGATGTGGCCCGGGCCGTGGTCCGCGCCGCTTTAAGTTCAAAAGCCGGGGCTTTCATTTTCGAGCTTTCCCGCCGCGAGAGTATCTACACGGAGCAGAGGCCTGCCGAGTATGCGACCGTCATGATAGCAGCGGCATTGAAGGAGGGCTTCGAGGGGCCCCTCTTTATTCAAGGCGACCATTACCAGGTCAATGCCAACCGGTTCGCCAAGGATCCCGAGGCTGAGCTGCAAGCGGTTCGCGATTTTGTACAGGAATCCATCGCGGCGGGTTATTACAACATCGATCTCGACGCCTCTACCCTGGCGGACCTCGGCAAGCCGGGGGTGCGCGAGCAGCAGCGCGCGAATTTTGAAGCCAGTGCCAGGCTGGCCGCTTACGTGCGCGCCATTGAGCCCACGGGGATCAGTGTTGCCTTGGGCGGGGAGATCGGAGAGATCGGGAAGCAGAACTCCACCGTGGACGAACTGGCGGCCTACATGGAAGGTTTCTCCGCGGCGTTTTCGAAAAACGCCGGCAAAAAGAAAGGGCTTGCCAAGATCAGCGTGCAGACGGGCACCACCCACGGCGGAGTGGTTCTCCCCACCGGAGTAGTCGCGCAGGTCGCCATCGACTTCGCGACGTTGCGCCAGCTCTCCGCCACGGCCCGCGACCGTTACGGGTTGGCCGGCGCGGTGCAGCATGGCGCCTCCACGCTGCCGTCCGACGCCTTCCACAAATTCGTGGAATGCGAGACCGCGGAAGTTCATTTGGCCACGGAGTTCCAGAACCTGATTTACGAAAACGCCGCTTTCCCCCGTGATTTGAAGGAAGAGATTTACAGGTTCCTGAAAAAAGCCTGCGCCCATGAAAAAGCGCCGGATGATTCCGACGAACAGTTCATTTACAAGACCAGGAGCAGGGCTTTTGGTCCCTTCAAGCGGAAAATCTGGGAACTCCCTGCCGATGTTCGAAGCAGGATCGGAGCGGACCTGGAGCGGAAATTCTCCTTCTTGTTTGAGCAGTTGAAGGTGCAACGCACGGCGGAACTGGTCAGGAAGACCGTGCCTCCGGTCGCGGTGTACCCAACGGCGCCGCCCGCCCTGATGGAGGCTGTCCAACGCGTACAGGCCGTGACATAGGGCAAGACATGGGGAATCGCATCGGCACGACCGGCGGGATGGAATTGGCGCACGCCGGCGTGAATCGATGCCCCCTTCTGATACGCGCGGTATAGCCATGACATTCACCGCAGACACCCCACCCCGCGGAATTTACGTGCAGGTTCCTTTTTGCGCGTCCAAGTGCAGCTTCTGCAACTTCAGCTCGCGCGTGGAACGCCAGACCATTTTCGACCAGTACACAGATGGGGTCCGGCATGAGTTGGACGGGTTGAAAGCTCGCCTGGAAGCCCTTGGAATCCGCCCCGATATCCTGGCGCTCCCCGTGGACTCGGTCTACTTCGGCGGCGGCACTCCCACGTTGCTGGGCGAGGAGCGCCTGAGCCATATGGTGCGCGCCTTACGCGATCGCCTGCGCTGGGGCGAGGAAATTGAGTTTACGCTGGAGACCACCCCCGGTTCGGTTGATGCCGGTTTTCTTCAGGCATTGCGGGGAATGGGTGTAAACCGCCTGAGCGTGGGCGCGCAGACGTTTGACGAGCGCGAACTCGGCGCCGTGGGCCGCTTGCACAGCGTGCAAGATAGTATCGATCTGGTCCGGCAGGCGCGTCATGCGGGTTTCCGGAACATCAGCGTGGATTTAATTGCCGGACTGCCCTACCAGACGGAGGAATCCTTTCGACGCAGCCTGGAGGCGGCCGCGGCATTGATTCCGGAGCACGTGTCTCTATACCTTTTCGAGGTGGATGAGAAAAGCCGCCTGGGAAAGGAAGTTCTGCACGAAGGAGGGCGCTATCACGCGCCTGACGTTCCCGGCGAGGACTTCATGGCGGAGGCCTACCAGGCCGGGTGTTCCTTCCTGACGGACCACGGCTATGTCCAGTATGAGATTTCAAACTTCGCGCGGCAGGGGTTTGAATCCCGCCACAATCGCAAGTACTGGCGGCTCGAGCCCTATTTGGGCCTGGGTGCAGGGGCGCATTCGTTTGACGGCGTGCGCCGGTGGTCCAACCAGACGGATGTCCGGCGCTATCTGGCGAAAGTCGAGGCGGGCGAATCGCCGCTCGACGAGTTTCGCGCCTTGACCGTCGAGGAGCAGGTTGAGGAATTCCTTTTTCTCGGACTGCGGCAGGTCGAAGGCGTGAATCTGGAGGTGGCAAGAGCGCGCTGGGGTGCTGCCTGCCTCAAGCCCTGGGATTCTCGAATTGAAAACCTGGTGCGCGAGGGCTGGTTGGCCCGCCAGGGCGATGTGGTGCGTTTGGAACCGCGCGCGTACCTGGTCTCCAACGAAATATTCCAGGAATTTGTTTCGGTGTAATAGGTAAAATCAGATGCCCCCCAAAGCTTCCCGGGGAAATGATTGGGCGGAGCCATAGGCGTAACGATAACGGACGATGCGACCCTTTTGGAGTGCGGGAGCAGCAGCCCCCGCCTTC
>DATJVT010000518.1:0-14591 GCA_035501695.1 Terriglobia bacterium | reverse complement strand
ATTGGACGGGCAGATTCTCCTGGACGGGGGAAACTACCAGGCCGCCGTCGAGCAGCTCCTCGCCGCGGTGCGTCTTCAGCCGGCACTCTATCTCGCGCACGATCTCCTGCGCACGGCCTACCTCAAGATGGGAGAAAGTGACAAAGCGGGCGAGGAATTGGAACAGTTGAAGAGCATCGCGCAGTCAAGTTCCGATGCCGACCATGCTACCTCGTCTATCGAGCGTCTCTTGTTCACCCCGCGTCTGCCGGGTGGCACCGCAGCTACGGAATGAAACCTTGTCTATGCAAAAGCTAGCGAACGCAGCTTGGTTTCTCCTGATCCTGATCGCGACACTGCCCCACCCACTTGATGCAGTAGCTGCCCCTGCATTGCAAGCAGAGGGACTTCCTTCATCAGCGCCGGAACTGAAGCCGGTCCTGGACCTGGCGCACCGAGTTGTCCCGTGGATGGACGGGAAGCTGATTCTCCTCCGCCTACCGAAAGAGCGCGGGTACGATGTGTTCGATCTGCGAACGGAGGGCGGCAAGCTCGTAATTCGTGCGTCCGATCCGTCCAGCGCGGCAATGGGGCTGAACTACTATCTTCGGTACCATTGCCATCGCTCCATGTCGCAGGTTGGCAACAACCTTGCGCCGGTCAAAGTCCTTCCCGAACTCGCGCAGCCCGTGCATCGAACTTCGCCCTTCAAGTATCGCTATTTCCTGAATTACTGCACGTTCAATTACACGCTCGCGTTTGCGGACTGGGCCGCATGGGAGCGCGAACTCGATTGGATGGCGCTCGATGGCATCAATCTGGCGCTGGCGGTGAATGGAACCGAGGCGGTCTGGCAGAACACGCTTCGCCGCTTTGGCTACAGCGATGCAGAGATCCTGCAATTCATGCCCGGGCCGGCGTACACGGCCTGGTGGCTGATGGGAAATCTGGAAGGTTGGGGGGGGCCGGTGACCGGGCGAATGATCGATGATCGCTTGGCGCTGGAGAAGAAAATTCTGGGGCGGATGCGCGAGCTGGGAATCGAGCCGGTTATGCAAGGTTTTTACGGCATGGTGCCGGCATCGCTGGCGGCGAAATGCCCGGACGCGAGAATTCTGAAACAAGGCCAATTTAACAATTTCCGCCGGCCGGACATACTGCTTTCACCGGACCCGCTGTTTGCGCGGATGTCGTCCGTTTATTACGAGGAAATGAACAGACTATACGGGCCGGTGCGGTTTTATGGCGGCGATCTATTCCATGAAGGCGGAATAGCTGAAGGTCTCGATCTTGCGCGGCTCGGGCGCGGCGTGCAGGATGCCATGATTCAGGCAAACCCGGGGGCGGTTTGGGTGCTACAGGGATGGCAAGGAAATCCCAAGCAAGGAATGCTGGACGGGCTTTCGCCGGCGCACGTATTGATCCTGAATATGGAGAGCGACGATTGGGAGACGAGGAACGGATTTGGCGGCTTGCCCTGGATTTGGGGGAACATCAACAATTATGGCGATAACACGGGGTTGTTTGGCGCCCCCCCGCGGATCGCGTCGGAGCCGGCGCGCGCGATAGCCGGGCCGTATGGCGCCAGCATGATGGGCGTGGGTGCGCTGATGGAGGGGACAAACAATAATCCTGTGGTGTACGAACTCCTCTTCGATGCGGCATGGATAAATCAGCCGGTCGATATGCACGAATGGATTCGGAATTATGTGAAGTGGCGGTATGGGGACGATACCCCGGAGTTGGACCATGCCTGGCAACTGCTGTTGGAGACTGTGTACCTATCAAGTGCCCGCCCGGAACCTGTTTTTTGCGCTCGTCCATCCTTGGCCGTGGACAGGGTGAGTACGTGGGGATCGACAAAGATTCCATACGATGAGGCGAAACTTGAGGAGGCGGCGAGGGAGTTCCTCAAGGGTGGCGACCGGCTAAGAGAGAATGATGCCTATCAATACGACGCTGTGAATCTGGTGCGGCAGGTGCTGAGCAACCGTGGACTTGAAGCGTACCACAAGATGGTCACCGCCTATCAGGCGCACGGCGTAGCCGGATTTGAGGCAGCAAAGCAGGGGTTTCTGAAGCTGGCGGGCGCGGAGGAGTCGCTCGTGCGCACACGGCGGGAATTCATGTTGGGAACCTGGCTTGCCGCAGCGAAGGCCATGGCGCAGACGGAAGAGGAAAGGAATTTGTGCGAAAAGAACGCGCGCACTCTGATTACCTACTGGGGCCCGGATGATCCGGCGGCTTCAGCGCGCGATTATGCCTATAAGGAGTGGTCGGGCCTGTTGGAAGACTATTATTTGCCGCGGTGGGAGATGTTCGTCGAGGATCTTGGCGCGCGGCTCCGGGGCAGGCCGGGACGGGAAATCAATTACTTCGAATTCGAACATCAGTGGACGGAAGAACGTAAGGACTACCCCGCCGATCCGCGTGGCGATCCCGTGCGCGTTGCCGCCGCGGCCCTCGCCAGCCTCGCGCCAAGGTGAGTACATCACCTATTTCGACCCGGGGCCTTCGACAATCGTTACGCAACGGTCGGCGGCGACATTCTTCAGCTCTTGGACAATCCCGGAAGGCCAGCGAACTTCAACGCGATCTGCCGTTTTGTGCGGACCCAAACCGAAATGTGCCGGTCCAGCGCTCGATGACGCGTATCCCCTGGTAAAAGCAACATGATCGTATTGCGTCAATTGGCCTGCCTCGACTTTGATTCTTGCGCCGATGCCGTCGCGATTGCTTTTGGTTCCTTGCAGCTTGAAAGCCAGCCAGTGATTCTCGCCGGGGCTGTCGTTGATCCAGATTTCCGCCGGGGCGCTGAGAGCGCACGTCACGACGTCGAGCTTTCCGTCGCCGTTGAGATCACCCACCGCCGACCCACGGTACCGTTTGGGCGGCTGCGCGGCAAGGCCGGCTTCCTCAGTGAGCGCCCGGAATTTGAATCCCCCAAGATTCTGGAACACAGTATTGTGCTGGTCCCTCGGCATATCGGGCCTTGCGACTCCCTCGACGTGTCCTCGCGTGACGAACAAGTCCTTCCAGCCGTCGTTGTCGAAATCGGCGAGCATCGGGGAATAACCCGCCATCGGCTGGCTCAAGTTTGCCATGCCGCTCGAAACGGTCACGTCCTCGAACCCTCCGCCTAAATTGTGGAACAGCGGAAAAGTCTGATAATTGAGTGCCACGTAAGCGATGTCCGGCAAGCCGTCGTTATCAATATCGCGAAAGTCTACGCCCATCCCGGAGATGAATTGGCCGTTCTGCGTCAGCGCGACGCCCGCTTCGAAAGCCACCTCCTCGAACTTCGCGCCGCCCTTGTTATGGAACAGCGAGTTAACCATGGTGTCGTTCGTGACAAACAAATCCAGCCAGCCATCGCCATCGTAATCCGCAACCCCCACGCCCATGCCTTTTCCCGGATGCGCGCGCAGTCCCCATTCCGCGGAAACGTCGCGGAACGTTCCGTCGCCATTGTTGAGGAAGAGTTGGTTGGGTGTCGGCTTGTAAAACTTTGGATGGCAATAGTCGCGGACGCCGGGCTTGAAATCGCACGGGGGCTCGGTTTTCACATCCCAGGCAAAATAGTTGAGGACGAACAAATCGAGCAAGCCGTCGTTGTTGACATCGACCCAGGCTCCACCCACCGACCATAGTGGACCAAATTCGGAATCGCGGGTGACCAGCCCTGCTTTCTCCGTGACATCCGTGAATGTACCGTCACCATTATTGTGATACAGATGGTTCGCGTAAACGCCGCCGACAAACAGGTCCGGATGGCCGTCGTTGTCGTAGTCGCCAACGGCGACGCCGTTCGAAAAGCCGGCGCCGGTAAGCCCAGCTTTCTCGGTAACGTCCCTGAAATTCCCTTTGCCATCGTTTTCGAAAAGCCGATTCGAATATTGGGGCGATGTTTTGGTCAGGGAATGAATGTCAGCCCCATTCGCGAAGAAAATGTCGAGGTGGCCGTCGTTGTTGTAGTCAAACAGGCCAACGCCGCCCGCCATCGTTTCCGGAGCGTGCCGCTCCGGCGTCTCGCAGCTATCGAGCTGGAAATCAATCGGACGGTAAGTGAAATGGATGGGAGAGGCCAGGGCTTCCCCCCTTGAGGGCATCGCTCCCGCGGCCATCAAGAGGGTCAGGAATTCGCGCCGTTTCATCGGTCCAATCAGTGTTTCCCAACTTCAGCGTCAGCCGAAGTTCGATCAGGCTTCGTGCCCTTCATCGCTGCGCCGCGTTATTCTACCATGTACCCCACGCGAATTTGGGGGGCTCTCGACCAGCGGAAGTAAAACGCATCATAAGCATACTCGCCGGCCGCAATGCAGAGAGGAAATGAGCAATGTACGTCAAAACGCTGGCAACCTGTGAGCCTTCTATGCATCTTCGATCATACGTTGCGCTTGACTTTCGCCTGGCCGAGAGGTATAGGAGTGGCGCCGATTGGCTCTCCTCTAATCGCTTGCAAGCTTGTGGAGGTCCTTTTGGCTCGCCTGGTAGTGGCGAATGATACCCCCACTGGCCAGCGGTTGCCGGCGGCGTTAGACGGAACGGCTCCCCGAGGCGGGATCGGACGAAATAGATAGGGGGCCCCCCAGGTTTCCCGATTTCTCCACCTTTGACTTGAATTCGGAGTTCTCATCATGACATCACGCGAACGAGTTCTTGCTGCCTGCAATCATCGCGAGCCGGACCGGGTGCCTGTGGATTTTTCCGGCCACCCGTCTTCCGGCATTGCTGCCATCGCCTACGCCAGGCTGCGACGGCACCTCGGACTCCCCCCAAAGACCATTCGCGTCTACGACGCGATCCAGCAGTTGGCGATCGTTGACGACGACATCATGGAGATGTTCGGCGTCGACACGATCAATATGGCGCGTGGATTCCCCCTCACCGAAGACCACTGGGCGGATTGGACGCTGCCGGACGGCACGCCCTGCAAGATCCCCGCCTGGTCATTGCCTCAGCGAGAGGACGGCCGGTGGGTCTTCCGGTCCAAGAGCGGCCGGGCGATCGCGCATCTCGTCGATGGGGCGTTGTATTTCGAACAGACCTACTTTCCCTTCGCGGACGAGAACGGCCCCAAAACCATTCCCGAGGCGATGCAGGAGTCGATGTGGCATGTGATGACGTGTCCGCCGGGGCCTTGGGTGGATTGGAATCAATTGCGGGATGGCGCACGGCGGCTGCGAGAGAGCACCGATAAGGTCATCCTGGGGGGATTCGGCGGGAACTTGCTCGAGGCAGGTCAGTTTCTCTATCGCAACGACAACTTCTTTATGCTGCTGGCGGCCGAACCGCACAAGGCGCACCAGTTTCTGGATGGGCTGGTGGAGATTTATATGCCAAGGCTGGAGAAGTTTCTGGAGGCGGTCGGGCCCTACATTGACATTATCCGGTTTGGGGACGACTTGGGGATGCAGAATGGCCCGCAGATCTCGCCGCGCATGTACCGGGAATTCTTCAAACCGCGCCACCAGCTCATGTGGAACCGCGCCAAGCAACTGGCCAACGTGAAAGTGATGCTTCACTGCTGTGGCAGCGTCCGGGAGCTGTTGCCGGACCTGATCAGCGCCGGACTCGAAGCCATCAACCCCGTGCAGATTTCCTGCGCAGGCATGGACGCCCGGAAGCTGAAAGCGGATTTCGGAAAGGATATGGTCTTTTGGGGCGGTGGCTGCGACACGCAGTCAATCCTGCCGCACGCCGCGCCCGACGCAGTGCAACGGCACGTGCGGGAGCAGGTGGAGATCCTCCGTCCCGGTGGCGGCTTTGTCTTTCAACAGGTCCACAACGTTCTTGCCAACGTCCCGCCGGAGAATATCGTCGCCATGTTCGACGCCGTTAACTCCTAAACCTGGCGCACTTCGATTCCCTTGTTCGTAAACTCCGCAACGGCTTCGGGCGTGGCCTCTGTGTCGGTAATAATCAGGGAGATCTGGTCAATGGGGCAGATGAGGTGGGTAGCAACTGCACCCAGCTTGCTGTGATCGACGACCACAATCTTCTGGCGTGACTGGCGAACCATGAAGCTGTTGAGGGCGGCTTCGTCAGGGTGGTAGGCAGTGACGCCGTGGCTGGCGTGAATGCCATTGGCGCCGATAAAGACCTTATCGGGAAAGATGGAACTCAGGGAGTGCATCGCAGCCGGCCCGACCAGGGAAAACCATTCTCCGTGCAGGAGCCCGCCGGTCACAAAAACGCTGACGCCCCGGCGATTCGTGAGTTCCATCGCGACATTAACAGTGCCGGTGACGACGGTGACTTCCCGGCCGGCGGGTATGCTTCGCGCGACCTGGTTGGTGGTCGTTCCCGAGGTCAATACAATGGTGTCCCCGTCCTCAATCAGGCGCGCGGCGGCCAGCGCGATACGGCGCTTTTCATCGGCGTGTTTTTCGATCTGTTCGCGATAGCTGGAGGCGTGCCGGAACTGCTCATACAAGAGCGGCTCGATTGAGACGGCACCGCCGTAATTCCGGCGCAACCTTCCTTGCTGCTCGAGTTGACGCAAGTCCCTTCGCGCCGTAGCCAGGGACACGCCCGCCTCCTTGCAGATCTCCTCGATGGTGATGGAACCCTGGCGCAGCAACTGGTCCAGAATCCACTGTTCGCGCGCCGCAATATCGTTTTTGCTAGCCATGGTCTTATTGTCCCGAAGTTAAGTGGGTCCTACGGTGTTCGATCATTCGCGCTCATGTCCCGCACGTTCATTCCTGCCTTTCGCTAGGCAGGGGGTAAATCCCACCCAGTTCTCTTGCCGGAGGGCGGGATTAGAGACCCACTGGAGGGCGGCGGAATTCTGCTGGAACTGAAGGTAAATGGGCGTGCCGTTCCGATCGAGCCCCAAATCACCGTAATCGCGCGGCGGGCCGATGCATAGCTCGCCTGCATGGTATTGGGGATTCCGCTGCCACTCGATCCCGCCGTCTCCGTCGAGCTGAGCGTACCACGCCAACCCCCGGCGCGCCCTCACCTCATCGTACACAAACCCGTAGTCGCGGTCGCACCACGCGCCAAACGTGAGCGGCGTTGCGGTGTCGGCACTGAGTGTCGCGTGCGCCCAGCCGGGCGGTACCACGATGACATCTCCCGGCTCCCCTGCCACGGCAAAGCAACGGCCAGGGTCGTCGGCCACGAATTCCTGCATATAGACAATGCCGCGCCCTCGCCAGATCTCATAGACTTCCGGGGGTGACCAGCCACTATTCGCGGATACGCGGTGCACGTGACCCTGGCTCCTTACCGGTTCGCTGCCCAGCCGGCCGGCGGCGTAGGTAACAATTCCAAACAGGAGTTGGCGCTTTCTCAACTCCGCCTCGTGCCCGCGCTTACCAACGTCCATGGCAATAGCGTAAACGGGATCGGGGCCCGCGCACGATGGGTCCAACAGACTCTTGCGAATCGAGTCGAGGCGGCGATACTCAGGCGCAGGGCCAAACACACCGGGACCGAATCGAAATCCCATGGGACTGTCGGAAATGCGAACGTCGAGTCCGGGATCGAAGCTCATGAATTCGTCCTCACGTAGGCTTTGATGGTGGCGTGCCGGCCGCCCCGGACAGGACGGATCATGTAAGGTCCCACCGCGGCAGGCACCACGAAGGTCTCGGCATAATGGACCACGAGAGGTTCGAAAGCCGCATGGGGGCTCTCCACCACTACCTCCTGACCCTCCACCAGGTTCAACACGTTGACGCCGCCGCGCGTATGGTGCGGCACCGGACCCGTAAACCAGTGGCGGCGTGTCTCAATGAACTCCCGCACGTGCAACCCGGTGCGTTCCTCCCGCCAATCATCTCCCTGGCCGCACGCCTCCACTCGATTGATCAGATTCCGCTGGACCCACTCCGTGGTTCGGTCCCACTGGATGTTCTCGCGCCCATGCTGCAAATGAATCGGGCGCGGGCGGCCCTCCAAATCCAATCGGTCCCAGTCCCAAAGTTTGAAGGTGAAGATGTAAGGCGTGGCGCTGATCTCCAGCACCATGCTGTTCCGTGCGGAACAATGTATGGTGCCGGCAGGTATCAGAAAGTGGTCGTGCTTTTTCGCCGGCCAGAGGTTCACAAAGTGCTCTGCCGGGAAGGGACATTTGCCCTCCCCGGCGCGGGCCAGCGCCGACAGCATTTCCTGAGGATTGATATTCTCCCTGAGGCCCAGAAAGACTCCGCCGTCCGCTTCGGCGTCAAGGAGGTAGTAGCTCTCATCCTGCGTATAGTTCATGCCAAACTGGTCTTGGATGTACTCCGTCAGAGGGTGGACCTGTAGGGATAAGTTGCCGCCTTGCATCGTGTCCAGGAAGTCAAAGCGAATGGGGAATTCCGTCCCAAAACGACCATGGACAGCTTCGCCGAGCAGTTCCCGGGGATGAAAAAAGACCAGGTCGATTGCCGGGATCTCCACAATCTCGCCGCCAAAGCCCAGGCGCAGACTGTTCTCCTCCGGTACGCAATCGAAACACCACGCATAGTTGGGGGCGTCGCTCGGCAGTTCGCAGACCGTGCGCATCCACTCCCCGCCCCAGGGACCCGGATCAAAGAACGGAACCAGCCGGAAAGGGCGCTTCACCACCGCTTCCAATGCACGGCGAAACACGGTGCCGGAGAGCAACTTGGGGTTATGACGGTCGTTGGTATCCAGCAGGAAATCGATGCGCGCGAAGAGTTGCTTCTTCAGGCGGTCGGCTGCACGCCAGTCAACAAAGAAGGCACGCTTGTACTTGAGTGAGGCCCTTTCGTCGTAGTTGTCAGCCCCCAGGCTGGGAATCTCGTTCCGGCGTTGTCGTTGCTGGATTTCCCAACGTGCCAGATCTGCGTAGACCAGAACGTCCGCCGGGGAAGCCAGCAGAGCGGCCCCGGTCCCGATTACCAGCGTCAGACCCTGGCTGCGGCCGATTTCTTCTCGGGCCGGCGTGAGCTTCGCCGGGTCCATGAAATCCCCGATCCTCAAGCCATTCATGCGACCGAAAACCGGATCGTCGGTGAGGAAGGGAGCGAGGATGCGGTCGAGTTCCGCAGGCGATTTCAGGCAATCGTCCGCGCGGAAGACCTGCCGGGGTGCAAGTTCAACACAAAGGGCCTGCTCAACGTCTGCCGTGTGAACGCCCGGGTAGCACTCCACACACAGGATCCGCGGGTTACTATTCCCCAGGCGCTCGGCTATCCTATTCCATCCCACAGCGCATTCGACCGCCGACGAACTGATCGGGGTGGTGGGGTTCTTGTCGTAAGTAGAGGGCGGCCTCATAGATCGGTCAAACCCTGGAGTAGGGGAACTGCCCCGAGAAGTCCCGCATCATTCCCCAACTCGGCGCTGAGCACGCGCACCTTGCCCCAAGGAGTCCAGGCATGCTGCTCGACATAGGCCTGAAGGGACGGCAAGACGCGCGAGCCGCTTTGCATGACCCCCCCGCCCACGACGATGACTTCCGGATCGTAGGCATGGATGAGGCCCACCAGCAGTACTCCCCACACCCGCAGGCATCGCTCGAATACCCTCTGGGCTACGGGATCGCCCTGGTCCACGCGGCAGAACAGCTTCGCAAAAGTTACCGGCTCATCCTGGGCGAGGCCGCTCGATTCATATCCCGTAGTGTTCTGGCATACGGCCGGCAGGGACCAGGTCGCGGCCTCGGACTCTGCGCAACCGATGGCCCCGCACGTACATTTCCTCCCCTCGAAATTGACCGGAAGGTGGCCGCCCAGGCAGCCCGCCTGGGAATGCTTGCCTCTGAACAATCGGCCCTGGACCATGGCTGCCCCGCCAATGCCTGTACCCAGGGTTACCATGACGACATCGTTCGACCCGCGCGCGGCGCCGGCGTACCATTCACCAAGCAACGCCATACGCGCATCATTATCCATCTTTAAGGGAATGCCGAAGCTGCTTTCGCACCACGAGGTCAAATCAAGGCCGGGGGCGTCATCATATTTGGCATTGGTTGACACAATTCGACTCCGGGAGTAGTCCACCAAACCACAAAAACCGAAAGCCAGCCCCGACGGTTCAGCGTCTGTCCCGCGCCCTCGGGCCAATAATCCTTGGAGCGCCTCGGCGAGACGGGGCAACGCGGGTGCCAAACCAACGGCGCCATCCGTGGACACGCGGCATGAATCGAGAACGGATCTGTCCTCGACGAGTGCGCAGGTGGCGTGGCCACCGCCAAGATCCACGGCGAAAGCCTTCATTTTCCCTCAACCAGGGTGGGTTTCCCTCCGACGTCCAGCAGCCTGGCGCTAAAACCATCCGCGGCGATTGACTCATAGTCATGTCCCGCGTCGCTGGGCCAGCAGGCCGTGAACGACAACACCTCATTCCCTACATTCGCCACGCGGTGCGCCACATGGGATGGGATGTAATGGAGGGAGCCAGGCCGCATAGCTTCGAACGTCGTTCTTCGTGACTCGTCCATTAGGATCAGGGCCCCGCATCCAGTGAGCGTTAAATAGTACTCCGCCCGATGCCGTTGCGCATGGAAATGGCCTTTGGTCATGAAATACTCCTTGCCGACCATTCCCGGCTCGATGAAGGTGGTCCCCCAGAACAATCCGCCCAATTCCCCTTCCTTCACCGGAAAATACGACTCGACTTGATAGACGATGGTTTCAGGGTCAAAGGCCAAGCGCGCCTGCTCATCGAGGAAAAGGCCTTTCAAATCGTGGACACAGCGGCGCACATGCTGAATCCGTTCACCTTGAAGCGCACCCGTCCTGAGATCGACTCTAATTTGGCTGTGCCCCCCCGCCTCCGCAACGGCGCTGGTAGGAGTGCTGTCGCTATGCCCTGATACGGTGGACATCTCTGCCTTCCTGGCTCACGCTGATTCAGGCGGCCGACGTGGCTCGGGTTGGCCCGCCGCCTTCAGTCCAACACCAATTCGTGTCATAGCTTAGGACAGGGGCGAGGGTGTGTCAATAGGCGACTGACTGATTTGTGCGACTACAATCAAAGTTGGTCAAGGGAAACCGCTATATCGACCGTATTTTATGCTTGACATTCAAATGCGACTCATCTAAACAGCTTGGGGATGCTGGCAATGAATTTGTAGGCGCCTGAATCTGTTAAGATAACCTGATGACGCCCCGTGACCGATTGCGCATGACACTTAACCACCAGGAACCGGACCGGGTTCCTATAGACTTCGGGCAGGATTTTCACAACGGCATTAATGAGGTCGCCTACCGCAACCTCTTAATCCATTTGCACATGGATATCCCCGAGCCAATCCTGGTTTACGACCTGATGCAGCGGCTGGCGGTGGTTGATGAACGCGTTCTGGAGCGTTTTCGCGTGGACACGCGATACCTGATGGCCAACCCCAATGAGAACTGGGAACAGAGGGTCGAAGCCGACGGAAGCTTTGAGGATGAGTGGGGCGTCTACCGCAAGCGCTGCGGTTACTATTGTGAGAACGTCCGATCGCCGCTGGCCGACGAGACCCTCGAGGGAATCGCGCGGTTTCGTTTTCCCGATCCATCCGAGAAGTCCCGGTTCCGGGGACTGCGCGAGCGCGCCCAGCGGCTGTACACAACAACTCCCTACGCCCTTATGGCCGGTCAAGCCGCTTCTCTCTACTATTTCTCGGCTGAACTGCGCGGGTTTGAGCGGTTTATGGGCGAACTCGCGACGGACCCTCGCCTTATTTCCGTTCTCTTGGACCGGGTACTGGAGTGGATGATGGAGTTTACATCCCACTACCTGGATGAGATCGGGGACTATATTGAAGTCTGGTGGATGGGGGACGATTGGGGCATGCAGACCGGCCCGATCATGAATCCCAAGACCTTCCGGACCCTCTTCAAGCCGCTCTACAGGCGCCTGATCGACATGGTGAAGTCTAAATCCAAGGCGAAAGTCTGCATTCACACCTGCGGGGCGACCTATTGGATTCTCCAGGACCTTTTGGACGTCGGGGTGGATGTCGTCCATCCTCTGCAGCCTACGGCAGTGGGAAACGAGGATCCGGTCCGCATCAAGAAGGATTTTGGGAATCGCCTCAGCTTTTACTCGAATGTAGCCAACACAACCGTCCTTCCGGAGGGTCAGCCGGCAGAGGTCGCCACGGAAGTAAGGCGCAAGATTGCAGCCCTCGCGCCCGGCGGTGGCTACATTTTCTCGGGTGGGCATAATATCCAGGCGGACGTCCCACCTGCCAATATAGTGGCGTTGTTCGACACTGCCTATGAGGCGGGAAGGTACCCGCTGGCGGCAGCAACTGAAAAGATCCCCGCGTAGAAGGGCAACGGTCGCTTGCATGGGACGCCGTCGATGGCCAGCCTCTCAGGGCATGTTATCGCGCCGCGATTTCCTGTGCTGGACGGGCGCTCCGCTGTTGGCACCGGCCGCCATGCGGCTGTGCCCTGACCGGCCTCGGGCCTCCCCGGAACAAAGCCCGCCGGGCGGGTGTACCCAAATCTGGGCGGAATATCGCCTCACCCCGCATTACCGCGCCGCCTTTTCCCTCGACAAAGTAATCCAGCAGACGCATCCCGGGCATGACGCCTTCCCTTCCGAAGTGTACGCCGAGGAAGTCGCCGAAGTCCTGGCCCGGTGGAGCGAGTCGCTGTGCCGGAATCCTGCGTCCCCGTCCCCTCTTGTCGAGCTCATTTCACCTGGAATTGCCGCAAGCTCACTACGGCCCTCGACGGAGAAGCGGGTGCGGGGTGGGCCTGCCTTCGATATCTGGCGTGGGGATTTTCGGGTCGCTCCCGCCCTCAACCGAGAGGCTTTTCGGCGCGACTTGGAGGCCTTTGTCGCCAGCGTGGGCCGCATCCGAGCCGCGGAGTTCGAAGTGGCCGGCATCACGATTGCGCAGGAATCTCCCCCACGGTTTGCCACGCGTATTCGCTATGACGTAGTGGGAGCTCTTTCCCCCAAGGGCAGTGCCGAGCGGACGGGATACTGGGACCTGGAGTGGGAACGGGGGCCCGGCGGGAACCTGCTGATCCGATCCTGGCGCCCCACGGAAGAAACCCGCAGCCGCGCCGCTGGGCCTGTATTTGAGGACATCACCGCGTGGGCGCTCGGCGGCAACACTTCCTACGCCCAGCAGATGCTGCGCGGTACCGAGTATTGGCGAACGGTGTTGGACGGAGCCTGCGGCATCGACGTGTATGGGAACAACGGGGTCGCTTGCGGGGACATCGACAACGACGGGTTCGACGAAATTTACGTCTGCCAACCCGCCGGCCTCCCCAACCGGCTTTACCGAAACCTCGGCGACGGAAGATTTGAAGACGTAACCGAAGCTGCGGGCGTGGGCGTTCTTGACGACACCTCCTGCGCGGTCTTTGCGGACATCGACAACGACGGCAATCAGGATCTCCTCGTCGTGCGCGCCGCCGGTCCCCTGCTGTTTCGCAATCGCGGAAACGGAAAGTTCGCGCTTGAGGCGGAGGCTTTCCATTTCGCCCAGCCGCCGCAAGGCACCTTTGCCGGCGCCGCGCTGGGGGACTACGACCGTGACGGTTGGTTGGATATTTACTTTAGCCTGTATAGCTATTATGAAGGCATCGATCAATACCGCTATCCTACCCCCTACTTCGACGCCCGCAACGGACCCGCCAATTTCCTCCTCCGCAACCATCGCGATGGAACCTTCCGCGACGTCACCGCCGAGGCCGGCCTGAGCCAGAACAACCACCACTTCAGCTTCGACGCGGGATGGTGCGATTTCAACCACGACGGCTGGCCCGACCTTTACGTGGTAAACGATTTCGGCCGCAAAAACCTATACCGGAATAACGGCGACGGGACGTTTACGGACGTAGCCGAAGCGGCGGGCGTGCTCGATATCGGCCCGGGGATGAGCTGCGCCTGGTTTGACTTTGACAACGATGGCAACCAGGACCTCTATGTGAGCGACATGTGGGAGCCCGCCGGGACGCGCGTCAGCATGCAGCCGGCCTTCATGAAAGATGTGCCCGCGGAAGTCCGCGCGCTCTATCGCCGCCACGCCAAGGGCAACTCGCTTTTCCGCAATCGGGGCGACGGCGGCTTTGAGGACCGCAGCGCCGCGGCGGGTGTCGAAAAGGCCGGATGGTCATGGTCCTGCGCGGCTTGGGACTTCGCCCATGAAGGCCGTTCCGATCTCTACATCGCGAACGGGATGATCTCCGGCCCCGACCGTTACGACCTTCAGGGATTCTTCTGGCGTCAGGTCGTTGCGCAATCGCCCGCCAACGCCACGCCCTCGCGCCCTTACGAAGAGGGCTGGAACGCCATTAACGAACTCATCCGCGCCGACGGCACATGGAACGGGTATCAGCGGAACGTCTTCTTTGCCAACAATGGCGACGGCACTTTCAGTCGGATCTCCGGAATTGCCGGCCTGGATTTCATGGACGATAGCCGGTCTTTCGCCCTGGCCGACCTGGATCATGACGGCAGCTTGGAGGTGGTGCTGAAGAATCGAACCGGACCGCAGTTACGAATCCTTCGCAATGTCCTGGAGGGGCGGGGGGATTCGATCTGCTTTCGGCTCCGCGGCCGGCAAAGCAACCGCGATGCCATCGGCGCGTCGGTCACCGTGCAAGGCGCCGCCGGCCGGCAAGTGAAGTTCCTTCAGGCCGGCACCGGGTTCTTCTCTCAGCACAGCAAGGAACTTTTTTTCGGGTTGGGCA
>DATJVT010000517.1:0-24185 GCA_035501695.1 Terriglobia bacterium | reverse complement strand
CCGCGTGGTCCTCAATCATTTGCACCAGGCGAACGGTAAGCATAGCGCACCTCCCGGTTAACCCGCTTCGGGCTTGATTTCGGAAACAGGCGTGGTCATATCGGCGGCCCTCCCTGGGGCCCTCGATTGCGAGGTTCGGGCGGACTTGCTGGATTCGAGATTAGTCCTCGTCTGAAGGATAGTCAAGCGCGCTGCGCCTCTGTTCAAACCGGCGGGTCACCGCCACGCATTCGGGTGAGGGCGCGGGCATCTGGCATCGCCACCGCGACCGCCATCCGCAGGGTCTGCCTAGAACCGCCCAAAACGCTGGTAGGCCTCCAGGGGAAGGACCCCCCTGAGAATGGCCGCCCGGACTTGATTCTCCGTCTGTACAACTTCCTCCGCTTTCGTCACCACCTCCTCTGCAATCTTCTGGGGAATGATGATGGCACCATCGCGGTCGCCCAAAACCAGGTCGCCCGGCGAAATGGACACCGAGCCGATCACGATGGGAACGTTCCACTCCACCAGACGCCAGCGGCCGCGAATATCCGCCGGCGTCTTATAGCGGGCGAACACGGGAAATCCGAGGCGGACCATGTACTCGGTGTCGCGTGCGCCTCCGTCGATGACCGCGCCGCGGGCGCCGCGAAACTTGGCCGTCTCGCTGGAGAGTTCCCCCAGGTGTGCCGAGACATTGTCGTTGGCCTGGGTGGTAATCACATCGCCGGGGCGGATTTCACCCAACATCTTCAGAAAGGGCGGGAAAATGACGTCCGGGTCGTCGATTTCGCAGGGTTCACCGCGCAGAGTTAGCGCGCGGCCGGCCACGGTCTGCCCCGGAACCAACGATTGAATCTCGTGGGGAAGCACTTGGTGGCGGTAGCCCATTTCGTCGAGAATGTCCGTGACGGCCCCCGTGTAGGGGATAGCCGCCAGGCGCTCGATCAAGGGCAAATCGGCAGGAGTCGGGCCGGTTGAAATCATGTCGCCTCCTCGATCTTCCCTGATTGTTGCCTGCTGACCCTCCGAAGCCCGCTGGTACTGAGCGGGAAGGCGTCAGGCCTGCCAGGGTCGCGTCCGGTCCAGGTTCCCCGCCAGGATCTGCTTGGCGAGTTGCACGTCTTCCTTAAGTTGAAAATCGAACATGCCGGCGCAGATGAAGTCGGCCCCACCCTGGTAGGCAAAGTGGAATCCCTTTTGCGGAGAAATGGCTCCCGCCGCCATCACCTTAAAGGCAATCCAGGGCTTGTGGAAAGTGGCCATGAAATCCCGCGTGGCTTCGGGTTTAATGTCCCAGATATTGTCGTGATTGTCGGCTGAATTTTGGTCGACAATGAACTCCGCCCGTTGAGATCGGGGTGTGGCTGACCAGTAATCGTCGGCGTGGAAGGTCTTCATGAAGAAGTCGGGCTGGAGCCCGGCTTTCACGCAAGCCTTGGGCGTCTCGATGGAATGGGCCCCCAGGCCGGAGGGCAGGCCGCTCTTCTTCATCAATTCCAGGGCCTCGCCCAGTTCTTCCACCAAGCCCCGTTGAACGAAGGAATCGGTAACCCCGCCCTGGATGTAAAGGGCGTTGGGTTCGTTGTCGAAAACCTGCTTGAGGTTCTCCTTCACATCGGCCAGGCGGATTTGGTAGTAGTCTTTGGGGGGATGGACCTCAGAGATCCACTGAATCTTCCCACCGCGCTCCTTGCGATACCGCTTCATGATTCGCGATGGCTTCTCGAAGGGGTCGGAAAGGACGGTGTTAATGCCAAGCTCTTCGGCCAGTTGCCAGGTATCGAGGACGCGGTCATCAGTCTGATATTCGCGCATCAAACGGCTCACGTAACTCAAGTCGCGGGAATGGGAATAGCCGCTTACCTGGTTACATCCCAGGAAAAGGCGGGTCACTTGGAGATTGCCCAGTTTCCCTGTCGGAAACCCTTGATGAGAGGTCTGGGGCATGGAAATGGCTGCACCCCCTGGAGACGAGGCAACCAAAGGTCCCTCCGGGGAACTCAGTGCGGCGCTTCCGAGGGCAGCTAGAGCTGAAGTCTTGAGGAAATCGCGACGGTTATGACGATCGGACATAATAGGCCTCCTATCGAATTCGGATGAAGCAGATGACCTTTTTCCCGGGCAGAGAGGAGTGTTAAGCTCCTGATCATGGAATCGGTTCCAATCCTATCGGCACAAGCCTACTCGCATTCCGCACTCGATTCAAGATGCACTGTTCCCTCATGCCCCTCTTAACACTGGCGCAACGTCGGAAACTCATACTAAGCGGTCGGGTAGTGCTGCATGCCCGACTTTTGGTTCGGGCATCCGAAAAGGAGATCCTCGCATGAAGATGTCGTCCCGCTTCATCCGTCTTGTGGAGGCAGCGTCTTTAACGCTCCTTGGGGTTGCCGCCCTGGCAGCTACGGAAGGTGGCTATCACCTGTTAAAGAAATACCCTTTGGGAGCGGCCGAGGGCAGCACGCGTGAGTATTTTGACTACATCACGGTCGATCCATCCGCCCGCCGCGTTTATCTCTCGCATGGCACGGAAATCAAGATCATCGACGCCGACACCGGAGCCATCGTCGGCAACATCACCGGGCTCAAGCAGGACCACGGGGTGGCCCTTGCGCAGGAGTTCGGCCGGGGTTTCATCACCGATGGAGCACAAGGAAAAGTGATCATCTTCGACCTGAACACGCTCAAAGTGCTTGGCGAAGCCAAAGCCGACCACGACGCCGATTCCATTGTTTATGACCCGGCATCAAAGCGTGTATTTGCGCAAAACGGGGATCCGCACAGCTCCACGGTGATCGATGCCAAGACCGGGAGTGTTGTCGGGACGATCGACCTGGGTGGCGCGCCTGAATTCGCCGTCGCCGACGGCGCGGGCACGGTTTATATCAACATGGAGGATAAGAACGAGTTGGTGGCCGTCGACTCCCATACACTCAAGATCAAATCGCGCTGGCCCGTCGCCCCGGCCGGAGGCCCCACGGCCCTGGCGATGGACACCAAAAACCGGCGGCTGTTCAGCGCCGGCCGTGAGCCCCAGATGCTCGTTGTGATGGACGCCGACAGCGGGAAGGTAATCAAGTCGTTTCCGATCTCAGGGGGCGTGGATGCCGCGGCCTATGATCCTGAAACTGGCCTGATCTTCGCATCCACGCGCGAAGGCATGATCCATATCTTCCATGAGGACTCGCCGAACAACTTCAGCGCCGTGGAAGCCGTCAAAACCGAGTTGGGCGCCAAGACCATGGGGCTGGATACCAAGACTCACCACGTTTTTGTGGATACCGCAGATTTTGCTCCACCCTCGGGTTCCGCCGCGGGCCAACGGCGAGCTGCGGTGCCCGGAACGTTTCGGGTTCTGGTTTACGGGCGATAGGGGAGCGGTATATTAGCGGGACTTGCCGGGCCGGGCGTTATACCCCCGCGCATCGTAAGGCGTCAGTTTTTCGAGCCACATGGCTTCAAGAACTTTGAGGTCTTCGGATGGATCGTAGTCCGACTCCGCCGGAGGCGTGAGAGTGTCCAGAACTTCGAACTCGAAGGCGTCCGGGCCAATGGCATTCCAGTCGTTCTGTAAAGCACTATTCTCGTGCATGCCAAATCTCAGCCGAGTTTTGTGGCTGTTGAGCACCCCGGGTATTTCGACACTTGCGCCGATCAGCACCTTGCCATTCGCGGTGTTCCGGATCTGGTAGACGCCCATTGGACGCCGGCTCTCCTTATACTGCCGAATCAAGTCTTTACGATCCACGGTGAATCCTCCGGTTTTCGGCTTCCCCCTCTTCCCAGACACCGGACCCCTGATCCCTGACACCTGAAACCTGTCGTTAGGTATGTTTTGCCACGTAGATAAGCACGCCGAAGATTACGATGGGGATCAAGGCCAGCATGAGGTAAAAGAGGATCTGCCGGATGAGGGGTGAACGCCGTTCTTTCCAATCGCGGAGTTCCGGGCGGTCGGCGACGCCGACCTCGTCCTGGTGCTGGAGGTCGTGGGCAAACTCGGCGGCGGTTTGGTAGCGCTTGGCGGGGTCGCGCTCCAGGGCGCGGTAAATAATCTCCTGCAGTTGCGGGCTGATGGACGGATCGGCCTCGCGCGGGGGAATGGGGTTATTCAGCAGCCGGTCGTTCATGATGGCGAACGGGTTCGGCCCCTGGAATGGCACCTTGCCGGTCAGCATCTCGTAGAGCATGACTCCCATCGCGTAAAGATCGCTGCGGCCATCTCCCCGTTTACCTTTGACCTGCTCCGGGGAAATATAATCAGGCGTCCCCATGGTGTTGCTGAGCTTGGCAAAAGTGATGCGTCGCGCGCCGGCATTGGCGGCAATGCCGAAATCAATCAATTTGATGTTATCGTCGGCGTCGATCATGATGTTCTCAGGTTTCAGGTCGCGGTGCACAACGCCGTGGCTGTGAATGTAAGCCAGCGCGTCCAGAATTCGCAGGGTGATTTTCACCGCCCGTTCGGGAGGGAACTTTCGCACCTCGCTCATGAGGCGGCGTAACAGCCGTCCCTCCACCCACTCCATGACCATGTAGACGCGGGAGCGGTCCTCGTCGAGAAAGACCTTCATCACGCCGGGATGGTCCAGCTTCGCCCCGATGTCGGATTCGCGATGGAAACGTTCAAAGAAAATGGGATCGCACTCCATCTCGGGGTGGGGGATTTTGATGGCCACCGGCCGTCCCGTGTGGGTGTCGATTCCCTGGTAAATGGAAGCCATACCGCTGCGGGCTACCAGTTTTTCGACCTGGTAGTGATCGAGTTGATCGCCGGCGTGAACAGGATTCATGAAATAGTGAGTAGTGAAGAGTGAATGGTGAATATCGGGCGCCGCATCGGTTGCTGTTTTGTCGCAGCCGTGCAGCAGTCATCCGAACTGATCATTCACTATTCACTCTTCACCAGCTATAATTCGGGTGCGGCGCTAGCGAAGTTTGTACGGTCTTCCCCGATACATTCCCACCCGTTCGACGCCCCGAATGCGAACGACCTGAGCACTGATATTATCGCTGCCATCACGTTCATTGGCAAGCGCCACCAACTGCCGGGCCGCCTCCTGGAGGTCCTTGTTCTGCGTGACAATGCGGGCCATGTCGGCGGCTTCCACCGACCCGTGCAATCCATCGCAGCAAAGAAGCAGCGCATCCCCCGGGACGATCAAGGCCTCGTTGATGTCGACATTCACAAAGAGGTCGTGCCCCAGGGAGCGGAGCAGCAGATGCCGGTTGGGCGACTGGGAGGACTCGCCGGCCGAAATCAGCCCCAGGCGCACGTGCTCATTGGCGACGGTGTGATCGCGGGTGAGGAGCTTGGCGTGGCCGCGGCGGATCAGGTAACAGCGCGAATCGCCCGCGTGGGCGATAACGGCGCGGTCGTAACGCAACCCGCACGCCACCAGAGTGGTCGCCATGTGGGTCCCCCCCGGTGAGGCGGCGCGCCCCGCTTCATAAACCCGCAGGTTGGCCTGCGCGGCCAGACGCGGCAGGAGCGTGGTGTGCGGTTCGCCGGCGCGGGAGGCGCGGAAGCCCTCGAGCATGCAATCCACGGCAAGCCGGGAGGCCACCTCGCCGCGCTCATGTCCACCCACCCCGTCCGCCAGCACAAACAGCCAGCCGTGCGAACGTGCCTGCGCGGGATTGGCAGGGGCCACGTGCCCGTGCGAATCCTCATTCTGGTCCCGCGCCTTGCCAACGTCGGTGTGTTCGCCGAAATCCAGTTCTAACATGCAAGCCTGAGCCGTGGGTTTGCCTTACTTCATGCCGCCAATCATTAGATTAGCATGTACCTGGGTTGTGCTTGTCTCCCCAGCAGATTTTCGTCTCGCAAGGTCCCCAATCATAACATCTCCTCAACGGACGATGCCTTACTGCTCATGTTGTTTCCAGAGAGTGCCGATAGAAGAATGAGGAACAACGTCGCCGACCATGACGCCCACACTTCGAGAGCTCATCCGCGAACGCGTGGAGAGGCTGAATTCCATCCCAACCGTCCCGGCCATCATCCGGCCGCTACTCTTCTATCTCGAAAGGCCGGTGGACCAGGTGGATGTCCAACGAATTGTCGACCTGGTATCCTGCGACGAGTCGATCTCCGCGCAGTGCCTGCGGGTGGCTAATTCCGCCATGTATTTTCGGTCCCGTGAGGTCAAAACCGTGCACGGGGCGGTCATCGTGCTCGGCGTGCGCGAAATCCGCGAAATCCTGCTTTCCTGCAGCCTGCTCAATCTCCTGCCCAAGCAGAGTTGGATCATCGACCCCGTGACCTTCTGGGAGCACTCCCTGGGGTGTGGCTTGGCCAGCCGCTTCTGCGCTTGCAAAGTCGGCTTCCGGGATACGGAACGCGCTTACCTGGCCGGCTTGCTGCACGACTTGGGGGAACTCATAAACCTGCTGTCTTTCCAGGAGGAGTTCCGCGCCGCGGCGCAATTGGCGAAGTCGGAACAGATTCCGCTCCACCAGGCAGAACGCTCCGCCCTGGGATTCAGCCACTGTGACACGGGGAAGATCCTTGCCGAACAGTGGCGCCTTCCGGAGGACATTGCTGAAGTCGTGGAACATCACCACGACGTGCAGCAGGCAAAAATCCATCCCGTGCTCGTGGCGCTAGTCAGCCTGGCGGATCAAATCTGCCAGGCGCATGAGTTGGGGTACGGCTTCGACGAATCCCCGGGTTGGAAATTGGAAGAGGATCCTGCCTGGGTCATCCTGAGGGGGGAATATCACATCCTCGCCCAAACTGAGCCGGCCCGCTTTCTCCTCGACATGGAACAGTACGTCACGGAGGCCCGCACGCTCGTGCGTTCCATCCTGCGCTCCTGAGTGGCACCGTGGCGCATTCCTCGGCCACCCAGAAACGCTTTTTATCGTTCCCAGAAAATCCATTTGGCCAAGCGTTTTTTATTATGCGGAAAAGTCCGGTTTTTATCTTTTGCAGAAATTCTATTTCTTTGACGGCCGGCCCGGGGTGCCTCTAGCCTCAAGATACTTGTTACAGAGGCCGGGAAGTCTCGCAGGCGAGAATCCTACCCGGCTCTGATGGGGGAGAAAGCGATTTAACAAACGATGAAGAATCCTGGCCCGACCACTACGCTGACCCGGGGTAATAGGGCAAGAAGCGTTCCAAGCACGAATGTGCTTTCGGCGAGGTGCCACCCAAGGAGGGGCATGAAAATCCATCGCGGGGCTTTGGCAGCTTTAGCTCTTTGCTTGGGTTGGCCCTCACTCGTTCGGCCGCAGACCGCGCCCGCCACGCCGCCGGCCGACTCTCAAACCCTGACCACAACCGCAGCCACGCCGGCCACCGGGTCGACGCCAGCCGCCGCACTACCCACTCCGTCCATAACCGGGCCGCTGGCAGGAATCCCTCCGGCCAAATTCGACGCCGGACCATTCGGCACAATCGCCGTAAACGGCATCCTGAATGGCTACGGCATGTGGCAGGACAACCATGTCCCCGGTGACAATCCCACCCAGGCGACCGTAAGTAACGGCCAAATCTGGATCCAAAAGACGGATGGCTGGTGGCAATTCTACTTACAGGCAGGCGCGTACACCCTTCCGGCCCTAGCCACCCCCTACATGGACACCGGCAAGACTATTTCTAACCTCTACGGCCCGCTGCCGACCGCCTACCTGAAACTGGTGCCGGGGAAGAACACCTCCATCCTCATCGGAGAATTGCCCACCTTAATCGGCGCGGAGTACACCTTCACCTTCCAAAACATGAACGTCGAGCGCGGTCTCTTGTGGAACCAGGAAAACGCCATTAGCCGGGGGATCCAGATCAACCAGACGCTGGGGAAGTTTACCGCCTCACTGAGCTGGAATGACGGGTTCTACTCCAACCGCTATACGTGGCTCACGGGGTCTCTGACATACACCAAGGGCCCGCACGCGATCTCCTTTGTCGGCGGCGGGAACTACAACAAGACCGCCTTCCAGACGGTGGCCACGCCGGTGCAAAACAACAGCAGCATTTACAATGTCATCTACACGTTCACGAAGGGCGCGTGGATCGTCCAACCTTACTTCCAGTACTCTAACGTTCCCACCAACGCGCAAATCGGCATCACCAACGGCGCCGCGACGCGAGGCGGAGCGCTTCTGCTGAGCCACGCGTTCAAACACGGCTTCTCACTGGCGGGGCGCGGCGAATACATCTCCAGCACGGGAAGCGCCGCTGAGAATACGGTTAATCTGATGTTCGGTCCGGGCAGTTCGGGGACTTCGGCGACTCTCACGCCTACGTTTCAATACGGAGGGTTCTTCTTCCGGGGAGACCTTTCCTGGGTTCATGCCGGGAGCCTGACGCCGGGCGACGGCTTCGGACCCGCCGGTTTGAGCAACAGCCAGTATCGGGCCGTGGGGGAAATCGGGTTTATGTTTGGCAACAACCTGATCGAGAGGAAGCAGTGAATGGGCTGGGCGGCAATCAGGGGCCTGCCCTGAAGCTGGAGAAGATCACCTGGATTGACCGGAAAGTCTAATTGCGCGTCCAAGCGTCGGGTCTTGAAATAAGGAACGGTCGTCATGCAAGGACCGATAAAGAGCGCGACCATCCGGAACGTTATTGGGATGCGTCTTCAGCCGTCGCGGCTATGCGCTCGTGAGTTGCCGCAAAGCTGCGGTTGATTTGCGCTTCATGGCGCAGTCTCTTCGCGATGGACTCGTAGCGTGCCGCTGTGTTCGGCGACGCAAGGTTCTTTATCATTGGCCCGTTCCTGTACGCCGTTGCGTCCTGCTCATATTCGGCCGCTTTGGCATCCAACTGGTCCGCTTTCACCTGGTAATAGGCCGCAATGCGCTCGTGATCTTCCGGCGTTTGCGCGGCCTTCAGGGCGAACTTCAAGTCCCGGTCGTTGGTAATGTAGGATGGCATTTCCACGGCCCAAGAAATGTTGCCTAGGGCTAGAATCATCATAAGAAGCGTTTGGCAAGGCATTTTCATAGCGTCCGAAGCCTCCCTCCGATTTTCGAGCCCGGGGTTAACTCCACAGCCCGAACGACAAACCCCGCTTATCATGATGAATCGCGGTCTGTGAAAAAGGCATAAAGGGATGCTAAGGATTTTGGGAAGAACGTGCGGGTGACCGTGTGGGAGGTGGATGTCAGGGCTTGCGCCGAAGGAAGGGATCGCAGCCCCATCCGGCCATCGGTTCCCGGTAGCCCAAGAGGGTTTCCCGTTCGTCAGGAGCCAGAACGTAGGGTTTCCCCAGTTGCCGCGCCGCCAGGGTGATGCGGGCGCACTCTTCCAGGAGGTCCATGCGGAGGGCGGCCTGGCGCACGGCACGGCCCAGTGTCAGCGCCCCGTGGTTTTCCAGCAGAAAAGCGTCGTGGCCAGGCAGGAGGCGCTCCAATTCGTCCGCCAGTTTCCGGCTGCCGGGAGCTGCATAGGGGACGAATCCCACGGGTCCCAGGAGTACCACCATCTCGGGCAAGTGCAGCTCATTGAGGGGTGCGTTGGCAGCGGCAAAGGCCGTCGCCGTGGGTGGGTGAGAGTGGACTACGGCCTGTACATCCGGACGGGCCCGGTAGGCGGCGCAGTGCATGTGGATTTCGGAGGTGGGCTCGGCCGGGCCCTCCACCTTGCGTCCATCCAGATCGCACAACGCCAAGTCATCGCTCGTCAGTGCTTCTTTGTCGGTGGCGCGGCAGGTACAGATCAGCCGATTCTCCGCCACCCGCGCGCTGATATTGCCGGCCAGGCCTACGTGGAACTGGCGGCGCGCGAGGTAATGGCCCGCCGCGATGACCTCGCCCTTGGCGGATTCGATTTTCGCGCGGAGCTCACCCGGAATGATCATCCCTGTACATTATCATGCCGGCGGGATATAGGGCAGGTCTCATCCCTCGCGCCACTCCTCGTAGAGGGCGAAAGCCATCACGCTGAGGAGGGCAAGGCCGCCGGCCACCAGAAGCAGGAAGGACGTCTGGGTGGTCCAGACCTGACCAAGTTGGTGTAACCAATCGCCTCTGGAAGAGTATGCAGGTGAGGCCAGCAAGTGTCCTGAGGGGGTTGAATACTGCAAGTTGCGGAACCATGCCGCAAGGCGCGGCCATTGCCAGACAGCCAATAGCAGCACGGTCAGCGCGACGAGGGCACTGGCGCCGCGCTCGACCCACGCAATGGGCTCGACCGCGCGCTGCTCGGCGGCCCGCCGCGCTGCGCGCCGGGCCTTCCACCATACGAGTCCGGCCGAGGGCAGGCCCTCGCGCGCTTGGAGTTCGGTGTGCACCAACGCTTCTTCGCGCTGAAATTCCTGGACTACAAAAACCACCTCGGCGCATACGGGACAGGTGGTCATATGTAGTCTGAGTTCCTGATTCCATCCGGTTGGCCAGGAACCGGACCGCAAGGCGTGCACGACCTCGTGTTCGCGGTCACAATGTCTGAGTTTCATGGATTACTCATCTTTTCCAAGTCAGGCCTTGGATCGTCCTATGGTGCTGCCGACAAACCTCGCCGATGCAATAGCTTAAGGAGTTTTTGCCGGGCGCGGAAGAGCAGGGGGCGGATGCTCGCCGCTCGCAGGCCCACCATTTCCGCAATCTCCTTGTGGCTGGAGCCTTCGGCGTAGGCGAGCCACAGGATCTGGCGCTCCCGTGGTTTCAGGCGTCCCAAAACGCGCCCCAGGTCCGAACTTTGCTGCACACGTTCCGCGGTGCGGTCATTGGCGGACAATTCGCCCGGGAAAGCAGCCTCGTCCTGCTCCCGGTGCGGCTGCCGACGCCAGTGGTCGTGGGCCAGGTTGGTGGCAATCCTGAAAAGGTACGCTTTCTGATAGGCCGCGTCCTCCGACTTCAAGTCGGCGCGCAGAAAGCGGTAGTAGCTTTCCTGCACCAGATCGTCGGCCAGCGCGGCATTGCCCAAGGTCCGGCAGAGATAAGACCAGAGGGGGCGCGCGGTGCTCTCGTAGAAAACCCGGAAGGTCGGCTCGTCCATGTGGAAAGCTTGCTCGGCTGTCTCCGCCACGACCTTCGAACTTTCCAGTTCCGCCAATGTGATTTCCCGCATGAACATACTTGAATTCTGCCACAGAATGAGGCCGGCGTTCCAGATTTGTCAGCTGGCCCCCACCCATCAGCTCCGCAGAGCAAGGTCGGTCTCCTGCCCCGCTACCCCAATCAGCCCCAGGTGCTTCGACAAACGGTAGGAGATGAGGGCGGAGAGTATGAAACCGGCCCCCACGGTGGCGCCCAGGGTTCCAAACACCATCAGGGGAGGCGCGAAGCTGGCGTCCATGCCGGGCCGGAGGGCGAGAAGGCCCAACCCCACTAGAAAGACAACCAGCCCGGCTTGCAGCGACCAGAGAACTCGGCCGATAGGATTGGGCAGGCCGCGCGGCCCTGTGGCCGGCATAGGAGGAGCCCACTCCAGCAGACGGCGGCCGGCATCGGATTGCAGGTAGGAGGTGAAATCCTGGCCGGAGGCAAACTTCTCGATCAGCTTGGTATGCAACTCCTCCTGCATCTTCAAGCTGCGGTTCCAGCGGCGATTCTCCAAGACGGCTCGAAGCATCCAGAGGATAGCCAAGAGGAAGCAACCGATACCCAGGACCGGCGGCAGGTCACTCAGGAACTCATCGAACCCGGACCTGCCACGCTCCACCCTCCATTCCCGGGGAGAGAGAAAGGCGCGCGGATCGGCTTTCACCTGTGGGTGGGCGTCGAGGAAAGCCTGCAACTCGGGATGGGAGCGCAGGTAGCCATCATTGCGCATCACTCCCGGGTCACCCACCACCTCATTGGCGATCTCGGGGTGGGCGTCAAGGAAACGGTCAAATGCGCCACGCTGCCGATCGAGGTTGGAGGTTTCCTGGTCCGAAGCGCCATCGGCGGTCACTAATGCAGGCGACTTCTGGGCATAAGCAGGCGCGGTCCCGATCCCCAGCGCCAACCCTATTGCCCCTGCCAGAATTAATCCCCATCTAACGCTGCGACGTCTCGTATCTGCTGCCATGACGGTTTCTCCTTTTGCGTTTATCCCGCTTGCCAACCCTTAGGAGGCTCGAATGTCTTTCTCCGGCCCCTGCTCGTCACCGGGTATAACGAATGACAAGGAGTTTGGTTAACAGCTTTTCCAGAAATGTTCTACGGCCGGTATCGGGCGAAGCGGGCACCCCGGAGTTTCGCGCGGCAAACAATGGAGCCAAACTGGAGCGCAGCGGTGAGCGTAGTAGGCTCCTCTCTTGACATTTGGGCCTTATTCAACGAAAAGGGCATGACATCTTTGCCTATTGGATCGAAAAGTGTGAGGTTTTTGTGCTTGATTCGAGAACGGCCAAGGGGAAAATGGGGGTCAGAGAGGCCCCCGAAAAGAATGCTAAAATGAAATGAAGGGATATCCGGATAAGTTGTTTAAAATCAGCAAAAGCGTTTGCGCCGACCTGGTTCAATGGTCAGCGGCCCTTAGGGTTAGAACTTCACCACTGCGAAAACTCGTCGGTATGGGTCATGAATTCCGGATAGGCGCCGGCGCCCAGTTCATAAAGGTCGGCGCCGTGACGCTCCTCATCGGGCGGAATGCGTTGCGGAGAGAATCGATTAAGCAACCAATTGAGGGAGTAGGTCAGAGGGAGTACGAAGCCCACCAAGGTGGCAATCCCCACGATTTGTGCGAGGAATTGCCCGCCAGAAGCGGTGGGAGGAATGGCTGCGCCGGCGGCAACAGCAACCCCCGCCGTCCGAGGGAAAAGGCCCACCGCCAGGATTCCCCAGATTCCGCCGAGAGCGTGGACAGAGACCGCTCCCGCCGGGTCATCCAAGCCCAGCCGGGCCTCCATCCAGGCGACGGTGTAGGTTACCAGGGTACCCGCAACCAGTCCGATCAGAAGTGCCGCGGCAGGCGGGACGAAGGCGCAGCCGGCACTCGACGCCGCCAACCCGCAGAGCCAGCCGTTGGCGCTGAGAGAGGCGTCAGGCTTGCCAAAGCGGTAGCGCGTGGTGGCCGCAGCCGCCAGCACCGCCCCCGCCGCCGAGAGCAGCGTATTGACCGCCACCAGAACCGTTCGCCCCGGCGGCATTCCCGCGAAGAGCATGGAGCCCGCCGCGTTCAGCCCCATCCATCCCACCAGGGCGAGAACGCAGCCGAAGAGAACCAGCACGGTGTTATGGCCCGGCAACGCGGCGGGCATGCCTTCCAAGTTGTACTTCCCCCGGCGCGGCCCGAGCAGCCACACCATGCTCAGGGCCGTCAACCCTCCCACGGCCTGAAGGGTGGAGCTTCCGCCCGCATCGAGAAAGCCGAAGCCCAGTCCATAGTTTTGGCCAAGGCGCGCCAGCCAGCCTCCTCCCCAAACCCAATGGGCAAATAAAGGATAGGTAATGCCGGCCAGGAGCGCGGTGGAAAGGCAGCAGGCGCGCAACCTCCAGCGTTCCGCCGCGGCGCCCAGCGGAATCAACGCCGCCAGGGCGACACAAAACAACTGCATCAGCGCCGTTAGCGAGGCGCGGGAACCATCCAGGGGAACACCGCGCATAAAGAAGTGTCCCGCTCCCAGCCAACTCCATTCCTTTCCGAATATGTTCAAAGTATGGGAAGGAAGGCCGGGATAACCTTGCCAGCTAAAACCCATGACAAAGTACGTGACGGCCGCAACCCCGGCGACACACAGCGTCGCCAGCATGGAATGCGCCGCGCTGCGCAAGCGGCTGAGCCCGGTGTTTATAAGGGCGAGTCCTGCCAGAGCCAGGGGCAGGAGGAGTATGAAGAGGATGCAAAGGACCTGGGAAGTTTCGGCCATCGCCTGCGGCGGCTGGGGACTCACTCATTCCCCCCTTTTGGCGTTAGATGGGAGCGTATCAAGAGAACCAGCCCCAGAATCTCTACTCCCATGCCGGCCGCGACAAAGGCGCTCAGCGCGGGGATCGTCCGGAGCAGCACCAAGGCCGCCAGAACAATAAACCAACCCGAGGGCATCAGGAGAAGTCCGGTAATCTTCATGCTTCCACTCGTTGCGCGGATTTTGGATTCTCGATTTTGAATTTTAGATTAAAGACCACCCGTAAGCCAACATTCCAATTCGTCTTGTCTCAATCCCAAATCGCAAATCGAAAATCTAGTGTCCGGCCAGAGGTCCGTCCAATTGATTCTTTTTATTAGACCTAGAAATAACTGCCGGCCTCCTCTTATCCCCGTGTCGATTCCTGCGGAGATGTCCACTTCGCCGCCCACGGTGGGGTCCGCCCGGTGCGTTATGTTAGAGCTTATGTTTCATTGACTTCCAGCGGTCATAACGCCTGGCCGGGTTTGCCCGTACATCCCGGGGAAAGCGCCGACGCAAAGATTTCCTTATGGCTCCGAGAATTATTACTTGGCCAAGCTATTTTTATTGGCCCCACAAAATCTATTACTTTGACCCCATCCCAATCCATTGCGTAAGGTGAATGCCTGGTCACCAAGCACACGGCTTTTTCATACAACTGAGGAGGGTCGAGATGGCGGAGAGCACTGCACCTGAAATGAAACCCACGCTAGGTTTGACAGGATTAACCATGAATGCCATGGCGCTGATCGCGCCGGGAGCGTTTCTCTGGTTGACTTTTTACATTCAGGCTACCACCGGGGTCACGGCCCCTTCCATGTGGATCGGGATTGTCATCGCCTTGCTGCTATGTCTGGCGACGGCTGTCTGCTATGCCGAAATGGCCAAGCTGTACCCAGGGACGGGAAGTTCCTACTACTTTGCGGAACAGGCCTTCCTGAATCACGACAAGGCGTGGCGCTACGCGCGGCTCTCCAAGTTCGTCGTGGGCTGGGGCTCCCATCTTTATTACTGGATCTACCCCGGGGTGATGGTGGCGACCATGGGAATCCTCTGCGGCTATCTGGTGGGGACGCTGTGGCCGAACCTCATGAGCGCTTCCAATCCCGGACCGGTGTTCATGATGCTCGTGGCAGTGGTCTTTTCGTTTGTCGTTGCCTACATCGCCCATCGCGGGGTCACCGGTTCGACGGCGGTGAATATTGCCATCAATGTCATCCAAATCTCCGCGCTCGTGGTGTTCTCGGTGATGGCGCTCGGCTACCGCATGAACCACCCTCCCGGGACCCAGGCCTTCCAGTTTGATTCGACCTCGGGCGAAGCTTACACCTATGAATTCGCCACCACCAAAACGGTGGTGAATGGGCAGGAAACGGAAACGATTGTCCGCGACGCCAACAATGTCCCGCAACCCAAGCTGGACGCCTCCGGGAAGCCGGTGCCCTACCTGATCTCCTATCCCACCAAGGATGCCAGCGGGAATTTTCTCACGCACGAGAAGGCCTCCTCGGTGGTAGGTCTCCATAACATAGGATGGGCTTTTATTCAGGCCACCGTCGCCATCCTGATCCTGGTGGGATTTGAATCGGTAACCGCCCTGGGAGGTGAAGCCAAGAACGCCAAGCGCGACGTCCCCATTGCGGTCATCGTCTCGCTCCTGGTGCAAGGCGTATTCTGCTATCTGTTCGAGTATTTCGCCGCCAACTACTTCCTCAATAGCGGCTATTCCATGGCGAGTGCAAATAGCTCGGCGGCGCCCATCGGCGACATGATGGTGGTGGTGGGCGACGCGCTCTTCGGACCGGGACACGGACGCACCTTCATGCTGGTGGAAGCCTTCACCGTGTTTCTGGCGCTGATCGGGACCACCCTTTCCTGCATCAACACCGGCGCCCGCGTAACCTATGCCATGGGGAAAGATGAGGAAGTCCCGGAACACTTTGGACTTCTGCACGCCAAGAACCTCTCCCCTCACCGGGCCATCTGGACCCTGGCGATCATTTCCGCGGTGGTCGGTTGTCTTTCCCTGGCCGTACTGTTTGGCGACGCCGGCGCCCCCACCGACGCGGCCATTCAGGCTTTGCCCAAGGGGCTCTTCTCCAGCTTCGGCTACCTGACGCATGACAAGATGGCGGCGCTGCCCAACACCCTGCTCACCATGACGCTGGCTTCGAATTTCGGCACTTTCCTCCTCTACGGTTTAAGCTGCACCATCTGCCTGGTGGCTTACCACAGACACCCCAAGTTCAAAATGGCGAGACATCTTCTGATTCCCGTCTTCGGGCTATGCGCAAATTTGGCGTGCATGATCTTTTACCTGGTCGGCCCCTTCATGGGCTATGGCACCAAGATGGAACCCCTGCTGGCGCTTGGCATCGCCCTGTGCTGGGCCATTTTCGGCGGGATCTACTTTGTCCGGTCCAGCAAGCGCACCAAGCGAACGACGTTTGTGGAGAGCCGGGAGGTGGCCGTGTAGATTCCTTATACCCTCTGCCCGCGCGGGGATTTGAGGATGGCCGCCCGGTGAGGATGATGTGATCGTGGAGATTCCTTAATTCCTAACCGTCTGTGAACGGGATGAGCGCCAAACGGATGACGCGCGGTGGTTCGGTTTGCGCCCGCCGGGCAGCGCTACTGCCGCGCACCGCCCGTTCTTGATTACTTCTTCGGAGCGGCCGGGACCTTGGTCCATTTGGCCAGGGTGACGGGTTTCCAGGTTGTGCCATCGGTTGAGACTTCAAACTTACTCGTTATGCTCATCAAATCTGGGGCAAATGTGTCGCTGGACCGTGACCGATACGGCTTTCCCGCCACCCAATTCGTCCCCCTGTAGGTCCATGTGCTTCCACTCAGGGTCATCACCCCTGACCAACCGCCCCCATCGTCCCCATACCCGTGGCTGACGAGGTTCTTGGTTGCCGGGTCATACCCCGTGATTTCCAGGCTCCGTGACACCCCGGAAGAGTCCTTTTCCGTCCATTGGGCTTCGAGGAAGAACCCCCCGAGAATCATCTGAGCGGTGTACTCGCCGGTGAACTTGCCACCGGGTCCCAGCGGCCCATCCAGGGTTTCACCCTCCATGGTCCAATGACCCACGAAGGCATGGAGCTTGTTGAGCTGGGCGTCCGGCTTCGGGGCCGGCGCCTGCGCTTGCACGGCGGTGACGAACCAAATGAGCAGGAGCAATGGGAGCGCGCGGATTGGTTTCATGGTGAACCTCCGGGGAAACCAGGCCAACGTACCAGTTCGGCAGCTTGGACGCAACGGCAATCGCGAAGCCTCCGTCCCCTTGACTCTTGACAGGGCGATGCACTCGAGGGCACACCCCGGAGGAGTGCTGAGAAGCGTCTGACCCGAACTTGACCCGCGGCCTGCGAGACAAGCTACAATTTTGTGGTCGCCAGGCATGTAGTTCATGCACAATAAACCATCGCTGAGGAGCAACGTCCCCATGCCGAATGCCAGCAAGGTGGCTCCCCCATCCAAATTCGTGATGCGCGCCGCCATGGTCGCGGCTCTGCTGTTGATCGCGGGCCTGGGGAACGAGGTTCAGCGAACGTCCTCCGCCACTACCGACACTGCTGCCAGCCAGTCACAGTATGAAATCGCCTTATTCAAGACCGTCATGATTCCCAAGCGCGACGGGGTGAAGCTGGCGTGCGACATTTACCGTCCGGCCCGGAACGGCGAGCCGGTGGAAGGGAAGTTTCCCGTCATCCTGGAGCGCACGCCATATGGCAAGGCCACCGTGGAGACCTGGGCGCGTTTCTTTGTGCCGCGCGGTTACATCGCGGTGGGAGAAGACGTGCGCGGACGCTACGATTCCGAGGGCACATGGCGGCCCTTTCGTGACGACGGCCGCGACGGCTACGACACGGCCGAATGGCTGGGACGGCAGCCGTGGTTTGACGGCAACCTGGGCACCGTGGGAACCTCCTATCCGGGTGGAACGCAGCACGCCCTGGCGCTTGCCAATCCTCCCTTTCTCAAGGCCATGATTCCTGCCGACGCCATGTCGGACTTCGGCCGCTACGGCGTCCGCCACAACGGCGCGTTTGAAATGCGCTGGATGAACTGGATCTTCAACATCGGCGGCCCCACCGGAAGTCATGAAGCCCGCGACCCCGCCACGCGCGAGGCGCTCCAGGAGCTGGGCGAGCAGGTGCGCGAATACGCCCGTGCCATGCCCCTGCGCCGCGGCGCGACTCCCCTCAAGCTCATCCCCGAGTACGAGGATTGGCTGGTCGAAGCCATGTCGCACGGCGATTACGACGACTATTGGAAGAATGCGGGCGCCGATGTGGTGGAGCACGTGGCCGAATACAAGGACATTCCCGTTTACCACCTGGGCGGTTGGTACGATTCCTGGGGAACGCAGGTGGCCAACCTCAATTACGTCACGCTGAGCAAAAGCAAGCAGAGCGTGCAACGCCTGATTATGGGACCCTGGACGCATGGCGGGCGCACGCGCAGCTACGCCGGTGACGCCGAGTTCGGCCCCGACGCTGCCATCGATTTCCTGAGCTTCGAATTGCGCTGGTTCGACCATTGGCTGAAGGGAATTGACAACGGGGTCGACCGCGAGCCGCACGTCCGCATCTTCGTGATGGGGGGTGGCGACGCGCACCGCACCCCCGAAGGCCGGATCATGGTGGGCGGGCATTGGCGCGACGAGCACGAGTGGCCGCTCGCCCGTACCGTGGCCACTCCCTATTATTTGCACGCCAATGGGGTACTGTCCCCCGCCAAGCCCGGCGACGAACCGCCCGCCACTTACGAGTTCGACCCGCGCCACCCCGTGCCCACCCTGGGCGGGAACATCTCCTCACACAACGCGCCTCTGACTCATCACAACACTATCGAACGCCCGGGCGACACCGAAAACCTCATGGAGCAGGGCGCGTATGACCAGCGCTGCGTCGCCTCCCTGTGGACGTGCGACGACACGCGGCCGCTCTCCGCGCGTAACGACGTGCTGGTGCTCCAGACGCCTCCCCTGGAGCAGGACCTGGAAGTCACCGGACGGCTGATCGTGAAACTATGGGCTTCCTCCAGCGCTCCGGACACCGACTTTACCGCCAAGCTGGTGGACGTTTACCCGCCCAACCGTGACTTCCCCGCCGGGGTGGATTTGAACGTGGCTGACAGCATTGTGCGCGCCCGCTACCGCAACTCGCTGGAGCACCCGGAAATGATGGCCCCGGGCCAGGTGTACCCTTTCACCATCGAGATGTATCCGACCTCGCTGGTGTTCAAGAAAGGCCACCGCATTCGCGTGGATATTTCCAGCAGCAATTTTCCGCGCTTCGACGTGAATCCCAATACCGGCGAACCCCTGAACGATAACCGGCGCTGGGCCATCGCTGTGAACACCATTTACCACGATGCGCGGCATCCCTCGCACATCGTACTGCCGGTCATTCCCTTCCTCCCTTGATTTGCTGGATTGCGGCATCGATCCACCAGCGTTGGTCCGGACCGGCTTTTTCCCGTGCCGCATGCAATAGGGGAAGCGCCTGCGCCGGTTGACGAACCAGGCCGGCCACCGCGGTCTCGCGCACGTCGTAGTCCGGATCCTTCAGTTGCTCGATCAGCGCGGCGAGTTGCTGTTGGGTAGGCGCCTTGATCTCGACTTCAGCCACGGCCGGTTTCGGATCGATCTGCAATCGCTCGTCGAGGGCGGCTGCTTCAATGCGGTGCTTGCCCTCGGCCAAACCGGGAAGGGAGACTTCCGCATTCGGAGCGGGGCGAGTCCACGCGTCGCCGTCGACCCGCCAGGTAAACCACACCTTGCCTTTCGCGGTCGCGCCGAAACGGAGCTTGACGGTTCCCCCCGTATCCACGTGGGCCTGCAATTGCGTCTGGGGAAGCGGTTGACGAGGGCTCAGAATCACGTACTCCCCGATGGCGGGGTAGGAATGAAGGTAAGTTTCGACAAAAGCATTCCCCCGTGGGTCAATCAAAGCTGCCTTCACGGTGCGCCCGTCGATAAACGGCTGATGCTCGCCCGGGGAAGTTTGGGGGAGGCAGAGCCCGGGAATGGCGCGGTAGAGTTGGCCGCGATAAGTCATCCAGAACGTTCCCAGGCGATCCTGAGCCATGGATTCAGGATTGTTGAATTCGCAACCCGGAGGGGGCGGCACGTCTGGCGTCCTTCCCTGCGCGCGGCGCTCCGGCCCGGGTTCAAACGTCGTGACGCGCCAGCCGGATGGGGCCTTGAATTCCCACGTTGTTCCTTCCACATTCAAGGCGAAATTCCCGGCCCGGTCGAAAAACGCGGGGCCATTTGAATAAAACCTGCTGCCCCGGGCGATTTCCTGCGAGTTCCAGCTTTGCCATTCGCGGCCGTCGAAGTAATAAAGCTTGGCGCAGGGATCGCTATAGCCAATGCGGCCATCCGCGGTAAAGCTGGGAAATAGTTGCAGGCGGTTCCCGGCGGGAAACTCCGGCCGGCGCGGCAGTTGTGCTTGAAATGCGGTGGGCGGATCAGGATAGGTCTGGAATGTTCCGTGGCGAGCATCAAACACCGTCACCGGCCCTCGACAAGGGTCGGGGACCAGCCAGATACGATCTTCAGAATCCGCGAAGAAGTTGAATCGCCGCGAATCGCTGAGGTTTTCAGGAACGGTGTGCTGCGTCCAGCTACTGCCATCCCACTCGCTTAATGCGCCATCGGCGGGCGAGATGATGCCCCACAGATGCCCATGCCGGTCCTGCAACACCGTGCGGAGCGGATTGAACGTTCGAATTCCTAGTGGCGTTTGAGATGCTGCCAGCAAGTCCGCCGGCTTCACCGCCATGCTTCCCTGGTTTAAGGCGATCAGGAGCAGTCGCCGGTCGGGGAGGAGGAATATGGCTTGGTCCCCGTCGAACGGCCAGCCGCGATGCCAGTCAATGTGCACTGGCGCACCCGGGCCAGAAGGGATAAACCACGGCCCGGTGCCGTTGGCGCCTGCCCAAAACCCATCGGGAGTGGCGATGAGCACGCGGTCCGGATCCTGACTGACCTCGGGAACCATGTCGATCCCGTTCACCACGCGCTCCCACGAGCCCTTGCGCAGCCGCCAAAGCACGCTGAACCGGCCTTGTCCGCCGGGTTCAGGCAAAGACTTTGACGAGTTGGAGATGGCAAAGGTCTCCTGCTCGACGGGGAAAATCCTCTGCACGCGACGGAAAACTCCCTGCTCAGGTTCCAGCACCGCCGTGGGAGCTAGGGTCTTGGTATCGACTTGGTAGAGGCGATCATCCGGTATCGCCACCCACATGTGGTCGGGGCCATCGGGCTCGGCAGCCCATGGCCCTTCGCCCGTTTCACCGGCGATCTGCGGTTGGGGTTGGAAACTCACGCCATCGAAGATCAGGATATTCCGCAGCGTCATAAGCGCCGTCCGGCCCACCATTCCGCCCGACCAGAACCAAATCCGCCCGAGACCATCGGCCGTGGCATAAACGGGATTGAACAGCGGGCGCGGGGATTGGAGGGGCCGAGTCGATAAATAAGCCTCATTGGGGATGGTGTAGACACACTCCGCATCGCCTTGCGAGGTCACGCGGTAAATGTGCGGCCCCTTTTCGGTGATCCACACATTGCCGCGGGAGTCGGCGAAAAGGCTGGGGGATTCGGCCACGGGGCCGTGCAATTGAGCCAGGATCCGCGAGTCGGCCCCCTGGTGCCGGCTTACGGGATGAATATCCAGACCGGCGCTCCAGACGCAATACACGGCGCCGTCGGAACCTCTGGCCACCGCCATGGGTTCGGCATTGCCGGCGAGGCCTTCCACCGGCACGGCATTCCACTGGTCGCCGGCCCAACGGTAAAGGCCGAGGGTTGGCGCGTAGCCGATGGCCCAGACTTGTCCCGCGGAATCCTGCCGCGCCGCCTTGATCCGGGCAGGGTTCACGGGCCAGGTTTGGGCTGCCAGGCTGGGAACCACGCAAAGAAGGCCAATAAGCAAGCGGTGTCGCACGCGCATGATGGCGCCTCGGGTATCGGATTTCTACCAGGTGTAATGGACCTTATAAGTGACCGTCTTCTCCCCGTCGGGAGGCACTTGGGCCTGGAACTCAATCGTCTGAGCGTCGGTTTTGAGATAGGTCGACGACTTCTCAACGATGTCCCAACTCGCGCCGCGATAGAGGTGTTCGACGACGCGTACTACCGCTGAATCCTTCTTATGGTTGCGCAGCTTGATCTCGAAGGATTCGTCTACCCAACGCTGGCCGATATCGATGTGGTAGTCCGTCCGGCGGCGTTCGCCTTTGATGTCGAAGGCGCTGCCGGTGAAGGAGCGGATGGTTTCGTCACGCGGCGTGTGCCTGATCTCATTTTCCCCGGTGAACTCCAGTTGGCCGTCGGAATCCTGGCGATAGAACCGCAGCCGTCCGGCCGGCAGGGGTATGCCCAAATGGTTCGCTTCGGAGTTCACAAATTCCCGCATCATCCAGACATCGGGATTCGATAGCGTTCCATACTCGCTGTTCTGCCGAATGCTCTCGATGTTCCAGCCGCGGTACTGGTTCTCGTCGATCTTTGCGCCATCGTAAACGTAAAATCTCTGGGAATGGACTCCCGAGGCGCGTACGAATTCCACTTGCTTCGTTTCCTGATCGTGGAGGGTAGTAGGGTGATGCAACTCATAAAGATGATATTCTTCGAAAGGCTTTTCGGTGACCTGCGGCACTGGAATTGGCCCGCCTTGGACGACACCACCAAAAGCTCGAGTGAGCGAGTCCATGGCAGGGTACTGCCCGGGCTGAAGCTTGTTGACCTCGCCGGCCATCAACTTGATGTGGGCATTGTCAAACGTCTTCCCGCTCAGATTCCGAATGCCCACCCATCCCACCAGGTCGAGCACATCGCCTTCTTCCGGAGCCACGAGGTTGTAATCCGCATTCCAGGTCATTTGCGAGGTCACGTAACTGAACTCCGCGTTTATCTCGCCCGGCTGGTCGGTTTCCAGCACCCAGGAGAGGCTGGGATTCAGAATGGTGTCGTCGGGCAACGCGGGAAACAACGGCGTGCCCGGAAGTCCCATGCGCAGCTTCCCGTTGATCTCCACGATCGGCTCGGGATTGACCGGTGCCCCCTGCCATCCGTTATAGATATTCCAAATCTGTGGGGGGGTGGGATAGTATCCGCTGCGGATAATCTTGCCTTGCACTATTTCCGTCTTGTCGCCGGTCTGAACCACAAAGTCGATCGTTTTGCCTTCGTTCAGCGAAAGCAGGCGTTGGCTTGAGACGGGGTCCGCCCGGTAGTTTTGCTCCAGAATCCGCATTGAGTGCTTCCCGGACGGATCTCGCAGTATCACCGAAGTGGGTTCAAGGTAAGCGGTCGTATCCGTAAACTGGAAGCGGTTCTCCCCTGGCCTCAGGTTCAGAGGGATCAGCACGCGGACAACAGCAAAGTTCTGATTGTAGATGGTGAGTTGCGGTTCCGCCGCCCAGGCAGGCAACAAAAGAAAACAGATTGTGCATACGAATCGGAGAGGGACATTAAGTGACATCGCTCCACTCCTGGTTGGATTTTGCGCAATCTTATACCAGCTACGAGCCAACAAGGTAGCGCAAAGCGGGGTAGCACGAGTCGCCGGTTTTGCGGCGGCGCTGAGCAGTGGAACGTCCATCGTCGAGTACGGTGCGAGCGTAAGCGACCCGAGCGCCGCCTGCGCCGGCTCGCTGGCGCTGGGATATTCCAGCGAAGGCACGATGATTTGAGCTGACCCCGTCAGGTTGCGCGCGATGATGTGCGGCGTGTACGCGCCTGTTCCGGCATAGGGCGAGTCCGTGCCGGGCACGCCCACAGGCACGCCATTCGCGTGTAGCGCGCTCGCCTTGTGCAAGGAAAGATCAGGAAAGTGCAGCGGGGTCGAGAACCCCGTGGCGGGATCGAAGACCCTACCCTGAGCGATCAGCACGGGCACAGCGCCATGCTGGACGATGCTCAGGCCGCCTTCGGGCACCTGGGCCGCACTCAAATTAAGCGCCCCCAGCAGATCAGTAACGGAAAGGATCTTGGTTTCAAAGGGGGCGAAATTCAGCGGCGTGCTGGTGTGCCGCGCGCCCTGGAAATCCAGGTAAACATCCGCTACAGCGGCGGCGGCTGAGGTGTTGGCGACGCGGACCGAAACCAAACAGCAGCAGTGAATAGCCGAGAACCCGAAAAGCGCAGCGCAGAATCCCCATCACGTCCGCCGTCAGGATGGCCATCGCTGCCGTGGAGGACTACCGCCGTCCCATGGATATCCCGGTCGCCGGTGTGGACCCATCGCCCGGCGCTCTAGATTTGCCCGAGATGGAACAACCGTGTTCCCGCTGCCGGTAGGCCGTGGACCCGTGCCCAGAGTGCGGAAGCCCGTTACGTGAACCTGACCAGAATCGAAAGCATCGGAACCATTGCATATCCAACGGAATTCGCTCAGACCCTGAATCGGTCCA
>DATJVT010000516.1:0-8040 GCA_035501695.1 Terriglobia bacterium | reverse complement strand
CGCTGGTTGTATCCCCAGGAGGTTGGGTCGAGCGAATCGCATTCTTCCCACTTCTCCTTTGCGAGATTGGCCACCTGCGTCCTCTCCGGTGTCTTGTAATCGCCAACCATCTTACCGTCGGTGTCCAGGCCCCAACGGTCGTTTGCCACTACTTCAGCCGCATTTTCTGAGTGGTTGTAGAAGTAAGCGAGCACCTCCTTACTGTTCCAATAATCGGCGGGCAGGGCCTTGCCCGCCCATGTCTTGACCGGGCCCTCCGTCACATCGCCCCACAAAACGCTGGGATGATAACGGTCCACTAGCTCTTCGATGGAATGGTTCATGTAGTCCACCCAGTCGCGGCCCGGGTAGCGGGAGTCCCAGAAGGTGTAGGTAGTGTTATGGTAGAAGCCCATCTTAAGGCCGCTGGCGCGCACCGCTTTGGCCAGGTCGCCGGCCAGGTCACGGTGTGGTCCCATCTCCATCGCGTTGCGATGAGTGAATTTGGTCGGCCAGAGCGCGAACTCATCGCCGTGCTTGGCGGTCAGGACGACATATTGGGCGCCCGCCTCGCGAAATAGGTTGGCCCAGGCTTCTGGCTCGAACTTCTCGGCCTTGAACATCGGGATGAAATCGTCGTATGGGAAATCCGCTCCCCAATGAGCCGCATGGTACTTGACTGCGTCCTCCACTACCCTGGATTTGTACAGCGCCTCCGGCAGATTGCCGCGCGTCGCGTTGAAAGGCGGACCGCCAAATAGAAATCCGAAGCCTGCCTTCGGACTGATGAAGGCCACGTACCATTCGTGGTACGCCGGAACGGCAAACACTCCCCAGTGGACAAAAATCCCGAACTTGGCATCTTCAAACCACTTCGGCACTTGGTGCCGCCGGAGTGACTCGCTGGTGGCCTGGTACAAACCCGGCTTGGTCTGCGCCGCCACAGGCGTGACGCCAGGGGGAAGCCACGCCATAGCTGCCATGACAACTGTGTTGCGCACCATTCGACCGGCACTCATACGTTTTCTCCAGGTATACCCGGCTTGGGGCAGGCTCCCAGCCTGCAGCGGCCTCTTAGGCCGCTTCGCCTCGTCATTTCAAGATCACGGCATCCCAGTATAACGGAACATGCCCGCAAAATAGATCAAAACTCCCTGCCGGTCATCAGTATCGGTGAGGGCCAAACAGCGAAGTCTCGCGAAGCTGGCCCGATTCTTGCAGTCAAGGAGCTTACCTATGGGACTCCGCCCGGACAGTCCGGCGCCCGCCGCACACGCCGGCATTGGAGCTCAGGTCCTGACTTCCAACGGCCACCTGAGGTGGCTGTTCTTTCCGTACGCCACGTTTCTTGCCGCCGCACTGGCCCTTGCTTGCCTCGGCCTCCCTCTGCTCCGCGCGGGCGCCGGCCCCGAAATCTCCCACCAGGCTGCCACGCTCAATCACCGCGGACTTGACTACCTTCATAAGAAGCAATACGACCAGGCCATCGCCAGTTTCCGTGAAGCCCTGAAGATTCAGCCTGAATATACTGAAGCCCTCGATAACCTCGGCCGGGCCCTTGAGGCTAGCGGCAAAGACGCGGAAGCAATCGCCGAGTTCGACAAGGCCATCAAAATCGCTCCGGAGCAGGCGGCCGCCTATGCTGACAAGGGATCGGCTCTCCTCCACGCAGGGAAATACGAAGAGGCTGCCGCCTCCTATCGCCTGGCCATCGAACACCACAAAGACTTCTCCGAAGCGCAGAATGGACTGGGTGCGTCGCTCCTGCACCTGGGCAAAAACGAAGAAGCCATCGCGGCCTTTCGATCCTCAATCGCCAGCAATCCCAAAAATGTAGAAGCGCAGGGAAATCTCGGCGCCGCGCTGTTGGCAGAAGGTAAGGCGGCGGAAGCTTTGCCATTCTTACGCAAGGCACATTCGTTGCGCCCCGACTGGCAGGATATGCAGGAGTCGTACGCCTCTGCGCTGGAACAAGCCGGGCAGAGCCACGAAGCCATCGCAGCCTATCACAAGCTCACCAGCAAGTACCCCAACCAGTCCGCATACTGGTCTCACTTGGGGGATCTCTATAACAAGACCAAAAAATATCGCGAAGCCGTCTCCGCTTACGAAAAAAGCTTAGCCCTTAAGCCGGACCAGCCCGACCTCTTGCTTACAGTGGGTCTGGCTCAAGCCGAACAGGGAAAACTGAGCGACGCGATGCAGTCGTACGAAAAGTGTCTCGCGCTCAAGCCGGATGAATTCCATGCCCTCTACCGTCTGGGAAATGCATATTACGCGCAAAAGGACTACGCCAAGGCCGCCGCCAACTACGAAAAGGCGTATGCGCAAAAGCCGGACTTCGCGGAGTCTCTCGTCGGGCTTGGCGCCAGCCAATTGGCGGCCAACAAATTCGAGGAAGCCGCCGGCACCTACCGGAAACTGGTTCCCCTGAAGCCGGATGATCCGGGCCTGCGCTTCGACTTCGGCAACGCTTTGTTCAACACAGGGAAATATCAGGAAGCCGCTGCCAGCTACCGCGAAGCTGTGCGGCTCAAACCGGACCACGCCCATGCCCACTACAATCTGGCGATGACCCTGCTCCGCCTCAACGACGCCAAGTCAGCTCAAGCTGAGTTTGCGAAAGCCCATGGGCTCGACCCCACTCTCAACCCCCCCACAAAATAGCGCAAAGGGCGCGTATCCCGCGCCGCCATTTAAAGGAAGAACCGAATGGATTCAGGCGGCGCGGGGTGCCCGTTTTGCGCGGTTCCTGGAGAGGCGCGGCGGATTTCTCGAGTCAGGGCAGGGTCTACAGGATCCGCCCCAGCCATGCCGCCACGATCGGTCCCGCCTTCGAAGGAAACCGGTGCCCGCCTTCAAGCATGTGAAACTCCACGTCCGCGGCGCGCGCCCGCAGCCGTTCCGTGTACCGCTCCGTCACCTCCGGCGCGTAAAACTCGTCCTCCCGCCGGGCAATGTGCAGCAACGCCGCCGTCACGCTGTGATACGGCCCCTCTTCCCAATTCCGCGGCACCCCCCCGCAGATTCCAATCACGCCGCGCACCTGCTCCGGATGCGTCGCGGCAAACCGGTAGTTCATGCCGACCGGCTGCGAAAACCCCGCTAGGATGCGCCGTGCCGCCGGGATTCCGTACTCGCGCCCCGTTTCGTTCAGCACGTGCCGCACTATGTCGTGATGCAAACGCACGCACGAATCCGCATGCTTCGGCGTCGCCCATCCGTACCCCACGTCGCTGGACCCTTGCCGCAGAAAAAACTGATTGGGACCTTCGATCGCCGCGATCACATGCTTCGGCCCCATCATCCCGGCCGTTAGCCGCAGCATCACCTCGGGATTCGAACTGAAGCCGTGCAAAGCCGCCACCAGCACCGCCCGCTCGTCCAGTTTCTCTGGCGCGTAAATAAGGTACCGGCAGTCCAGCCGGGCGGTGAAACCGCAGTTCCGTACATTCTCAAACGTCATATCGATTACGGATCTAGACGAAATTTTTTACGAAATCCTGAACTTGATTTCTGCAGATTTGAGGTTATCATGTTTGGTACGTATCACGAGGGTCTTCGCACCCAAATGCCGGCCTGAAGGGGGTTCATGCCGGACAGGGGATAGTCACAAAGTTTCAGGAGGGTTACTGAGTGTATCTGACAACGCTTAAGAATCGCCTGTTGTTTTTGTCAGCCGCTGCCGTGCTGTGTTTCGTCTTGCTCGCGCCGAGATTGGAGGCCCAGCAGATCCTGGGAGCCATCACCGGAACCGTGAAAGATGCCTCTGGTGCATCCGTTCCTGACGTGGATGTCAAAGCCAGCAACACCGCTACCAATCTAAAAGTCCGGACACGCACTCAGACCAACGGTTCGTATCTCTTGCTCGATCTCCCGATTGGCACTTACGAAGTCGTCTTTCAAAAAGAAGGGTTCGAGACGGAGTCGCACACCGAAGTGATCGTCCAGGGAGACCGCACCACCACCGTCGATGCTTCTCTGAAGGTGGGAGCTACCACCATTACGGTGGAAGTCACCGCTACTCCCTTGATGAATCAGGTGGACACCACCAATGGCTACATCGTTGATCAGTTAACTATTCAAGAGACTCCGCTGGGCACCGGCAGCTTTACTCAATTGGCCATCGTCAGTCCTGGTGTTAACGCCGACTTTCTGAGCGGCTCGGGCACTAACGCCGGCCTGGGCAATCAAGCTATATTCGCCAACGGCCAGCGTGATACCAGCAACAGTTTCTCTCTGAACGGCGTTAGTACCAATAACATATTCAACGGTAAGTCCAACAGCCAGTTGCCCGAAAACCGCTTTGTCCTGAATACCGGTGAGACCTTCGGCGCCGGCGGCGAAATCATCACTTCCACTTCCGTCTACTCCGCCATCGGCCAGGCTCTGCCCAGTCCCGCGCCCGAAATGATTCAGGAAATTCGGGTGAACTCTGCCATGTACGACGCCACCCAAGGCTCCAACAGCGGTGCGCACATCGGCGTCACCACCAAGTCCGGCACTAACGAGTTCCACGGTCAGGCATTCGAAAAGTTCGAAAACAACTTCTTCAACGCCGCTCCTTTCTTCTACAACGCGGACCCTACCATCACCCAAAAAGTGCCAAAGCTCAATCGTAACCAGTTCGGTGCCGACTTGGGCGGTGCCGTGATCAAAAACAAGCTCTTCTTCTACGCCGCATACGGGGGCTTGCGCACCGTCGACCAACTCAACGGCACCCAGCAAGCCTCTGTTCCGATTCACCTGACTGACGATCGCAGCGCGGCCGCGCTGGCCAACGTCTCGAACATTGACTTCGGCACGAACATCACTGCCGCTAACGTGGACCCTGTTGCCCTCAAGATAATGCAAACCAAGTTACCCAATGGCCAGTATCTTATCCCCACCCCCACCATAACCGATCCAAATCTGGCTGCGTCGGTGGGCTTCGATGCTCTGGTGCAAGGACCCGGCGCAACCTTCAACATGAACCAGGGCGTCGGCAATCTCGACTATCTCCTCAGCGACAAAGACCGCCTTTCCGGAAAATATTACATCCAGATCAACCCCACGACTAGCCCCTTCACGGCCCAATCTAATTCGCTCGGCTTTCCCCAGACTCTCGACGCCGGAAGCCAGGTCGCCGCGCTCCAGAACATCCTGGTCATCACTCCGAGCCTCACCTGGGACCAGCGCGCCGCCTTTACCCGTCTCCATGCTTATTCCGGGACCACCAATCCTTACAAAGCCAGTGATTTTGGCATCAACCTGTTTGGCAACACTCCGTTCCCCGGCATCAAGATCGCCGATTTCGGGGGTCCTGCCGTCGGCTATAACGGATTCAATTTCGGTCTCGCCACTAACTTCTCCAATGTTGGCATGTATCAGAACCAATGGGAGTACGGCTCGACCTTGGGGTGGGTCAAGGGCCGCCACACCCTGTCTTTCGGTGCCCTATGGGATCATACCCAGCTCAATATCCTGAACCGTCTCGATACCGGCGCGCTTCTTTCGTTCACCACTTTTGACACGTTCATCCAAGGCCAGGTGCGGCCTGGAGGCGAGTCCACGTACTTCTCCGGGTCCGCCTCGCGCTACTATCGCTCCGATACCGTTGGCCTCTTTGTGAACGACAATTTCAAAATCGCCAGCAATCTCACCCTTACCGCCGGCCTGCGCCGGGATTACGATGGTCCCCTCTCGGAAAAATATGGCCGCTTGACCAGCTTCGACGCTTCCAGGTATCAGTACGACCAGGCTACCGACACCATTGTGAACTCCGGCCTGATCGTGGCCAGCAACAACAAGGACTTCGGAACCGCGGGTGTCGGAAACTCACTGATGAAGAATCGCCAGTGGGGCGTGGCGCCGCGCATTGGCATAGCGTGGACCCCCAAGCCCTGGGTCACCGTTCGAACCGGCTTCGGCCTCTATTACGACCGCGGTGAGTTCTTCACCTTCTTCTCGCCCAGCGCCGGAAGCGGCTACAACGGTCCCTTCGGTGTGACCCTCCAGCCGCCCTTCTTGAGTCCGATCCCCGCGCCCCACGGCGCCACCTTCTCGAACCCCTTCGGAACCACCCCCCCGCCTCCGCCCCCAAACGATCCGGCCTCCTTCTTGGCCAGCCTTCCCAACAAAGCTGGCCTTATCAATGGCCAGGCGCCGTTCCTGTTCGGCGGCTACGACCCCGCCAACAAGCTGCCCTACTCCGAAAACTGGACCTTTGATCTTCAGTTCCAGCCGAAAAACGATCTGCTCGTCAGCATCGGCTACGTGGGTAACCACGGCTTACACGGGGTCTTGCCGATCCCCTTCAACCAGCCGCTGATCGCCACGCCCCAAAACCCCGTGCACGGCCAAATCTATTCTTATGGCTACCAGGCTTACAGCGCCGATGGGTCCACGGTTAGCCAGTATACGCCCTACAACACCTGGACCGGCGGTAACACCGATATCCGCGCCCCCTTCCTCGGTTACAACCCTAACTCGGTTTTCTGGAAGGCGGAGGGTATCTCGTGGTACAACGCCCTTCAGGTGCAGGTACGCAAGCGGCTGAGTCATGGACTCCAGTTCACCGCCACGTACACCTGGTCTCACTCGCTCGACGAGCAGAGCGGCCTGGGCCTCTTCTATAACGGTAACGATCCTCTCAATCCAAAATCCGGCTATGCCAGTTCTGACTTTGACCGAACCCACGTGTTCCTTGTGAATTACTCCTACAACATACCTAACCTGACCACCAGTAGTAGTAAGTTTGCCCAGGCGGTCCTGAATGGCTGGACCATCGGCGGCCAAACTGTTGCCGAAAGCGGCCAGCCATACAGCGTCTATGACTTCTCCGGATCCATCGCCAGCCTGTTCTATTCGAGCAACGATTACATCACTAACCCGCTTGTCCCCCTGGTCCCCGGCAAAACCGCCAAAACCGCCCAGTTGCAGGGAACCACCGGCGTCAATGCCGGACAGCCCGTGCTCGACCCCAACGCCTTTTCGCCGCAATTCCTCCAGCCCGGCCAGAACGGTGTTCCGCCCTGCGACTCCAACGGTATCTGCGACACCGGCGAATCCGTCTACGGCAATTCGGGACGCAACCTGTTCCGCGGCCCCTTCCAGGTCCGCTTCGATGCCACGCTCGCCAAATCGTTCAACATCACCGAGCGCGTCCGCGCCCGCTTCAATTGGGATGTGTTCAATCTCTTCAACCATCCCAGCTTCGACACGCCCAACAACAACGTGACCTTCTTCCCGTATTACAGCCCCCCTGCGGTTTTCCCGCCGCAGGGTCAGCTCGGCATAATCCAGCACTCTATAGGCAGCCCGCGCTTCATGCAGTTGCAACTGCACATCATGTTCTGAAATCGGACGTGCTGCGATAGAATCTCGGTCATGTTGCGCATCTCCGCCCTTGTGGCGGGGTCCGTCTGCGCGCTTGCTGCTCAGCCGGATCCCGCCGCCCTTGATTCCTACATCGCCCGCGCCATGAAAACCTTTCAGGTGCCGGGCATCGCCGTCGCCGTGGTGCATGAGGGCAAAGTCGTGTTGGCCAAAGGTTATGGTGTGCGCCGCCTCGGTGAAGCCGCGCCGGTCGACCAACACACCCTCTTCGGCATCGGCTCCAATACGAAGGCTTTCACTACCGCTGCTCTGGCCATGCTCGTCGATGAAGGCAAGCTCCAATGGGACGATCGCGTCATCGACCGCCTGCCCTGGTTCCAAATGTCCGACCCCTATGTCACGCGCGAGATCACCATCCGCGATCTCCTGACTCACCGTAGCGGCATGGGCTTAGGCGCCGGCGACTTGCTCTTCTTCCCGCCCTCCACTTATACGCGTGATGACATCCTCCGCAAACTCCGCTATATCAAACCCGCCTCCAGTTTTCGCAGCCGCTATGCCTACGATAACCTGCTGTATCTCGCGGCCGGACAAGTCATTCCCTCCGTTACCGGCCAGCCCTGGGAAGACTTCATCCGCGCCCGTATCTTCCAGCCTCTGGGCATGACTGACAGTAACACCAGCGTTGCTGACTTCCAACCCGGCGGTAACTTCGCCTCACCGCATTCCGAAGTCGAGGGTAAG
>DATJVT010000515.1:0-11921 GCA_035501695.1 Terriglobia bacterium | reverse complement strand
ATCGGTCCAAGCTTGGTGCGGCACCTGCCCTCCTAAGCTGGGACTTTACGGCCCCCCTCCAGCGATGAACGACATGGGAACTTCCGCGGCCAACCTGATTGCCGAGCAGACTCGCACTGGTAGTGACAGGCCGGCGGCGGGTGGAGCTCCGCTGTACACCCACAACGCCGATGCCGATCAAAGGCTGCATGGAATCTTTCAGGAGATAGGCGGCCGGGTGGCGGATCGGTTGCCAACTCCACCGGCTGCTGTCCTTTTGACCGGAAGCTTTGCCCGCGGTGAAGGCTCGATTTTGCGGGACAAGGACAGACTCCAAGTATTGAGCGACATGGAGTTCATAGTTGTCAGTTCGAGGGGCACAGACATCAACCGCGCCCAGCAATTCCTTGACGAAGAAGCCCATAACACAGGCAAGTATTTGGCGAGACAAGGGATCGAGTGCGAGGTCGAGTTCAACTCCGTTCACCGCGACTATTTAAACCGGGTTCATCCGGCCATCTTCAGCTATGAACTTATGGCTCACGCGCGGACCGTGTGGGGTGATGCGAGGATACTCACCGCCGCCCGGCGATTTCCGATATCGGCAATACCACGTTGGGATGCCTGGCGCTTGCTGAATAACCGACTGCTCGAGCAATTGCAGTGGGCGGAAATCAGCGCGAGGTGGGAAGTGCGCGACCTCCGAGCGGCTTTCTACCATGTCCTCAAGTGCTATCTTGACATGGCGACAGTCATCCTGATCTTTGCCGGGCATTACCGCAGCCGCTATGGTGAGCGCGCCGCTGCCTTGGAAACCTGGGCGCGCGCAGCCACCCGTGAAGACGCACCCTTTGCCGAAGATCTGGCGGAACGTGTGGCCGCCTGCACAACATTCAAACTGCGGCCGGATTTTGGCGTGCGGCCCCTGGGAGTCGACCTCTCCGCAGAACCAGAAAGGCTCAGCGGAGAAGTGCGGCGTGCCATCGCGGAACTGATCCGGATGTTCCACCTTGTGTGGCGATGGGCAGGGAATGCATTCATCGGAACAACGGGACGCCCCGTGAATGACGATCTGGCCTTGCAGAATGCGGTGATGAGGACCCAACCCCGGCGGGAAAAACTCCGCGGCTGGGCCAAGCTCGCGCTGATGCCGGAAGTTCGGCGCCGGCCGGATTTCTTCTCGCGCATGGGCCGCCTGCTGCTCAAGGGCAGCCCGCGGTACCTGATTTACACGGTGGCCTCAAATCTGTGCTTCCGCCTGCCGGAAGTCCTGAACGGCATGACGCCGGAACTCACCGACCAGGAAGAACTGCTGCCCGTCACTTTCGTCCACGAACCCGTTGCGGATTCGGCGTGGTGGCGTCTGCGAGATGACGTTTTATCCGGGTGGCGACTCTTTCTCCGCAACCATTGGGCTTAGCCATGGGCGACAATCTGGTCAGCGTCGTGATCCTGAGCTACAGACGTCGCGAGGCGCTTGCCCAGACTCTGGCTTCCGTCGAGATGCAGACCTATCGGCCGCGGGAAATCCTGGTGGTCGACAATGGGTCCGGCGACGACATTGAAGCGTTTCTCCGGCAGAACTATCCCGAGGTAGGCCTGGTTCCGCTTCGCGAAAACGTGGGCACGGTGGCACGCAACCGGGGTGTACTTCAAGCCCAGGGGGCCCTGGTGGTCACGCTGGACAACGACGTATCGTTCGATTCCCCATTCGAATTGCAACGGGTCGTTGGCGCCTTTGAACGAATTCCGGAGGCCGATTGCATTGCCTTCAAAGTGCTCGATGCAAGCGGCCAGCGCTTGCACACCCGCGATTGGTGTCACCCGCGCAGTTACGAGCGCTATCAGGACTCGGAGTTCGAGACGCCTTACATCACCGAAGGAGCCAGTGCCTTCCGGCGGGAGCGGTTCATGCAAGTGGGCGGCTACTATGAACCGCTCTTCATCGGCCACGAGGGCTGGGACTTGGCGCTCCGACTAATCGATCGCGGTGGTCACATTTTCTACAGCGCTGCCGTCCGGGTGCGTCATGCCGCCCTGAAGGATGCCACGCGGGGGAATTCCAGGCCGTATTATTACTACACAAGGAATTACTTTTGGGTAGCCGGGCGCAATTATCCTTTCCTTTCAGCCATTCCCTTCCTGGTGAAGTACTTGACGATGATGACCTTTTTCGCGATTCGCGTTGGCCACGCAGGCGCATTCCTACATGGGATTTGGGACGGCATCATCGGGTTGCCCAGGATTTGGCACACACGCAAGCCCTTTTCCAAAACAACCTCCAAGAGAATCCGAGCCATGAGCAGCGAACGGCCTGGATTGTTGGCCGTCTGGCGCCGGCATCGCCACCAACCTCAGATCTGAGTGAAAAGCAAGCGACCACGGCTCTTCCTGCGCGGCACAAAGGTCCTCAGCGGGCAGGAACCAATCCTCAAAAATGGATAGGGTGAATGGATAATCCACCTAAAGAGATAGCCGGGAATCCGGAGCGGTTCACAAAGAATTACGTTCCCCCCGCGGGGAAAGAGGCCTACTCCGTGTTCACGGTCGACGTGGAGGACTGGTTCCACATTTTGGACGTTCCCTCCACCCCGCCCCTGGAGCAATGGGCTTCCCTCCCGTCACGAGTCGAGAGGAATTTTCACACGCTCCTGGACCTCTTCGATGCGAAGCGCGCCCGCACTACATGCTTCTTTCTAGGTTGGATTGCGGACCGTTTCCCCCATCTCGTCAAAGCCGCCGCGCAGCGAGGGCACGAAGTGGCGTCGCATGGATACGCTCACCAGTTGGTGCGAACGATGACCCGCCAGGAATTCCACGAAGACATCGTGCGTTCCAAGAAACTGCTCGAGGACCTGACCGGCGCACCCATCCTGGGGTACCGCGCGCCGGGGTTTTCCCTTACGCGCCGGACGGCCTGGCTGTTCGAGGAACTCCTTGCTGCCGGGTACGTCTACGATTCTTCGCTGTTCCCGGCGAAGCGCGGCCACGGGGGCGATGCCAGCTTTTCCCGTCTGCCCACTCTGTGGGGCGAAGGCAACCGCACCCTCATCGAGTTCCCGGTCACGGTGACGGATTTGGCAGGGTGTGGCGTGTGCCTTTTCGGGGGGGGATACCTTCGTTTCTTTCCCTACCCGCTCATTCGCCATAGGGCGCGAGCATTGCTCGCCGCCGGCCAACCTATTGTGTATTACATCCACCCGCGGGAAATCGATCCCACCCATCCGCGGTTGCCGATGAACCCCTACCGACGATTTAAGAGCTACTACAACCTGAATTCCACCTGGACGAAAGTGTCTCGAATTCTGGATGACTTTCAAGTGAGCACCTTTCGCGATTTGCTCGCTGAGGGAATTCGACCTCCCGTGGCCGTGCCTTTGCTGAAGTTGGCGCCCGCGGAATCCTTGGAGGTGCAGCCATGACTCGGCGTTTTGGCATACGAGGATATCTGTTGGCCCTGTGCTGCATGCTGATGGGGGCAATTGAGGTGGCCGGCCAGGGAAACCAGGTCCAGCAGAGTTCGCGTGTTACGCGGGATTCGCTTTCTTCACATGCGGCTGTGCAGCGGCCCCACCAGGGGGCGTCACACCCCTCCTCCCTCAGCACTTCGCACGTGTCATCTATGCAGCAATCGCGCGTCGAAACCAATCATTCGTCGCAACCACACCCGCATATCGCCTCCGCTGGGCGGACGCCGTACGAAGGCAGTCATGGTGGCGGAGGAGGTGCCGGCCTTCGTTTCGCCAACGCCAACCCCTACCAGACCCAGACGCCAGGTATGGGCCACGGCTCCACGGTTACCCCAGGCACGCTTGCGGCGGGAAAGTTGAACCATACCCAGGTGGGACCGCAAAACTCCCATCAGCTTCTTTCCACCGATACAAGCGATCGACAGTCCGGTGCAGACCAGGCCGCGCGGGCAGGTGCGACACCGACATCGATGCGCGGGGGAAATTCCAGCAGGAGCCAGGCAAGGCCGGATTCGAGCTCCCGGCCTAATCAACGGCAAAGGTAGAACTCATTGAGCGTCGTCACCCAGTGGCCACAATCCGCGGAAACACCGAGCCCCGGCCGTAGTTCCTCCGGCCCCTCCATGCTTCGGAGCATCTTCTCGAATTACGCCGGAATGGTGGTCAGCACCATCGTCTCCTTCCTGATAACTCCCATCCTGATCCATGGGCTCGGCGATTTTCATTACGGGATGTGGGTACTGGTTGGTACCCTGGTGGATTACTACGGCTTATTGGACCTGGGAGTCCGATTCACATTGCAACGCTTCGTTGCGCACTCGAAAGGGGCCAACGAGCGCGAGATGTTGAACAGAACGTCGGTATCCGCTTTGCTCATCGCCCTGTGCATGATGGCGGTCATTACCCCTTCGATAATCCTCCTGGCCAACTATGTGCCCCGATTCTTTAAAGTAGCCGCAACGGACCAGGCGCTATTCGTCCGCGTCCTGATCCTGCTCGGAATCGGGCTCTCGATATCGTTACCGGCTAAAGTGTTGGGGGCCTACCTTTGCGGCCTGCAACGATATGATCTGTTCAATGTGGCGGGCGTGGGCGGCACTGTGGTGCAGTCGCTCTTGCTGGTTTGGGTGCTGCATCGGGGTTATGGAATTCAGGGCTGCGCGCTGGTAAGCTTGGGCACCGCCGCGCTCTCGCTGATCGTCCACGTATGGCTGGTGAGGTGGGCGGACCCCCAGGCATCCTTTGATTTGCGCCAGGCGCGATGGAGCGAAGCGCGCGAACTCCTGAATTTCGGCTTCTATATGTTCATGAACCAGGTGGGCGACGTATTCCGCTTCCGCCTGGACTCACTGGTTATTGCCGGTTGTCTGAAAATCGCACTGGTGACCCCCTTCAATATCGCGGCGCGGCTCATTGAATATTTCCGTTACATCATTGCCGCCATCACCGGACCCTTGATCACCGAAATGAGTTCCCTGCACGGGCAGGCGCAGGAGGTTCGCCTGCGGGACCTTTTCCTGCGGTCCACGAAGATGACGTCCCTGGTGTGCTTGCCGGTGGGGATTCTTTTGTGCGTTGACGGCCGGGCGCTGATTCGACTCTGGGTTGGCCAGAGCTTCGTGGCCAGCAGCTTTGCCGTGCTGGTGATCCTGGCAGTGGGGCGAACGGCCAGCACGATACAAACTCCATCCATGGCGCTATTGCTCGCCCGCGGGCGAAAAAAGGAATTGGGGTGGTGGGCCCTTGCGGAAGGGGTAGTCAACCTCGCCCTTAGCATTTACTGGGCGCCCAAATACGGCATCGCGGGAGTCGCCCTGGGCACGATGGTGCCGATGATCCTGGTAAAAGCTCTCCTGCAGCCGTGGTATACGCTCTGGCTCGCCAAAATATCCTGGCGCGATTACCTGGTTCAGTCCATGGCCCGGCCCCTGGCGGTCTCACTGGTTTTTGCCTTGGTGGCCGAGTGGCTCCTTTCAATCTTCCACCGGACAGGCCTTGGCACGTTTCTGGTAGCGGGAACTCTCCAGGTGGTTTCCTATGGCGGTCTCGTCTTCCTGCTGGGGCTTACCTCGGCGGAGCGAGGACAAATGAAAGCGCGGGCCACGAGGATCGCGTTCGGCGCACGGCTCGCTCCCTCTGCATAACCTGGTTCACCTTCCCGTGGCGCATCACTTGCAAACCGAGATAACGTTGGAACACGCCAGAAAAAGATCCTGGCCGGACGTAGAGCCGCCGGCAGCGCGGCGCTTGGGACGCCTGGCGCCGGCTGGGGCTCCCGTGGGCATCGCTCCCCTGATGCGGGGTTGCAAGGCGTGGATCGCTTCGCACCCTCGTGCCGACGGGGCGATAAGCTACTTCGCCGACTACGCGGGTGTGCGATACGCCCGGGGGACATCGTCAGGCCGGGCGGCCCTTTCGATCATCTTAAGGGCATTGCAAGCCCTGCGTCCCGGCCGGCGGGTGGTGGCGTTGCCGGCTTACACTTGTTTCTCCGCAGCAGCCGCGGCAGTGCGGGCGGGTCTTAAGCTATTGCCCGTCGAGGTCGATCCGCAAACTCTGGATTACGACTACGCACGGCTCGCCGCCATCCCCGCGAACGAATTGCTTTGCATCCTGACTTCGAATCTTTTCGGGTTCGTCAATGATGTCCCGAGACTGCGCACCATCGCCGAGGACAAGGGCGCTTATCTCGTGGATGACGCTGCTCAGTCACTGGGAGCCTCGCGGGATGGTAACCTTTCCGGAACCGTCAGCCATGTGGGCTTTTTCAGCCTGGGACGAGGGAAACCTCTCCCGGCCGGCGAGGGCGGCATCATCGTTTCCAATTCCCCCGAGATCGCGGAAGCGCTGGACCAGCAACTCTCCCGCACCGCCCTCTCATCCTGGGGGGATAACGCCGCGCTTGCTGCCAAGGTTTTGGCAACCTCGGTGTTCATCAACCGCTATCTTTATTGGATTCCAGACTCCCTGCCATTTCTCAAGTTGGGGACCACCCCTTTTGAGCCGGGTTTCCCGGTCAAGCGAATTCCCCGGCTTTCCCTGGGACTCTTGCGGGAGATGTTGGGGAAACTGGGGGATCTGAACGCGGCTCGCCGCCAAAGGGCCGCCTGGATAGTAGAGGCCATTGGTGAAAACTCGGACTTCACCTACCCTTCCGTGCCAGCTCGCTGCAAGCCAACTTATCTGCGCTTCCCCCTGCTTGCCCGCAACCGAGAATTGCGCGACCGGGCGGTGCGGGAGCTGCGCAATGCCGGAATGGGGGCCAGTCCCTACTATCCCAGCGCCATTTGTGAAATTCCCGGGATTGAGAGTCATCTGATAACACCGGAATGCCACTGCCCACAAGCCGAAAGCCTGGCGGCGAGATTACTGACACTCCCCACTCACGCCAGCGTTGACAAAGAAGACGTGGGGAGGATGACTCGCCTCTTAGAACTTCAGACCGCTGTGCATTCCTAAATGGCAGCGGCAGGTCGACCTCAACCTTACAAGGAGCCTCGCCGAATCCGGGGCACACCTGCTCAGACCCGGAACGGCCTTGGAGCCAGCCACCTATGTTTGATAATTTGCGTGAAGATCTCAGGCAAGCCCGAAAGATCAACGTCGGACCCAGTTGGGGCAGTCAATACCTCAAGATTCTTATCCAGCCGATGACCCTGGCGGTCGTGGTCTATCGGTTTGGCCGTTCGATTCGGCGTTTCCCCATCCCCATCCTTCGGCACGCCCTCTATGTTGTCAGCGCCATCGTACGGTTTATGGTGGAGATTGCGACCGGGATCATCATCTCCCCCGGTGCAGATATCGGGCCGGGCTTTGTGGTTCACACCCCTTACGGGGTTTTTGTGGGCCCCACGAAAATCGGCAAGAACTGCGTGGTACAGCACGGGGTGGTAATCGGCTATGGCGCCCGCGGCATTGGAGACAATGTATTCTTCGGGCCGGGCGCCAAGGTCATCGGCAATGCCAAAATCGGCAGCAATGTGGTGGTGATGGCGAACAGCGTGGTCATTACGGATGTCCCGGACAACCTGACCGTCGCAGGGGTCCCGGTGCGGATCCGCTTGCCGAGAGGGTCCACTCTCAAGTTTCGCGAACGCGCCGAGCGCGGCAATGGCTTTGAGGCTAGAGCTGCGCGGAAACTGACGTCGAAAGTCTAATCAACCTCTCAAAAGGACTCGAACCTTGGACTTCGCCTGGAATGAAGAACAGTTGGCCATGCGGGATGAAATCATCAGGTTTGCCCGCCAGGAACTGAACGAAAACCTGATCGAGCGCGACCGCGATGAAGAGTTTTCGCGCGAAGGGTGGTTGAAATGCGCCCATATGGGCATTCAGGGGTTGCCGATTCCCAGCGAGTACGGGGGGGGAGGCAGCGACATCCTCACCACCGTATGCGCCCTCGAGGCCCTGGGATACGGGTGCCGCGATAACGGCCTGCTCTTTTCCATCAACGCTCACATGTGGACCTCGGAGATCCCCATTCTGTTGTTCGGCACCGAAGCGCAAAAGCGCAAATATCTGCCCAGGCTCGTGAACGGGGACTGGGTAGGCAACAATGCCATGACCGAACCCATGTCGGGTTCGGACGCCTACAGCATGCGGACACGGGCGGAGTGCAAGGGCGACCGGTACGTCCTCAACGGCTCCAAAACGTTCGTGAGCAATGCGCCCATCGCCGATGTGCTGATCGTGTTTGCCAATGCCGACCCTTCCCGGGGGGCAGCGGGCGTGAGCGCCTTCCTGGTGGACAAAGGTACCCCCGGCTTTTCCATCAGCCGCAAGCTTCAGAAGATGGGTTTGCGCACTTCCCCGATGGCCGAACTGGCATTTGCGGATTGCGAAGTGCCCGCCGAGAACCTGCTGGGGAAAGTCGGCTCGGGCCAATCGATCTTTACCGCTTCCATGGAATGGGAACGCACTTGCATCCTGGCCAGCCACCTGGGCGGCATGCAACGGCTCGTTGAAACCTGCTCGAAATATGCCCGCGACCGCAAGCAATTCGGCCAACCCATCGGCAAATTTCAGTCGATCGCCAACAAGGTGGCCGAGATGGAAGTGCGGCTTGAGACCTCTCGTCTCTTGCTTTACAAGGCGGCATGGCTCAAGAAGCAGGGCAAACACGCCCTGCGAGAAGCCGCCATCGCCAAGCTCCACGTGAGTGAAGCCTGCATCCAGACCTCCCTGGACGCCATTCAGATCCACGGCGGTTACGGTTATATGACCGAATACGAGCTGGAAAGAGAATTGCGTGACGCGGTAGGCGGAACTCTCTACTCCGGAACCTCCGAAATTCAGAAAGTAATCATTGCCGGTTTTCGCGGCCTATAGGAGATAAAAGAACACCCGATGCCATATCTTCTACAGCAGCTTTTGACCAAGTCCCTGGCCCACTCTCCCGACAAGACCGCCGTCTGGGCACGCGGAGGCAGCGTGACGTACCGCGAGCTCGAGGAACAATCCAATCAACTGGCCCGCCTCCTCCAGGCACGAGGAATCCGCAAAGGCGACCGGGTCGGGTTGTATTTTCCCAAGTCGGTGGAATCCGTGGTGAGCATGCTGGGGATCCTGAAGGCGGGCGCCGTTTATGTTCCGCTTGACCCCCAGGCCCCGGCTTCGCGAGTCGCCTATATCATCACCAACTGCGGCATGCGCGCGCTGATCACGACGCGGGCCAAACGCGGGGGCCTCGACCTCGGTCCGAACCCCACGGTGGAGTTCAGCTTGTTGGTCGACCAGGCTTCCGCCGCGAACGGCGCCGTCGACAAGGTGGGATGGGGAGAAGTCTCCGCGCATGCCAACACCCCGCTCGGAACCCTCTCCGTGGAGACCGACCTTGCCTACATTCTTTATACTTCCGGTTCGACGGGCGAACCGAAAGGGGTCATGATCTCCCACCGCAATGCCCTGACGTTTGTTGATTGGTGTTCTGCTACCTTTCGCTTACGGGCGGAGGATCGGCTTTCAAACCATGCCCCTCTGCACTTTGACCTCTCGGTCTTCGACATTTACAACAGCCTGGAAGCCGGGGCCACGGTTTATTTGCTGGATTCGGAAACGGTCCTCTTCCCCGCTTCGGTAGCAGCTTTCATTGAAAAGCACGCGCTCTCGGTCTGGTACTCGGTTCCCTCGGCGCTGACTTCCATGCTGCTCCACGGGAAGCTGGATACACGCCGCCTTGAAAGTCTGCGGCTGATTCTTTTCGCCGGGGAGGTCTTTCCCATGAAGTACCTCCGCCAAGCTCTGGAAGCTTTTCCCCAGGCGGACTTCTACAACCTCTACGGCCCGACCGAGACCAACGTGTGCACGTACTGCCGCGTCGACCGGGCTACGGCCGCCACGCTCGATCAACTCCCCATCGGCAAAGCCTGCGCCAACACGGAAGCTTTTGCCGTCGACGATTCCGGCCAGATCGTCGTCCCCCGCGGGAGCGGTGAACTTTATGTCCGGGGACCCTCGGTGGCGATGGGATACTGGGGGGATGCCGAGAAGACACGGCGTTCCATGTTGCCGAATCGCTTCCAGCCCAACTTCGAGGAGCGCCATTATCGGACCGGCGACCTGGTCACGGTGGGCGAAGACGGTACGTTTTGGTTTCTCGGCCGCCGGGACAACATGGTCAAGAGCCGTGGCTATCGGATCGAATTGGGCGAGATCGAATCGGCGCTGTACAGTCATCCGGCCATCAAAGAGGCCGCGGTGGTGGCGATCCCCGACGAGAAAGTCGGCAACATCCTCAAAGCCGTGGTCGTGCTCGCCGACTCGGCATCACTGACTACAAGCGATATCCAGCGTCACTGCGCCACACGCATTCCGAACTACATGGTTCCCGATCCGGTGGAGTTCCGGGACCATCTGCCCCTGACCTCAACCGGCAAAGTCGATCGCCGTAAACTCGCAAAGGAGAATTGAATTGATGGAATCCAGCACCCTGAACCGTAATGAAGAAATCAAGCTGAAGATCCGCGACTTCATCCTGGCCAATCTTGCCGAGCGCCGGGGTGTGACCACCATTGCCGACCACGACTCCCTTCTGGAAACCGGCGTCGTGGATTCGCTGGGGATCTTCCTGATTGTCACCTTCCTGGAGGAGAACTTCCACGTCGGCGTGGGGGACGATGAGATAACCCCGGATAACTTTCGCAGTCTGGCTGTGATTGCCCAAATGGTCGAGAACAAGTTGGCACAAAAAGCCACGGCAGGATCCGGCCATTGAGACCTCAAAGTCGCCGCGGAGCGTGGCTTCTCGCCATAATCTTGTGCGGCGCCGCCTTGGGCGGGTGGCGGTCCGGCGGAGGTCTTGCCGCGGGAAGTCATCGGGGCCCAAATCCCGCGAGAGATCAAGTCCTCTCCGGAGGATTGTTGGAAGCCCCCCCCGTGCAACCGCTGGGGAAGAACCAGGTGAGCAATTCCACCTTTGAAGAAGGGAACGTGGGATGGACGCTGCCACCCTGCTGGTCAATCGACGCCGGCGTGGCCCACCAGGGACAACATTCCCTGCGCTTCGATGCGGGAAAAGGATGCCAGATCCTCCCTTCCCGGACGCAGATCGAGCGGGGACCGAATGCCCGGCGGTCCTACACCTTGCACGCTTGGGTTAGAACGAGTGCCGGGAGCGACCTCCAGGTGCGACTTGGCTTGCACGATGTTAAGGACCGCAGCTTCATCCTGGGGGAAACCGAGTTCGCAACCCCGGGGACTGAGTGGCAGGAAATAGTTAGAAAAGACATCGACCTGCTCCCGGTGCACGATGGCGACCCCCTGGAAGTTCGAGCCGTAGCGCGGGGGACCGCAGGTTCCGCGTGGTTTGATGACGTGGAACTGGTGGAGGAGGATCCCCTACCGCTCTCGGTCTTCCTCCTTTATCCCAACTTCCACGGCTTCTTGTGGAGCACCGGACCGCAGACGATTCGCGCCCAAGTGGAAGTCGGGGTGGTAGACCGCGCCGCCGCATCCCTTCGCCTTACCTTAAGCAGCGAAGGTGGGGGGATCGTCAAAAAGCTCGAAAAGCCCGCCCAAGCCAGCCAGCAGGTGGCCATTGATGGTTCCAACCTGGGTCAAGGCTCTTATTTGCTCGAGGTGGAACTGGTCGATCGGCAGAGCGGGAAGAAGCTTGCGGACTATCCGGCGTACCGGATCACGAAGGTCGGCGATGACTTCCAGAAGCGCCTGGTGAATTACATTTCACCTGACAATTATCTTGTTCACTTGGGGAAGAAGCGCTTCGTATGGGGGGCCTACGACCGCTTCAGTGCCCGCTTCCGGTGCCGCGAATGCGTTTCGACCAGCGAGAAAGAATACCTCGAGATTCCCGGTTTGGATGGCAAGACCACACTTCAAAACTACGCCGACACACGGCTGAATGCGGTGATGAACATCCTGCCTTTTGCGGGGGTCCGCATCGATCCGTCACGCGACCAACTGACGCCTTGGCTGGAGGCGCTGAACACTTACGGGGTGGGCCATCTCCAAATC
>DATJVT010000514.1:0-6205 GCA_035501695.1 Terriglobia bacterium | reverse complement strand
CGCCGCTCGGCAATATCCAGTTCCGCCATGACTTTGATGCGCGAGATGAGGTTGGATTGGAACTCCCGCGCCAGGGGCGCCATGGCCTGCTGCAAGACTCCGTCAATGCGGTACTTCACCACCACCGAGTTATCGCGGCTCTCGATGTGGACGTCGCTGGCCCGCCGCTCCAGGGCGGCAAAGATGATCGAGTCCACCAGCTTGATCATCGGGCTGACGTCCGTGTCTTCCACCAGGTGCTCGAGCGACAACCCTTCTCCCGCCGCTTCCTCGTCCCGGATCACGTCCAGCCGAAACTCCTCCGTGGCGTCGTCCAGCACCCGCTGCGACGGCTCCGTCTTTTTCAGGAAGTCCCGCACTTGGCTGGGAGCGGCCACTCGCACCACCAACTGGCGGTCCAGCTTCGCTTCCAGTTCGTCCAGCCGCGCCAGATTGGTGGGGTCTGCCACCACGATCACCACTTGCCGCTCGTTCCCCTCCAGGGGCAGGAACTCGTAGTGCAGCATCAGTTCCAGCGGAATGGTGCGCAACAGTTCCGCGTCCGGCCGCGAATGCCGCAGGTCCACAAACTGGAACTGATAACGCGCCGCCAGCCGCCGCGCCGCCTCAAGTTCCTTCTCGTCAATCACAACTTCTGCCAAGCTGAACCTCCGGTTTCGGGATACGGGACACGGTACACGGGATACGGGAGACGGGACACAGATGGTGCGAATTTCAATGTGTTGCCAGTTGTCATCGGGTTATTCCCTCTATAGCTCCGATCCCACGATATTGCGACAAGGCCGGGCAGGTACGGCACGTGCGAGAATTAATACAGGAAACGCCAATCGCAGGTCGAGACGCATTCCGAGAAGAAATTGGAAATTTCGATCCACGTCTCCCGTGCCCCGTACCCCGTACCCTGTTCAGTGCACCATCGCCGCCATCGAAAACAGCGGCAGGTAGAAGGCGATCAGTACGAAGGCCACCACCACGGCGATCACGGCAATCATCACCGGCCCCACCAGCGCCAGCCGCGTCTCCAGATCGATGCTCACGTCCTCTTCGAAAAACTCCGCCAGGGCCTCCAGCATCCCCGACATCGCTCCCGTCGTCTCCCCTACCTCCATCATGTCCAGGGCAATGGAGGGAAAGAACCCGCTCTCCCGCAGGCAGGCGCTCAATTCCTTGCCCGCCGCCACCTCCGTCCGCGCCTGCGCGATGGCTTGTCCCAGCCACGGGCTGCTCACCGAGTCCTTGGCGGTCTCCAGCGCCGACACAATCGGCGTCCCCCCTTGCAGCAAGGTTGAGAGGGTACGCGCAAACTCCGCCACCGAAAACTTCAGCAGCAGTCCCCCCACCAGCGGCAGGCGGAATTTCAGCCGCTCCCACGCCAGTCGGACCCGCGCCTGCCGCGCCGTCAGCCGTATCATCACCCCCAACCCCGCTACTCCCAGCAGAATCAGCAGCGAGTAATGCTTGATCTGCATGGCGAAGGAGATGGTGAAAGTGGTCAGGGCGGGCAGTTGCACGTCCATGTCAGCATACAGCTTGGCGAACTGCGGAACAATGAACGTGATCACAAAGGAGATCAAAAGCGTCAGAAAGACCAGCAGGAACGCCGGATAGATCAAAGCCGAAATGAACTTCTTGCGGAAGCCCCGCGACTGTTTCTGGTATGCCAGGTATTGCGCCAGGACCTTGTCCAGGCTGCCGCTGCGCTCCCCCGCCCGCACCGTGGCGCAATAAATCTTGGGAAAGCTGCCGGTGGACTCAAAGGCTTCGGAGAGCAGCGCCCCCGAACGCACCTTGTCCCGCACCGCCTCGATGGCCACGCGCAGGGCGTCGCTGCGGCTCTGGTGCGCCAGCAGATCCAGCGACTTCTGCAAGGGCAACCCCGACTTCGACAGGGTCAGAAACTGCTGGTTAAAGACCAGGAACTCGTCCGGGCGGACCTTCCCCGGCCGCGCGACCCGCGCCCGGAAACTCAGGATGTCCTTGGGACGCACCGAGAAGACCAGGTAACCCTGCCCCCGCAGCCGCTGGCGCAACTCCTCCTCGGAATGCGCCTCTTCCGTCTGGGTCAGGATGCGCCCCGCCTCGGTTCCGTATTTGCAAACAAATTCGGCCATCTCTTAGCTCACAGCCCACAGCTAACAGACTACAGCTAACTGCCCCAACCCATCACTTGGTGCCCGAGGCGTCCCCAATTCCGCCACACTTAGCTCTTCTGCTGTCAGCTGTTAGCTGTCGGCTGTCAGCTGTAAGCTGCCCTTCTCACCAACCACTATACGGCGTCCCGTCCAAAGACGTTTCTTCCGACCCGCTGTGCACGTCCACAATCCCGGAAGCGGACTGGTCGGGGCTGATCGGCACGTCCTCCGTATCCGTCCTCCACGTGTCATTCGACCCGGTGAACGGATCCACCGGAATCCCGCCCCGCAAATACCCCGCATCCACCAACTCGTCCAGCGAGGTGGGTGGGCGCTGCTTGTCGATGGTGAACTCGTCGATCAATTTGCGCATCGTGAACAGGTCGTCCCGCAGAACGGCCTCCCGGGCATGCACCACCGCGATCCGGTACATGGGCATGGCAAAGGAGGCAAGAATCAGAATGAGGGTGATGACCACCATCAATTCGATGAGGGTAAACCCCCAAGAGCGAAACTCGAAACTCGGAATTCGAAATTCGGGCGTTCCCGCCGCAACTTGTGCGTCCCGAGTCGCGAGTCGCGAGTCGCGAGCTTTACCAATCGGAATACTGCGTTCCATCGAGCGCCGTTCCTTGACTCTTGGAATACACATCAAAGACGTTCTGGCCGCCCCAACTCTTTGAGTCGGGATCGTCCTGCATCGACCGCACTCCCCAGTCTGCCGTCCCCGTCATGGGGTCCAAGGGTATCTTGCGGAGATATTTATACTTGCCTTTGGCGGTTCCCTTTACCGGCACTCCGTCCACCAGGGTCTGGAGATCGGGGGGATAGCCGAAGGTGTCCACCTTAATCGGGATTTTGCCCGCTTCCGAATCCGACTTATACCGGTCAATGGCCTCGCGAAGCATGCGCAAGTTCTCGTGCAGCAAAACCTCGCGCTTGCGAATGATGGCATTGCGGGCCAGGGGCAACGCCAGGGTCGTTAACACCAGCAGAATGGTGATCGCCGCAATCAGTTCAATCAGCGTGAAAGCTCTCTTTGAAATCCGATTGCGTCCTGCCGCCATCTTGCATTTCATCATCATGGCTGCCGAGGCACGGGGGGCGCGGGCTCGAAGGGAACAGCCGGACCCTCTACGGCTCCGGGGCTTTCGCCGCCGCCGCCGGAGGAACTCATCGGGACGGCCGCGCCCGTGGCTATGGCGGGTTCGGGAAAGCGAATGATTCGCGGGGTCAGCATAATCAGGACCTCCTGATCATTCACCTCTTTGTTTTCCTGGGAGAAGAAGTACCGCAATCCCGGAATGTCGCCCAACCCCGGAACTCCTTGCACCGAATTGGTCAAGGTGCGCTGAATTAAACCACCCAAGAGACTTACTTCACCTTCCGACAGGCGGAAATCATCCTCGATAATGCGCTGCCCGAACGTGGGTTGGTTTACTCCCCCCACGGAAACCACCGCCCCGAGAGAAGAAATTTCGATTTTGGCGTGGACGGCAACCTCTCCGTTCGAGAGGAGGTGGGGGGTCAGGTCCAGGTTCACCCCAATATCCTGGTACTGAAACTGCGTACTGGCCAGCAAACCCACCGATCCGGAAGAGCTCGTTGTACCCCCCAGCGAAGGCAGGAAGCTGCCGGTGGCATAGGGGACCCGGCTGCCAATCCGCAGCTTGGCGGTCTGCCCATCGGTCACCCGGACCTGCGGGCTCTGCATAATGTGGGTCTTGGAATCGTTCAACACCGCCTGGGCCGTAGCCCCGGGGAGAACGATGGCATAGTCCCTCCAGCTGATCGAATCCAGCGGCACGCTCGAACTCGTGGTGCTGCCGGAGGAGGAAGTGGAGGGTGGCGCAAAGCCCACTCCGGCCTGGATGCCGGGGGTGATCCCGCTGGTGCTGACGGTGGCGGGAGTGAGGCCCAAATCTCGAATCCGGTCGCGGTCAGCTTCCACGATATCGATATCAATCAGGATCTCCGCTTTACCCCGGTCCAATTCGCGCACCAGTTGTTCGGCGGCCGCGATCTTTTCCGGCGTATCCCGAATGATGATGGCGTTGGCGTCGGGATTGTCCATAATCCTCTGCAAACCGAGGACTTGCTTAAGGGCCGTGGTAATGGCAGTGCGGTCGGCAGGGGCCAGGGGGTTGGAGAGATAAATCGTCCGCAGGATCTCCGAATCATAGTCCCGCCGGTTGTTCGGGTTGTCCGGAATAATCAGGATCGTGTTTGCCGTGACGGGCTTCCAGAACGACTTGCTCTGCATGGCCACCAGGTTCAGAGCGTCTTCCAGCTTAATGTTGCTCAGGTCCTCGCTCAGCGGGGCAGGCCGGAAATCCGGGGTAAAGGCCACGTTTAACCCCGCCAGCTTGGCCAGGGTTTCAAACACTCGGCGGCTGTCGGCGGAGAGGCGAAAGTGCGCCAGCGGTTCCTGGGGAAGGGGTTGCAGCTTCACGAACGCCGGCTGTGTCTCTTCCTCTCGCGCCTTCAGGGCCTTCTGCAAAGCCTCATTGTGCTGCTTCTTGGCCAGAGCCTGCCTTGACAAGACCTTGGCCAATTCCTGGGCCGCCGCCTGGTTGCTGGAATCTATGCTGACCGCCTTTTGCAGTTCACCGGCCGCTTCTTCCACGTGGCCATCCTGGAATAACTGGCGGCCATTCTTCAGGTGAAACAGGCTGGCATTGGTGCGGGCGTTCTTTTCGTGGAGGACATACAGGGGGTTGGCAGGGTCTTCATCCCGTGCCTTCTGGTAATCCACCAAAGCCGAGTCCCAGTCCTTCCGCTCCTCGGCCTTGCGGCCATTCTTGTAAGCGATGCCGCTGGAACCGCCCCCGCACCCCAGGCAGGCGGTGACCAGCACCACGATTCCAATCCACCCGATTTTGTCTTTAGGCATCCCTATCCCCCGTGGTCAAAGCCTGGCACACACGCTCGATTCAACGACCGCCAAGAAGTTGCGTCCCCAAGTCCAGCCCGGGCACCCCCGAGGTGAGCAAATCCAACCCCAGGTCGGCCCAACTTGAACCCCCTGCTGCGCCAATCTCTCCCCCTGCCTGGGCATTTGCCAGACCTGCAAGAGGATAAGCTGGATTTCCGTTCTTATGCTTGGATGCCGACGGGCCGCCGGATTCTGTCTGGAACGAGGGCGGGCTTTCGGAAGCTTCCGGCACGGCCCTCACCGCTAGAACCAAAAGGGAATCGACACTTGTGACCTGGTAACCGCCGGCGAACGTATCCCCCTGCTTCACGAGATACCGCTGGGAGCCGTCCGCCACGATGGCCTGGAGTTCCCCATCATTATCTTGTACCGTACCCAGCGTTTGGAAGACAAAGGTAGTGCCCGATTGTGCCCGCTGCGAAGGTTGCGTAAGGGCGGGGAGGGACGGGGCGCGCCGGGGCGGCGGATCCTCGACGGCGATCACGGCGTCCGGGGCCACGCTGAGGGCGAACAGGTGCCCGGCAAATCGGTCACCTTGTCGCACAATGGCTACGCTGTCGCCATCGGGCAAAATCGCCGAGAGTTGGCCGTCGGCCTGGGTGACATACCCCAAGGGCTTGAACGTAGCGGTCATTTTGTCGGATCCCAGCGCCACGCCTCCGCCACCCGGCGCCCCCAAGGGCCCTGACAGGGAGCTATCGGCGCGCATCGTCACCAGATTCTCGCTTCCGGGAATCGACTCATTCTCACGGGCCGCCGAATTCTCGATGCCTCCCCCTTCTACCGAAGCCCCCGCGCCGGCGGGTTGAGCCACGCTGCGATAAGCCGCCTCCTGGGCCACTCCGTCCGGCAGCAGAGCGGATATGGCGTCGCGGGTAGCCGGATTCCCAGCCGCCGCTTCCACCGTTGCCGGTGCTACGGCAGCAAGAGGCTCGGGCGGTTCTTCCGCAACGGGAGCCGGGGCAGAGGCAACGGGAGCCGGCGGAAGCGCAACCGCGGCCGCCTGCGCCATTAAGGTCGCCGCGCTGGCCGGAACCAGCCGCACCGTATCCCCATCTGCCATCACGGCTTCCACCTTGCCATCGGACTTCTCCACGTAACCCAGGGAACCGCTCAACGGCTCGGGCGGCAGGGCCCG
>DATJVT010000513.1:0-27385 GCA_035501695.1 Terriglobia bacterium | reverse complement strand
AGTTGCCGGACATCAGTTCCAGGTAGTCCCCCTGGCTATCCAGAACCTTGTCCCATAGTCTTCCTTCCGGACCGTTTCCCCATTCGAAGAACTTGGCGCCTGGTGAGACATTGTGGTCCTGGACACTGATGATGCCGGCGTCCCTGCCGTGATCGTATCCGCCGAAGAAATCACCGTCGAAGTTCCAGCAGAAGAACGAAACCGGCGCGGGATGATTCTTCCACCAGCTCAGGTCCACGCCTCGCGTGTAATCCACCCCCTGATAAACCTCGTGTGAGATTGGCCAGCGAGCGAATTGCACTTTGGCGTGGTAGACGGCAAACTGCGTATCCGGCGGAAAGATAACCTGGTAATTCTCATTGGCATGGACGCCCGTATTGGTGAAGTCGAGAAACGAATGAACGTAGGCCGTGCGATTCACCAGCGTCGTCGTGATCTTCACAAAGGACTTGCCCGGGTAGAGGGTGATTCCAACTGCCCATTCCATGCGGTGGCGGAGTTCCACCTCCCCAACCCAGATGGTCCTGCTGCCATCGGCGTTCTTGATGAGGCGATGGTCCACGGGCAGATAGCTGGTGGCGCGATGGTGGTGGGGAATGTTCCACTCCACGCCACCCGAAATCCAGGCACCCAGCATGCCGATCAGCGCGGGCTTGATCTCAGTCTGCCGGTAGACGTAGTCGTAGCCATCGGTCTTGTCGGTGGCGGAGAGAATGCGACCGCCCAATTCCGGCAGCACGCAGATCTTCACGTACTGGTTCTCGAGGTAATCCGCCTGGTACGTCCTGTTGTCGCGAACGTCCAAGAGGTCCTCATAAAGCGGGTAGGGATAGATCGCCCCCTGGGCGCCCTGGTAATCGCGCCCGGCATAGAACATCGGCTCGAGGTCAGGCGGCCCGATTTCGTACGTCGGAAGCGCCAGTGGCGCTTCATGGATACTCACTGGCTCCTGCGCCCACAGCAGGGACACGCAAAACAATAAGAGTGCGGATGAGCACTGCCAGAACTTCATAGGATGGGTCATATCAAAACTCCTGTAGGGGCCATCATTCTTCCGTGGTCACATTCTGTGCGACCTTCAATACGCCGGGTTCAACGCCAGCCCGCACTGCCAGTTCGTGCACTATAAGTTGAACGTAGACCGAATCAACCAGCGTGCCCAATCCCAAGCGCAGGGGCTGGACCCGGATGGTTGTAGTGTTTCTGCCTTTCGCCGCAGGTTGGTCAGTGAGGAGCACAACCCGCCCGCCGTAAGCATCGATATCCCCGGCCAGCTTGACGAGCAGCTTGCCGGACTCGGGCCGATTGCCGTGGCGGGCGAAGATAACGTAGCCATGCTCCGGACTGACCATCTCGACGGGCCCATGGCGGAAATGCGCCGCGCTCATGGGTTCCGCCGCAAGGTGCGCAACCTCCTTGAACATGAGCGATGCCTGATGCACCGTCGACAGATCCGGCCCACGCGACATCAACACGGCATAAGGCACCGAACCGAGCACGTCAATCACTGGGGTCAAGGTGCGGTGGAAACTCTCGATTAACCGCTCCTGTTGCCGTGCCGCATCCCGAACGACCTCGCTGAGGGCGCGACACGGTTTTCCAGCAATGGCGAAGCCCAGATACATCAACGCGGCCACCGAGCAGGTAAAGGTGGACGAGGTAACGGTGCATTGCGGGCCTGCCAGCATCGGCAGCACGAAGCCGGCGCGCCGCGCCAGCGTGCTATCCTCGTCGTTGACCACAGCCACAAGCGGGATACCCGCCGGCAGATGGTCGAGCAACCGGACTATCTCTGCGCTCTCGCCTGATTGCGAGACGATCACGACCAGCGTGCCCTTTTGGAGGAAATTGAGGTGGTGGTATAAGAGTTCCGACGTCTCCCAAGCGGTGGCTTGAAACCCCAGATTTGTCAGCCACGCCTGCGCGGGGTAGGCGGCAAACAGCGACGAGCCCATTCCCGTGAACAAAATGGAGCGAGGGGATGATCCCGCCATTTTCTCCAGCGACTCAGTCAATCTTGCATGTTCGCGGCCGTAGTACGTACGCACCAGTTCCAGTGCGGCGGGTTGAAGCTTGATTTCATCCATGAGCGCGGTCAAAGGCGACTCCTGATCAGAGCTCCCAGCTTGTCCACAGTCTCATACCTGGGGCAGCGGCATTTTACACGCTCAAGCGCGCGAGTATGCACGAAATCGTGGGGCGTGGAGCAATAACCAGGGGCAGCACCGGATTGGTCCGAGGCTGGAAAGGGACCCCTCCGAGGGCAAGGCTAAACTGAGCATTGTATTGGCGGGCAGTTGGGAATATGCTTACGCCCGTTTGGGAACCAAAGAGGAAACGCTGCACTCATAAGGCAATACCATCGTTTCCATTCCAAGAGGGGGACAAGCTTCTATGGAGTATAAGGGCATCAATCGGCGTGAATTCGTCGGGGCGTCACTGGCGGCAACGGCCGGTATGCTGGCGTCGCCAGAGACAGGTCGATCCGGTCAGGCGCCTCAGGCTGTGAAACCTGCGGGATTGAAGGTTGGGCTTTATAGCATCACATACCTGGGAATCTGGTATCGGGGCAACGCGCTGTCGCTTGAGGACACGGTTCGTCGCGCCAAGAAGTATGGCTACGACGGCGTGGAGGTTGACGGCAAGCGCCCGCACGGCCATCCCCTGAGTCTCACGCGCGCCCACGCCCGCGAACTGCGCAAGATGGCGGAGGGCGAAGGAATTGACATCTACGGCCTGGCCGGCAACAACGACTTCAGCAGCCCGATCACCGAGCATCGCGACGCGCAACTGGTCTACATGCGCGACCTGATCCAGCTCGCCCCGGAGTTAGGGGCAAAGACGGTCCGTGTATTCGTGGCCTGGCGCGGGGTTACCCAGGACCACGGACTCGCCTCCTACAGCGCTTCCGAGCCCTTATGGGAAACCACCCACCAGGGCATTCCGCCGGAGCAGATTTGGGACTGGTGCCGCGATGGCCTGACCCAGTGCACCAAGTCCGCCGCCGATGCCGGCGTGACGCTGGCGCTCCAGAATCACAAGCCGGTCATCAATAACCACCAGGACATGCTGCGCATGGTGAGGGAAATCAACTCGCCGCACCTCAAGGTCTCCCTCGACGCCTGGATCATGGATGACAAGTCGTCCGCGGGCATCCGCCAGGCGGCCAAGGAAGTGGGATCGTTGCAGGCGTTGTCCCACTTCGGGGGAGAGTTCAAGCGTGAGGCGGACGGAACTGCGAAGGGACCGGACTACTACGGCTATTTCGTGCAAGGCATGAAGGAGATTGGCTACAAGGGCTACATCGGATACGAACTCTGCCACACGCTACCGGTGGTGAACGGCCAGACCGTGGGGTTGGAGTTTGCCGACCAGTGCGCGGAGGGAGCGGCCATCTATATGCGGAATCTGATCAAGACCGCCGGGGCCTGATCGGCGGTTCCCACGGTCACAGGTTGGCGACGGCGCCGCTTCTGATGGCCGGAGGGGCGGCGCCCCCGTTTGACCGCCGCAGCTTCCACTCGTCGATAAAGGCCCCGATGTTCTGCCAGGTGCGGGGCGCGTCCACGGTGATGTTATCGACCGGGGAAAGGATGAATCCTCCTGGCCCAAGAGCTTCGATAGCTAGCCGAACGGCCGCGCGGACTTCCGCCTCTTCTCCCATCTCCACCGTCACCGCTCCCGAGACGCCGCCCCACAGGCAGAGGTGCCCGGCGGTCCGCCGCTTGATCTCCGCCAGGTCGGTCTTGGTTCCCTGCACGGGATCGACGCCGATCAGCACATCAATGCCGGCATCCAGGAAATCACCCAGCAGCGGAAGGATTCCGCTGGAGCAGATATAGCCGAACTTCGCCCCGTGCTCATGCGCCAGGGCGGCGTCAGCCTGGAGCCGGGGCAGGATCGCCTTCCGCCAGATCCCGGGGCTCACGAAATCACACCCCTCATACCATGCCCGGTAAATGAAGAGATCCACCTTGCCCGCCAATACCGCAACCATTCGCTGCCGATTCCAGAGGTGGATCATCTCGAAGAGTCTCTCGACGAAGGCTGGCTGGTCGTGGCCGAGCAGCATCAGGTTCTCAAACCCGCACAGCCAGTTCGACATGTCCGCGCCCACACCCCATCCGCCCGCCAACAGCACTCCGTGCTCTAGAGCGAAGGCCTGAGCGCGTTCGGCCTCGGCTTGGAATTGCGCGATGTCTTCCGGTGATGGCGGCGTGAGCAGGAACTGAAGAGCCTCCAATTCCCGCGAGTCTCCCGAGAGCAGCGGCTTGATGGCGCGGGGCACCTGGAAGTCATCCACGAAAGGGATGTGGTCGCCATGCGGCCAATCGTCCGACATCCGCACGCTGGTCCGGAGCTTTCCCGCCGGGGTCGTATATTCCTTGTGAAGAATGGCGGGTTGCCCGGGAATCTCTTCCCGCCGTTCCCGAGTTACCACGGAGGGGTGGAACCGCACGGGCAAGCCTCGCAGTTCGGGGTGCTCCGGCCGTTGGGGCCGCGAGAGAGTAGGGATAAACAGAAAGGCATCCAGGCCCAGAGCTTTTTCGGCCAAGGCCAACTCGTACATATTCTCCCGGCAGCGGCGGCGCAGGGCCGTGAAGCTCACGAAGCTGCACGGCTCGTAGTCCGCCGGCTGCAGGCGCAGCGTCCGTTGCAGGCGCTCGCGCGAAGTCAATTCAGGCATTCCGGTTACCTCATACTACGTGGACAAAAGCCAAACTGCCGCCAGGGCGCAGAGAACACCCCCGCCCTGGTACACCGTTACCGATTCGTGCAAGAGGAAGGGAACCAGCAGGACCACCACCAGGGGGTAGAGGGCGGTGAACGGGCAGACGATGGAGGCCTTGCCGCCACTCTTCAACGCCGCGAATAGCGCCCAGGCCCCCAGCGCGTTCAAAACCCCACTGAGCAACGCCCACGCCAGGTTCCACGCGCTGTAGTGCCATAGAGCCTTTCCCGGATAAAGCAGGGGTTCGAGCAAGAGAAATCCCACCACCAGCCAGATCAGTGCGGACTCCGCCGAAACGTAGTTCGTGGATAGCTTCTGGAACAGTCCTACGATTCCCCACGACACCAGCGTGACTACCGCAAACCAGAACCAGGGAGCGAGATGGAACACGTGAAAACCCCTTACAGCGCGAAGAGTACGATCGCCGCCGCCGCGAAGACAAGCCCCAGCGCCTGGGTGGCCGTCAAACGCTCACGGAGGATCAAGATGGCCAATACTACGGTTATCATCGGATATAACGAGGTCGAGACGGTGATGACGGAAGTGTTGCCGTTGGTGTGGTAGGCGGCGAAGAGCGCCAGGCCGCCGATGGCGGAGAGAATCCCGTTAGTCACGGCATAAGTGATTCCCTTTACGGTTTTTTCCATCCGGCCGCGCCGGGCAATCAGTAGCGCCACCCCCACCGGTAGCGCCCCGATGGTAAATATGAATTGCATGGTCTCGGGCGGGATCTCCCGGGAGCCAAGCTTGGAGAGCATCGCCCACCCGCCCCAACAGAGCACGCAGAGGACGGAGTACCAGAACCAACGCGCCTTTAAAGCGTCACTTAGGGCCATTTAGCATTGCCTCACTTCAGCGCAGGTGTAATCACGATGTTCCGAAACGCCACGCGCCCCTCCTCGCTTCCCTGAAGGTAGATGGGGCCGGGCGAGTCTTCGTGGCTGTCGAGAGCGCCACCCGTAATGCCGGGGATTTCCTTGTTGTCGATAATCGTCTTGCCGTCCTGCACCACGGTGATGGTCCGGCCCACCAGGGTGATATCGAAGGTCCGCCACTCTCCTGGCTTGCGCGGCAGCTCCGGCGTGGGATCAAGGAACCCGTAGACCCCGCCCGTGTGGTGGCTGGGCGGCTCCTGCACGGAGTCGGTCTCGATCTGCACTTCATACCGGCCGCGCAGGAACACGCCGCTGTTGGATTGGGGGCCACAGTTGAACTCCAGGTGCAACTTGAAGTCCATGAATTTGGCGGTGGTGATAATCTCCGAGCCGTGCCCGTGATTCACCAATTCGCCGTTTTCGACCTTCCAATTGCTCGCATGGCTGGGGTCGCTGAAACGCCACCCGGTGAAATCCTTGCCGTTGAAGAGCGTGACCGGCTTGCCCCACGCCGGCGCGGCAGTTTGCCTCAGGCTTGGTGCCTTGCGGCCCACCCACGGCCAGGAAGTTCCGCTCGATCCGGTTACGGTGCCCACCAGTTGACCGCCCACGGCTTTGCCCTTAAATGTCATATCCTCGGTGTAGCCTTCCTCCCCCTTGGGGGAAACGAATTCCAGCTCACCGTCTTTGAACTGAACCCGCGCCAGCGGCGTGGCGTGGTCCGTAAGCCCTACCATTACCACCTTGGGTTTGCCCTGTTCCTCGGAGACCTCGATCCAGGAGGGCAGTTCTTTGGCGGGCGACTTCACACTCAGGTCCCACCGGCCCAGGTAGGGCTGGAGGGCGGTGGGCGCACCGAGGGTCGAGATAGGAACGAATGCCATTAACGCCAGGCATATGAGAACGAATCTTCCAACGACCCCGCCACCCACGCGGCGGCGGGACTTCGAAACTGTTTCCATCTGAATCATGATTCCCTCCTCTACAGCCGAGAGTCGATATCCCAAGCAAGAAGTCGAGTCTCCCTAACTACCTGCAAGTGTATACATACAACAATAGCCTTTGTCAGGCACAAAATGCGCCGGGGGTTCGCGCATGCCGGGCCCGCCAGGCCTGGGCCGCCCCGGCAAGGCCGGTGTTGGGGCCCAGGGAGGCGGGGATAATGCGGGTCTTCGCCGCCGGCACCTGCGTGCAGATCTCCCGGATCACCTCGCGAGCGCGATCCAGGAAGAGATGGCTGCTCTTCATCACTCCCCCTCCCAGGGTAATGGCATCGGGTGTGAATAGGGTGATGAGGTTGGCAAGACCCACACCGACGTAATATCCTTCCCTTTCCATGCACTTTCGCGCCAACGGATCGCCTTCTTCAGCGAATTTGCAGATCTCGGCCGCGGTGAGTTCCGGCCCGCCGGGCTGTCCGCGCATCCACGCCGACATGGCGGGTCCGCTGGCCAGGCTTTCCCAGCAGCCGCGCGCCCGGCAATAGCACAGCGGCCCCGAAGCGTCAATGACCTGGTGTCCAAGCTCCGGGTGGGCGCCGTTAGGGCCGCGGTAGAGTTTTCCCCAGAAGATGATTCCTCCCCCAATGCCGCTGCTGATCGTGATGTAGATGAACCGCTCGCTGCCCTTCGCCCCCCCGCAGTTCACCTCTGCCAGGGCGGCGGCATCGCAGTCGTTTTCCACGGCGACGGGCACGCCGAACTCGGGTTCCAGTGCAGCAACCAGGTTGCCATCCTGCCACGTGGGAAGCGTCCCCACATCCCCGATGATCCCTGTAAACGGATCGAGCGGCCCCGGGCAGGCCACGCCAATGCCTTCCCACGACGCTCCCGCTCGCTCCGCCGCCTCGCGTAGCATGGCCTTGACATTGTGCATCGCCCGGTCAAACCCCTTTTCCGGCGCGGTGGGACACTCCAGGCGCGCGACGATCTCGCCTTCCCGCGTAACCGCTCCGACGGCAATTTTCGTGCCCCCAATGTCCACGGCGCCGATCAACTTTTCGCTGGTCAAGAGTATGCTCCTCTTCTCTTTCCGCCCGCGTCCCGCCCCTTCACCCCGTCTTTGGAGTGCGGGAGCAGCAGTTTCCGCCTTCCTCTGTTGCTCCACACTCGGCCGTATAAACTGACAGCAGAAAGCGGGAGCTGCTGCTCCCGCACTCCAAAGGGTGGAATACAATAATTCCCACTTGCCTTTACGCCTATGCACCCCATCCGGCGGGGAAAACCAAAGAGGCAGCTTTCAGATTACCCCATCGACTTAATCGTTCCCGACGCCGCGTCCCAGTAAACCGGGCTCTTGCGAAAGTAAGACTCATTGGCAAGATGGCAGCCCAGGGCGGCGTTGTGTCCGAAGACCACGTCCTGCACCACCGGCTGGCGCGACCGCACCGCCTGAAAGAACCTCCAAAGATGCGGCCGAAGGTCGTCGTAGTCGTCGCCGTTGTAGGTTACGGTCTCGAGCGCTGGTTCCTTTCCAGGCGCCGGATCGTGATCCTCATGCCATTTCTTGATATAGGGGTTCCGGAGCCGGGCCGGGAAGGAAGCCACGTACCAACTGGGAGCGAGGTCCACTCCGGGCTGAGGCGTAAAGCTCACGCTGAACTCGCGCAGTTCAATGATGCCCTTGGAGCCCATGAAGCGGGTGACTTCGACAGACTCTGTACCCAGGGTCAGGCGCATGTAGACGGGGACATTCTTGTACTCGAAAAGGACCGGATGCACATCCGGCATATCGCGTCCGTCCTTCCACCGGTAAATGCCTCCAAAGGCCGAAACGCGCTTGGGGTATTCGTTTATGCCCAGGACAAACTGCATGCCGCTGATGAGGTGAACGAGCAGGTCGCCGGCCACGCCGGTCCCGTATTCTCTCCAGCAGCGCCAGCGGGCGAAGGCGTAAGGATCAAAAGGCTTCTTAGGAGCGGTTCCCTGCCAGGTATCCCAATCCAGGTTGTCGGGCGACAGGTCGGGCGGCGGGGGATACTCCCACGCGCCATTCGGGTCATTGCGGCCGTAGGTCGCCTCAATCAGGCTGAGATCGCCGATAGCGCCCTGCTCAAGCATTTCCTTGGCCTTGGCGCACAAAACCGAACTGGTCCGTTGAGCGCCAATCTGCACGATACGATCGGTCTTTTTGGCCGCTGCCACCATTGCCAGCCCGTCCGCCGGATTATGGGACATGGGCTTTTCGCAGTACACGTCCTTGCCCGCGGTAACAGCGTCCACCACCACTTGCTTGTGCCAGTGGTCGGGCACCGCCACGATGATGGCGTCGATATCCTTGGCGTCGAGCAGTTCCTTATACCGGCGGGTGGTGCGGATGGGCTTGCCCACGATTTCCTTCGCCAATTCGTGGCGGCCATCGTAGAGGTCGGCAGCGGCGACGCATTCCACCCCCGGGAGCTGGATGGCGGTGGTCAGCAGGGAAGTGCCCTCCATACCGATTCCCACGATTCCGAAGCGCACCTGGTCGCTGGGCGGCACTGACCGTGGTGCCGCGTAGGCGGCGAGCGGATCCAGGCGCAGAGACTTCGTAACCGCAGAGGCGCCTGCCGCTCCCGCCGTGGTTTTCAACAATTGCCTGCGTGTGTATAGGACCTTGTTCATGTATTTGTGACTCCTTCCACGTTGGTCGGGCCGGATTATCCGTCAGGAGGCGTTGGAAGAAAAGGGAGACTTACTCCTCGTTTATGTATACCGGGTAAGCACCCAGCCTATCTCGCAACCGGGCGCGGCGGAACCCAGATCCCGCCCCGCCCGTGTTGCAACAGAGACGCCACAGAATCGGACAATTTGACGTCAGAAGATGAACTTCAGTCCGAGCTGAATCTCGCGCTCGGGGTAGATCGTACTGGTCAATTTGCCAAAACTGCCTGAGCCCAGCGTCATTCCGCCGGGCGTTTGGAAATCGACTTGATTAAAGAGGTTGAAGAACTCCGCACGGAATTGCAGCGTTTTGGACTCGGTGATGCGGGTGTCCTTGATCACAGAAAAGTCAACGTTTGACCAGCCGGGTCCCCGAAGGGTATTTCGTCCCAGATTCCCTGGGTTCGGCAGGACTGAGTTCCCATTGACGGGGCTTTGGACGGTCGGAATATCGAAATATCCGGTGCCTATGCCGCCCAAGGGCGCGGCTTTGGGGTCCCCGGGTAAAGCGCAAGTAGTGGGGTCCATGCCGATGACGGCGTCCGAGAGCAACTGCGGCCCGCAGCCCGGCTTAAGAGCGGGGCTCCGTGTGGCCTTCTGGAGATAGAACGGCCGGGCGCCAACCCCATCGAACGCATCATACCCATACTGCAGACTCCCGTACGGACCGGTGACGGTGTAAGGAAAGCCGGACTGGGTGCTGAAAATACCCAACACACTCCATCCTCCCGTGAGCCGCTTGGGAGCCGCGCGCCAGTGGGCAAACGGAAGCGTATATTCGAAGTTGGCCACGAAGCGCTGGGCGACGGCGTAGCTGGCGGGCGCATACTCGCATTTGATGCAACCGGGGTTGGTGGGGGATACTCCCCCGCTTGCTCCGGGAGCACTCCACACTGCGTCGGCATCGGTCATGTTCCTCGCGTACGTGTAATTGGCCCCGAACTGGATTCCGTGCGACGCGGAGGTCTTGCGCGCCTGCAACTGCAAGCCGTTGTACGTGGAGTGTGCCGCATTATAGAAGACCTGCATCTCGGTGAGCCCCGGAGTGATTTGAGTAAAGGGAGCGTACTGGGCTTCCGCGCCGACAAATCCATTCGGATAACCCTGATTCCAGAGGCTGACGCCATTATTAACAACGTAGGAAGCTTGCACTGCAACGCCGCCCGCAAGTTGGCGTTCCAAAGTAACATTGCCGCTGATGGTGTAACCATTTCTCATTGAGTCCGAGGGAAAATCCCCGCCCAGAGGTCCCAGGATCGCCGCGTAGGGGGCGAGGTTCACCGGCGTATTGGGTGGGACCGATTTGGTGTCCCCATTCGCGACCAAAACTTGTCCCGTGGTGCTGGTTAACGGGGGAAGCGACACGGGCAAGGGACTGAGCGAGTACGGCGCAGCGGACAACCAGTTGAGTGAGGCAACGGGGAAATTCACCAGGGCCTGGTCCGGGTAAACGGTGGGGATCACGTTGGTGAAGATTCCGAACCCGCCTCGTAGAACGGTGTTGTTTCCCAGGTTGTAAGCCAAGCCAAAGCGGGGAGCAAAATTCCCGGCCACTTTGTCGGGCGCCCAAAGCGGGTTGGGGTTGACGACGAAGTGCCCATAAAGGTCACCGCGATCGGCCGGCCCCGAGAAACGGCTGCCGACTTCCCAGGGAACCGAAGCATATTCGTAGCGCAGCCCCATGTTCATGGTGAGCTTCCGGGTGACTTTAATATCGTCTTGAATGTAGCCGGCGAGCGTCGAGCGGCGCAGGCCCCACCATACGATGCCTCCGCCAGGCGGGCCATACCCCGCTGCGGTGGTGGACCGGCCATATTGCACGTCATCGCCTTCCATCATGCTGATCAGGCCGCTGGGGCTGGGAGCGCCCGCCGCCAATCCGGCGCCGCCGTTGATCGAGGGGACGGCAACGCTGAGCGGCGTGCCGGCGTTAAACTGAAACTGGCCGCTGGGGCCGATGGAAGTCACCCCGGTGCCGTTGTCCCACTCGCGCCGGTACTCTCCGCCGAAATTGAACGAGTGGCGGCCCTTGGTCCAGGCGACATTGTCTCTGTAATCGAAGACAGTGACGACATACATGGTCAGGAAGGAGTCTGGTCCCCAGCCCCACATACTGCCGTCCAGGAAGTTAGTGTCCGTTGTGTTGGCCTCCGCGGGAGCCATGGGCACGCCTTCGATGTTCCGATTGAGGGTGAAGCTGAAATCATTTAGGAGGGTGGGTGAGAACAGGTGGGTCTCGCCAACCGCGTAGTTGCGCGATTTGCTGACGTTCGAGGTCGAGAAATTCGAGCCGCCCAGCTGGGCTGCCCACGAATCCTGTTCCTTGGCGATCATGTTGACGTAAGAGGCACGCGCGAAGAATGTGTCCTTACTGGAAAAGTGATGATCAACGCGCGCCGACCACTGATCGTCATTCCTGGGCTGCGAAAACAAGTAATTGTAGCTATTGGCGCCGAACTGGCCCCCGGGCTGATTGGGGAGCGGATAGCGGTTGAGAATTTCTTGCGCCACGGAGTTCATGGGGACTTGCAGTTCATCCGTCCCGTTCATGACGATACCCTGCCGCTGCTGGGCGGTGGGAACCATGGCAACGTTCGTAATTCCCAGCCTCTGCCGCAGGCCCGCATATTGCACGAAGAAGAAGGTCTTGTCCTTGATGATGGGGCCGCCGAAAGTGGCTCCAAACTCGTTCCGGCGGTAAGGGGCTACCGAGGTGCCGAAAAAGTTACGAGCGTCGAAGACGCTGTTCCGTACGTAATCGAAAGCGCTGCCATGAAACTGGTTGGTGCCGGACTTGCTTACGATTTGGGTGATGGTCCCGGCGCCCTGCCCATATTGGGAAGTGTAATTGTTCTGTTGCACCTTGAATTCGGCGATGGCGTCCAGGTTGAAATTCGTGAACTGGAGCGTACCCATCTCCGGGTCGCCGATATCGCCGCCGTCCAAGGTCCCTACCAGGGTCTCCGCGCGATTCCCATTGCTGATCCACTGCGGGCGCAACCATCCCATGCCCCCCGTGTCCTGCGCCATGCCAGGCTGCATCATGATCAGTCCCGACACGTCGCGGCCATTGAGGGGGAGGTTCTGGACCTGCTCGGTGGATACGGTTCCAGCCAGCGCGCCGTCGGTGGTGTTCAGCAAGGGCGGTGCCGCGTTGACTTCGACCGAGGCGGTAACTCCCGCGAGTACGAGCTTGAAATTCACCACACGCTGCTGAGCCACGTCCAGAGTAATGTCCTCAGCCGTTCCGGGCTTGAAACCTCCGGCTTCGGCCGTAACCTTGTACGTGCCCACTAATAGACTCGGAATGGTGTAGGTTCCACCGCCGCTGGTCACGGTCGACTGAGATACGCCCGTCGCTACATTGGTCGCAGTGACCTTGGCTGCCGGGATCACGGCGCCGGTGGGGTCCGTGACAAGTCCAGTAATTGCCCCTACCGCCTGAGCACGGAGATTCTGAAGTCCAGCCAGCAACACGAACGCTGCCAGCCAGACTGCACCACATGCAATCCTTTTCATAGGACCTCCCTTTACAAAGAAAAGATGTGACCCGACGGCGTGCCAGCACAGCAAATGACAGAATTACAGCACAGGAGAAAATCAATCCGTACGAACCGACGTGCGTTTATTCTACCCCCTTGCCCTGTGTGTCAAGCAAGGGCTCGGGTTTCGAGCGTACGTCGAAAGAGCCCGCACATTCTCCGGGGGAGTATCGCGGGGGACCTCGCACCCCGCTCCCACTATGAAGCGATCCTCGGCCTGGCGATGGCATTCGGCCAGTTCGCGGTGGATGGAGTCAGGTGTCCCGTCGCGCAAGGTCCGGACGGGATCAATATTCCCCATCAGGGCCTGGCGCGGCCCCCAAATCCTGCGGGCTTGCGCCACGGGAGTCAGGTAATCCAAGTCCACGATCTCGCACCCCAGTAGTCCCATGCCCGTGAGAATGGCGCGAGTGTCGCCGCAGATGTGCAGGCGCACGGGCGCGCCCAAAGCATGGATGGCGTCCACCAGCATCTTCTCGTAGGGCCAGACGATGGCGTCATACAACTGCGGCCCCACCAGGGAAGCGGCCGCGTCACCAATGGCGATCAAGTCCGCGCCCGCCGCGATTTCGGCGCGGGCAAAAGCTACCTCCATCTCCACCACAAATTCAAAGAGGTCGCGGACGAAGGCCGTGTCGTCATGAAAATCCAGCATCAGTTGGTTGATGCCGCGCAGGTCGGCGGCCTCCGCGCAGGGGCCTTCCACCCAGGCCTCAATCAGTTTCGAATTCCCCACACGCTCCTTGAACAACGCCACTGCCTTGATGCCGTTGTTCATCCGGCCCGGGGAGTGAGGGTCCGGCATATGCAGCGTCTGGAGCCGCCGTTTGTCACTCAGCAACGCATTGCTTTCGTCAAGGGCGGGAGGCTGATCGGGAAAGTAAACGACCGGCGCGCCAGCATCCGCCGCTTCGCAGGCGGGGTCGGTGCAGAAGGTCACGTAATCGAAGTTGAAATCCTCCGCCACGCGGATCTGGCCCTCGACTTCGACGCGGAAGTCCGTGGCATAGTCCAGATACTTCCTGCCGATGTAGTCGGACGCAAACATCATCGCCAGCGGCATGCAGGGGGGGCGGTCCACCGGCTGCCCGGCCAGAAACCCCAACACGCGCTCGCGGCTGTTCATCGGAGCCTCACACTACCAGCTTCCACGGCGCCCGGTATACCACATCCAAAAGCTTCCGAGCTTCGGGCGGGCCCTGCGCCAACTTTTGACCCGCCGCATCCCAGGCCAGGCGGGACTGGGTGCGATAGGCAATATTCCCCAAGTGGCAAGTGTTGGTGGCCCGCAGACCGATTTCGATATCGCACTCCGGCCGTTGGCGCGACTTGACGCAATCCAGGAAGTTGCGCACGTGCTCGAACAGTCCCTCGTCGGCGTCCTTTAATTCCATGGCGGGGGTCCGGTCCACCAGGCTCGTGCCGGAACGCGACTTTTCCGGAGTGACTTTAAGGCCCATTTCATCGAAAGTGAGTGTCCCATCCGAGCCGTAGAACTCAATGGCCCACTCGCGCAGCACATCCCAGTCGCGCCCGGTATATTCGTGTTCTCCGTACCGGGAGTGCTGGTTGCCCATGCGAAGTTCGTAGGTGGCAAGGAAACCGGGGTACTCGAATGTCGCCTGGAGCGTATCAGGCGTCTGGCAGTTGTCGTGGGTGCTTAGTTTTCCGCCGCTGGCCGTGACGACCTTGGGCCCGTCAACCTTCATTGCCCACTGGATGATGTTAATAAGGTGGACTCCCCAGTCGGTCATCCACCCGCCGGCGTAGTCCCAGAAGTATCGGAACGTGGACCACAGGTACTTCTCCCCGCCAAAGCGATTCCAGTTGAACGGAACCTTGGGGGCGGGGCCGAGCCACAGGTCCCAATCGAGTCCGGCCGGAGGTTCGCTGTCCTCAAAGGTGCCAAAACCCTGAGGGTACATGTTCAGGTAGTTCCAGGTCCGCACCCAATTGACTTTGCCGATCAGGCCGTCCTGCACCAATTGCACTCCCTTTTGGAAGTGAGCGCTGGAGTGCCATTGCGTTCCGACCTGCATGACGCGGTTGTATTTCCGCGCCGCATCCAACATCCGCTTGCCTTCCTCGATGGTCGTGGCAACAGGCTTCTCCGTGTACACATCCTTGCCGGACTGGCAGGCCAGCACCGCCTGCAAGGCGTGCCAGTGATCGGGCGTCGCGATCAGCACGGCATCAATGTCCTTGCGGTCGAGCACCTCGCGAAAGTCGGTATAGCCCTTGGCCTTCCCCTCGGTGGTTTTCAGCGCACGTTCCAGGTGGGGTTGGTAGACATCGCAAACGGCGGCCAGATCAACATCGGGCTGCTTCAGGAATTCGGCCATCACGGAGCTGCCTTCCAGCCCCGTGCCGATCGCGGCCACTCGAATTCTGTCGTTTGCGCCCACCGCCCGGCCAGTTCCCACGGCCGGGGCCGCCAAGCCACCCGCGGTTGACAGGGCCGCCCGTTTCATAAAGTCACGCCGATTGATCGTGTCGCCGCCCTGAACTTCTCTATGCTTCATAACTGCATCCCCTTGGCATCTGTTCTTACGGATCTTTGCAGCGTATTCGTATACCCGAGACAACGGGTGATGGTTATAGTGGATTCTCTGTAAGTATGTCAAGCATAAAAACCGATTATCCGATTGTACGGATAAATTGCGACTATGACTTCCAAATCGTTGAAAATAAAGTTGCGCATCAGTTGACTCTTGAATTGTGCCTTTTTGGCAATTACACGGTGGCACGCCCAACTCACGAGAACCCACATAACTCGTATATACTCTCCCCATGGGCGGGTCGCCAAAGCGGCTAGAGTCAATCCCTTTCGAGCGTATTGATCGCGAGGTACCCATACCTCTCTACTATCAGATCGCCCAGCACCTGAAGAACGACATTCGCCAGCGTGGCCTTCACCCGGGGGATCTCCTGGGAACGGAGGAGGAAATACAAAGAAGTTTCCAGGTGAGCCGGGCCACTGTTCGAAAGGCCTTGGAGGAATTGCTGGAAGAGGGGTTGGTCACAAGAATAACCGGCAAGGGTACCTATGTTGCGCAACCCAGATTAGCCGTGCAATTGCCGGCCCTGGTTAGCTTCAGCGAGGAGATGAGACGCCTGGGCATGGTGCCCGGCAGCCGGGTACTGGAAGCTTCCTATGTTATTCCCGGCGAAGAAGTCGCCATCCACCTGGCGATCGAGGACGACGCCCAGGTATTCCGGTTGGAGCGCATCCGGTATGGCGACAGCAATCCCATCGTTCATGCCATCGATTACCTGCCGTCCTGGGTTGGCCTCCGGCCGGATATGGACTTCACAGGGTCCTTGTACGAACTTCTGGAATTGTCGGGTATCCCTCCCCAAGAGTCCGTCCACACCATCGAAGGCAGCAGCGCCGATTCAGTGCTGGCCGACTGCCTCAATGTACCCGTGGGGTCCCCTCTCTTGCTCTGCCGCGACACCGCCTACGATGCGAAGGGACGCCCCTTGATTTTCGGCATCAATACATGGCGAGGCGACCGCTACAGCTACCAGGTGCGTCTCAAGCGTCCGGCTTTCGCAGCGGGATGAGGCGGTTCAGCTTCCCCTCCACCCACCGGGCCTTCTATTGACCTTTCCGGGCGCGCCGCATACTCGGCACCCCCGGGGCAAGGGCGGGTGTAGTCTCACTCCCCCCGGGGAGGCCGAGGCAATGCCTCCCATGCAGGTTGGAGAGAATCCTCTTTTCAGTGCGAGCTCAACGAAGAGATCCGGGAGGGAGCGCTGTGGATGTTCCAACCCTTCTCCAACTGTTGAGAGATCCACGCTACGCTCTTGTCGCGGTGGCAGAGCAAACAGGCATTGGGACTTCCCTCCCGGCCGAATTGTTCCGTCATGCGGGCGTTGGGGATGTCGTCGATGTGGTGCGTCCTGGCTTGCGACATCAGCGCGCTCATGATACGGGGCATATGGCACGAGGCGCATTCGCTTGCTTCTGACATCGGCGGATGCCGGGTGTGCCTTTGCAAGCTGGCGGGGTCTTTGAGTTCCCCATGGCACTGGGTGCACATTCGGTTGGGCTCATCGCGGAAGAGCAGGGAAGTGGGGTTTGACGCGGCGTCGTCGTGATGGGGGTCGTGGCAGGAAACGCAGGTCGCTCCTCCCAGGCGGAAGCAACGGCTGCGCAGGAACGATTCCACGATAAAGCTGGTGGGGCGGAAGCGGCCGTCCTTGTAATGAGCATTCAGGAAGAATTCGGCATAGGGGCGCGACTTGTATGGCTTGTAAAACGAACCATCCTCCCGGGAATAATTCAATTCGCCCCCCGCTCCCGGCGCGCGGATGGCCGACTGCATGTGGCATTGCGAACAGATGGCCACAGAGGCGGCGCTCGATATGCGCGCGAAGTCGACCGGCGGTTCCAGGGGGTCTTTCTCCTCCGTCTTTCCCTGGGAGCGCGCCGCCACATGCTTCCCTCCCGGCCCGTGGCACATCTCGCAGCCAATCCCCGGCTCGCGAAACTCCAGGTTGTCCGGCTCGAATCCCCCACCGCGGTTGTTGTGCAACTGGCTGGTGTGGCAGACAGCGCAGTTCATCAGGTAGTTGGTGGCGGGAGTGAATTTCTCCCACGTCCGGGGATCGTCGCGCTCCGTGCCGGGGGCGTCGATGATCTTCCAGAAGTTTACCCACTTGCGGTAACGAAGGTTGTACTCAATGGGAAAAACCTGAAGTTGGCCGTTCGGCAGGCGCGTCACGTAACCCTGTTGCCATTTCGACCCGATGGTGTAGTCCACCGGATAGCGATGCCACGTGTGGTCGGACTGCTTGATCTCAAAGTAATGCCGCCCGTGGTCCACCACCATGTGCGCGAAAGGCTCTCGGTCTTTGCCCGGGACGAATTCGAATTTCTCTCCTTCCTCGCGGACCTCGTCACCGAGATAAAAAGTGTTGTCGCGAGTGAAGTCCCCCAGAATATTTTGGGGGGCATAAGGCCGCAGCATGCGTGCCATTCCGGTATGCGACCAATTCTGGTAGACGTCCTGGTGGCACATGGCACAGGCCTGAGACCCAACGTAGTCGGCAAGTTGCGTCTTGCCGGGCGAACTGGCCGGCGCGTCGGTAAAAGACGGCGAGCCTGGAGGCGAGAGCGCGCGCAGGTAATCGTCAAAGGACTGGTTGGGGTTGGTTCGTGACTGGTCGAATATCGTGCGCAGTTTGGCCAGGGCCAATTCCTTCAGCGGGCTATCCCGTTGATAGACGGCGGACATCCACGTGGCCGCCTCGCTTCGGCTGCCCAGGGCGATGTAATCGAGTCCGGTCAGGTACTCGATTTCCGGATCGTCGGGGTTCAGGCGCCAGGCGCGCGCCAGCAAGGTGATCGATTCCTGCAGTTTTTTCGTTCGTTCCTCGCCCAGCGGCAGGTCGAGGCCTTGCAGGGTTCGGACCCGGCCCAGCACAAAATAGCAGGAGGCCTTCAGTTCCCGCTCAACCCCGGGCCACTGTTTTTCCGGCACCGTGCTGGGGCCGTCGAATCGATCCAGGTAAGCCAGCGAGTCGTGGGCGTTTTGCTCGGCGTCGGCTACCCGGCCGAGTTTTACCTGGGCGTTGGCCAGAGGCACCAGCAGCAGAGGGGACTCCGGCAGGATCGCGAGTGCGGCGCCGCCCTCCCGCACGGCGCGCTCGAGTTCCCCCAAGTCGATGTAGGCCTTGGCCGCAACCTCATAGACCTCCGGCAGCAGCCAGGATTGTGGGTATTCTTTGAGGAAAACCTCTGCCAGGTCCACCTTGGCGCTTGGCGTCCGCGCCCGGTAGATCTTCAAGAGAGCCTCCCGCTCGGCGGGGTCGGTGATCTGATCGATGACGGTAAACTTCCGGTTCGTCTCGAGAAGCAGCGAGTCGGTGTTTTGCGCGATTGCGCTCGCCGCGAAGAGGCACGCCAGCGCCATCCCCCACAGGGGGAGGAAACGACGATGCTTTCCCCGGGCATGCCAACTCCGGCGATGTCTCACAATGCCTCGATGCATCTCGGGCGCTCACGGTGTGAGATGTATTCCCCGCAAAAAGCCCTAATGAATTCCGGTTACTCTACGATTGGCCCTGTATCCCCCTACGAGAAAATTCTAGGTCCCGGGCAGACACCTGTCAACACGAGCACTCTTTGGCTTAGGTCTTTGGCTTAGGTCTTGACAAGGAGACTTGGAACAAGCCAACATTGATTTTCCCTCGGCAACCCACTAATCGCTCGGAACCCCGGCGGAGTCCACACTAATCAGAGGCCTTATGAGTGCTCGGTTCCTCATCCTGGTCATGTTTCTGACCACCCTCGTGCCCCTGGCTCGGCCGCAGCAATCCAGTGCGCCCCTAACCCGGGACCAAATCATGGATCTGGTAAAGTTTGGGATGAGCAGCTCCGACCTTGAGAAAAGAATTGAGGAGCACGGCATTGACTTCGAGCCTACGGACGATTACCTGGATGCCCTACGCAAGGCAGGCGCGCAAGAGGCGGTGATTCAGGCCCTGCGGCAGTTGAAGCCGAAGCCCCTCAGCCAGGAGCAAGTCGGGAAACTGGTGGCCGGAGGGGTGTCCAGCCAGCGCGCGCTCACGCTCGTGAAGCAGCGCGGCATCGATTTTACGGCCGACGAAAAGTACCTCCAAACGCTGCGCCTGGCAGGCGCTGATGACAACTTGATTGCCGCGCTCCGCCAAGCCGGTGCCGCGGTGACGGCTGAGCTGGCGGTAGCGACCTTGCCGGGGGCCAAGGTCTTGTTCGATTCCCAACTTCAGGGCCGGACCGACGCCCAATGTGAGTTGACCATTAAGGCCAGTCCCGGCACCCATGTTCTGAAAATTATCCATAGCGGCAAGAAAGCTTTCGAGCAGAACGTCACACTCGTCGGGGGCGAAACGACCCACCTTCAAGTCACATTAGTAGATTTGGGAGAAAGCACGGCAGAACCAGGTCCCGGGAGGACGATCTGTGTGCTCGCCGAACAGGTCGTTCCTCATTGGCAGCCGGTTTTACTCGCGTTGCGCGCCCTGCAACACTCCAGTTTGCTTCAGCCCACCGATTGGGTGGCGGTTATCGCCTTTACTATGCGGCCCCAAATCATCAGTGATTTCAGCCGCGGCACCGCATCGACATGGACAGCCCTGGAATCGCTCCAGCCTCCTGGGTTCAGCGAGATCAATTTGAACGACGGCCTCTCGTTCACCCTCGATAGAATGAAGGCGATCAAGGGGCAAAAGGGCGTCATCCTCATCTGCTCGGGAGTAGACACCTTCAGCAAGCGCGATGATTCGGGACTGTTCGAGATCGTTAAAGCCTCGGATACGCCTGTGTACGCGATCAGCGTAGCTGCATTGCTGGACCCGGGGATTCAGGCCGGCTTGAATTTGGATCAGGCAAGAAACAAACTGGACAATATAGCTAATCTGTCCAAAGGGCATGCGTTTTTTCCGCGCTCTGCATCCGAACTATCCTCAGTCTACGACCAACTCGGTATGCTCTGGGGGGCCATGTAGCCAGTTATTGCCCGGCATCCTCACCCGACCCACAAGCGCCGCATGGACATTGCAGGCACGACCTGTGAGGCTTGCTCGCGGTAAGTAATCCTCTGATTTAATGCCTTTCTCATGGAGCCCTCCTCTGGGAATCAAGAGCAACTCTAAATCGCGAATACATGCCACAAAATCTTATATGATGACAGGAATAGGCAATCATACGGCAGAATCAGGCTACCGCTCGAATCGGGCTCCCGTGTAAGCTTGGGACTGTGAAAATCAGGAAGCCAAGACCACTTGGAGACGCACGACCGACAAGGAGCCGAACATGACGGACCGGTTTTCGCTTGGCATACTGTGTGGGTTGATTGCCATGACCACCGTTTCCGGTTTGACGCTGCCCGGCAGCCAGATTCGGGCGGACAACGAGCGTGTCCAGGACCGGTTCGTCGGAGCTTGGCGGCTTATTTGGCTCGAAGAGCCAGGCGCAGACGGGAAAGTTCACAAGGCCGATTGTACCGGGTTGCTTGTTTACACGCGCGACGGTCACATGTCGGTTCAGGTCATGTATCGAAATCCACAGGCAGGAGGTGGTGCGGCGCCGGTGCAATATGCACAAGGCGGCTATGAGGCTTCCTTCGGCACCTATGAGATCAACGAAGGGGCTCACACCTTCATTTACCACGTGGACGGTGCGCTGGTGCGGACGCTGGTCGGCAAAGACCTTACGCGCGTCTATGAGTTCTCCGGCAAACAGCTCATCGTGAAGTCGCCCGACCCGAATGAGCACTGGAGAGTGTCCTGGGAGCATTACTAAGCCATCTCCTCGAATCACTGCATGCAGACTGTTTGTAAAGGAGCAGGCACCATGCAAAAACGCAAATTGGGAAAGAGCAATCTGGAAGTCTCGGCCCTCGGCCTCGGCTGCATGGGCATGAGCTTTTCCTATGGCCCGCCCAAAGACAAGCAGGAGATGACCTCTCTTCTCCGTGCCGCCGTGGAACGCGGTGTCACGTTCTTCGACACCGCCGAAGTCTATGGCCCCTACATCAACGAAGAACTGGTGGGCGAAGCCCTCGCTCCCTTTCGTGGGCAAGTGGTGATTGCCACCAAGTTCGGGTGGAGAATTGATCCCAAGGCGGAGCGGGGCCTGGCCGGGCTGGACAGCCGGCCGGAGCAGATCAAGAGAGTCGCCGAGGCCTCGCTCAAGCGGCTCCGGATCGATGCGATTGATCTCTTCTACCAGCACCGCGTGGATGCCGAGGTTCCCATCGAAGATGTGGCCGGAGCGGTGAAGGACCTGATCCAACAAGGCAAGGTGAAGCACTTCGGCCTCTCAGAGGCGGCGGCGAAGACAATCCGCCGCGCGCACGCCGTGCAACCCGTCACCGCCGTCCAGAGCGAATACTCGCTGTGGTGGCGGCGCCCGGAAGAGGAAGTCCTGCCGGCACTGGAAGAACTCGGAATCGGTTTCGTGCCTTATAGCCCCCTGGGCAAGGGCTTCCTGACGGGAAAAATCACCGAGGACACCAGGTTCGAGAGCACCGATTTCCGCAGCCAGATCCCTCGCTTTACGCCGGAGGCTCTGAAAGCGAATCAGGCCTTGGTGGACCTGCTGCAGAACATCGCGCAACGGAAGAGGGCAACACCTGCCCAGATTGCGCTGGCTTGGCTGTTGGCCCAGAAGCCGTGGATCGTTCCCATCCCGGGCACAACCAAACTGGCGCGCCTGGAAGAGAACATCGGAGCCGTTGCCGTCGAGCTTACCCCGGACGATCTTCGCGACATCGAAAGTGCGGCGTCAAATATGACGATCCAAGGGGCGCGGTATCCCGAGGTCATGGAGCGAATCACCGGCCGGTAAAAGCTCACCCCAGAGCGCACAGAGAACACCGGGAGAAACGTCCGTAGGGGTCATTTCTCAGGGAGCTCTGAATTACTCTCCCGTAGTTTCCTTGCTGCACGCGAAGATCTTTTGGTCTGCAGTTTCGATTCTTGAATTCAGGATGCGGCCATCAGGCCGCACTGGAACCTCCGGGGTAATGCTTTTTGATTTGCGGCATGGCCGTGCCTCCTGGGGGAATGATGAGAGGCCCCTTCAATGAGGTGAAGCGATGACCACATGGCCTAAAGACGAACTGCGCAAGTTTGCCGAGAAGGATGACCTGTACATCTCGCCGTTCCGCGAAGATGGGACAACGTACGGAACACCCACGTGGATTTGGTCCGTCGTTGTGGAGGACGCCCTCTATGTGCGCGCCTATAACGGAACCAAGTCCAGGTGGTATCAGGCCGCGGTCCGGCAGAAGGCGGGGCGGATCATGGCCGCCGGCATGACGAAGGAAGTCACGTTCGAGCCGGTTGAGGGGCCGGTCAACGACCTCATCGACGACGCGTATCGGGCGAAGTACAAGGCCAATCCGTATCTCAGCCCCATGATCGGCGCACGCGCCCGCTCCGCCACGCTCAAGGTGATACCCCGCGAGATTGAAGCATGAACACAAGGAGACCACCATGCCGCATGTAATCGTGAAGTTGTGGCCCGGCAAATCCGAGCAGCAGAAGACCCGCCTCGCGGAAGCAATCACGAAAGACGTGATGGACCTTCTGCATTACGGAGAAGAGTCGGTTTCGGTAGCCATGGAAGAAGTCAAATCCCGGGATTGGATCGAAAAGGTCTACAGACCCGACATCAAAAGCAAGTGGGACAAGCTGTACAAAAAGCCCGGATACGATGAGAATGACCTGTGAGTTCCTCGCGAATAGCCGGGGCATAAGCCTCATTGCAGTGATGATTGCGTCGCTCTCTCTGATCACCCCATCATGGGCTAAGGGTAACCATGCAATGGACGGGAAGGAATCGAAACCGATGCAGACTTCAAGCGGCAGCAGGATGGTAGCCCCAGCCCTTGAGAAGTACGCCCAAGGGCCCCTGCTGAACTGTGGAGACGCCCCGGGCTCACGCCGCGGGACCGGAGTATCGTTACGCTCGTCGCTCTAATCGCGCGCAACCAAACCATCGCGATGCATTTCCATTTCAACCACGCGCTCGATCATGGTGTTAAGCCAGGCGAGATTTCGGAGATCATCACGCATCTCGCGTTTTACTCCGGCTGGGCGAACGCTATGCCGGCCGTTGGGGTTGCGTAGGATGTGTTCGCGCATCATAAAATTGGGGCCGATCAACTTCCTGCCGCCTCACCTTTGCTTCTTCCTCTGGACAATGCTGCCGAGGCGAAACGCGCAACTACTGTGGAACAGCAGTTCGGCACCGTTGCTCCCGGAATCGTGCAGTACAGCACAGATGTTTTGTTCCGTGCCCTTTAGTCGCGCCGAGGGCCAACTGATCTGCGGGAGGGCGGAATGGGCACGGTTATTGGCTCACCCCGCGCCGGCCGGCGGTCCAATCGTCCCACTGGCCGAGGCTCCTCATCTGCTCGTCCAATTTGCTCGACTGCAGGAGCTTCTCCACTTCCGCGCGCGACTGGCGCGGCGCGGGGCGCTCCGGGCTTTCCGCCAGCCCCCACACCAGCACTGCGGCGAGGGCCGCGTTGTTCCTGGCCTCCTGGGGGTTAACCGCGTCATAAACATCCGATTCGGCATGATAGTTCGGGAGGTACGGCGCCCACTCCTGCCGCGCGATCAGGTTGGGAACTCCCGAGAGGAGGAAATCGAAGTTGTCCGTGCCGTCAATCGCTTCCAAAGAATGGTCAGTGGCGGTCATACCCGGAACCGCATCGAGGGCGCGGTCGATGGGCCGGCGCAGGTCGTCGCGGCCATTCAGATAGAAGCCGGTGGTGTGCCCCGAGCCCGTGTCAAAGGTGATCATCGCCACGTGGCGTGCCATCTCCGCGGCGTGCCGCAATACATAAGCTTCGGAACCCAGCATCCCCTGCTCCTCTCCGGTGAAGAGCACAAAGCGCACGGTGCGCCGGGGGACGATGCCCAACGCCTTGAAGCTGCGCGCCACGTCGATCAGCATGGCGGCATTCACGCCGTTGTCCTCGGCGCCGGTGCCGAGGTCCCAGGAGTCCAGATGCGCGCCGATCAGGACGATCTCCTCCGGCCGCTCGCGCCCGCGAATCTCCGCCACCACGTTGCGGGCTTGATAAGCGCCGCCGACGCGGCTGGGGAGGTCCAAACGCACCCGCACTTCTCCCTGCTCGGAGAGCCGCGCCAGTCGCGCCGCCTGCACGCGCGCCGCGATGGCCCCGGGAATGGGAAGGTTGCCCCCGCCCAGTTCCATGGGGTGGCGATAGAGCAGCACGCCGGGCTGCGTGGACTGCACCAGCACCGCCGCCACTCCGGCGCGCTGTGCGGCTTCGAACAAGGCGGCATCGCGCCCGTACTCGGCAAACAGATCGGCCTCCGTCTTCATTTCGGGGGAAAGCACCAGGGCGATCGAGCCGCGCGCTTTGTCGCCGAGACGGGCGAACGACTCCGCGCTTCCCTCGCCCGCGTTCATCAGCGGAGCCTCCAATGCCCGCCCGTCCGGCGTGGGAGAGGTAAACGGTCCCGCCGCCACGCGAATGGGGAATTGCACGGGAGCCAGGCACTCAGCGTGATCCGCGCCTCCTGTCCACGACGAAGGCACCGAGTACGCTTCCGTCCACGTGGATTCCACGCCCGCGGCACGGAAGCGTGCCACGGCCCAATCCACGGCGCGATCGCAGGCCTTCGAACCCGTCGGCCGGCCGCCGATGCCGTCGCAGAGCTGGCGCAGATCATCCATCAGCGGCGTGGCGCCGCGCTCGCGCGCGGCCAACAGTTCCGCCGCGTGGAGTTGCGTTTCCGTTTCCACCGCGGCGGACTGCGGCGGCCTTGCCTTCGCGCCCGACGTCAAGATCGCCAGGCCGCATATCAAGCCCAATATGAACAGAGGTCTTCGCGCGGTTCTGATTCTCATCATGCTCCTTGTGCCTCCTTCAGAATACACGACTATTCGCGTTCCTGCCCTCACGCGAGTTCACCGAGAATTGAGCCTGCGGGAAAGGGAGAAATTGAAGTGACGATGCGCGCAGTATCGAGCCGACAGCCGCCCCAGCGCGCGCCATCGGACAATGTGTCGTACAACTCCCTATCAACCGGACGAAGCGACACGGCAGCAAAACCGGCCTTTCCACGCCCTGGATGGACGCCGGAGCGCTGGGCAGGCGTCTTGATGAATTCCGTTCACGCGGAGACCCAAGAAAGTTTTATGACTCCCATAAATATTCTTTATTGGAAACCTGGGTACCTTAGGAGCTAGCATGGCGCTTTGATATGTCCGAGTCCTCCTCAAATCGTCTCCTTTTGTCGCTGCGCCCTCTAGGCATCATTAGCATCCTTATCGTCGGGGTCATTGTGTCGGACCCCGGCTGATCGCTTCTGAAATAGGAATTCTGAGGCCATCAGCGGGGAAACCGGCTGATGGCCTCTTTTGTTTTTGGTGCAAATCCTGGTGAGGAAAAGTCCATGGTGAACGAAAAGAAGATGACGGGTGCCGAAATCCTTCTGGAGTGTCTGGCTCGGGAGGGAGTGGAGAGCATCTTCGGTTATCCGGGGGGCGCGACCCTGCCCCTTTACGATGCTCTCTACGACCACGGAATCCGCCACGTGTTGATGCGGCACGAGGAGAACGCCTGCTTCGCTGCTGAGGGCTACGCGCGCGCTTCCGGCCGGGTCGGCGTCGCGATCGCGACGTCGGGGCCGGGCGCGACGAACCTCGTCACGCCGATCGCCGACGCCTGGATGGACTCGACGCCGCTCGTCTGCATCACCGGCCAGGTGCGCTCGTCGCTGATCGGGACGGACGCCTTCCAGGAGACCGACGCGACCGGGATCACGATGCCGATCGTCAAGCACTCCTGGCTCGTCCAGGACGTCGAGGAGCTGCCGCAGGTGCTGAAGGCGGCGTTCCACGTGGCGCGGACCGGCCGCTGCGGGCCTGTTCTCGTCGACGTCCCGCGCGACATCCAGGAGGCAGAGCTCGACTTTTCCTACCCGGAGACCGTCTCCCTCCCGGGATGGAAGCCGCCCCGCCGTGGCCACGAGCGGCAGATTCTGGCTGCCGCTCGCGCGATCGCCGCGGCGGAGCGGCCCATCCTCTACGTCGGCGGCGGCGTGCTCAACGCCGGCGCGACGGAGGAGCTGCGCCTGCTCTCGGAGACGGGACGGCTCCCCGTCGTCACCACGCTGATGGCCAAGGGCGCGTTCCCGGAGAAACACGAGCTCCACGCCGGCTGGCCCGGCATGCACGGCCCGAAATGGTCGAACTGGGCGCTGAACAAGGCCGACCTCGTGATTGCGGTCGGCGCGCGCTTCGACGACCGCGTCACCGGCAAGGTGTCCGCGTTCGCGCCGGGCGCGTCCGTCGTCCATCTCGACGTCGACGCGGCCGAGATCTCGAAGATCCGCCGCGCCGACATCCCCGTCGTCGGCCCGTTGAAGCCGGTGCTCGCCCAGCTGGCGCGGCTGCTCGCCGACTCGGTGAGCCCCGGACGGACGGAGCCGTGGCTCCGCCAGATCGCGGAGTGGCGCGACCAGTTCCCGCTGCGCTACCGCCGTGACGGCGACATGCTGAAGCCGCAGCTCGTGCTCGAGACGCTGCAGGAGCTGACGGCCGCGCGCGACGACGTGATCTGGACGACCGGCGTCGGCCAGCACCAGATGTGGGCGATGCAGTACCTGCTGTGCGACCGGCCGCGCACGTTCATCACCTCGGGCGGCCTCGGCACGATGGGCTACGGCGTGCCGGCGGCGATCGGCGCGAAGGCAGCGCGCCCCGACGCGACCGTCGTCTGCGTCGACGGCGACGGCTGCTTCCAGATGACCCAACAGGAGCTCGCCACCTCCGTGCTCGAGGAGCTGCCGATCGTCGTCGTCATCGTCAACAACGGCTACCTCGGCATGGTGCGACAGTGGCAGGACATGTTCTTCGAGGAGCGCTTCTCGCAGATCCGGCTCACGCACACGATGCCCGACTACGCCGGGCTCGCGCGCGCGTACGGCGCCGAGGGCTTCACGGTCGAGAGCGCGGACGACCTCGAGAGCGCACTCGCCGAGGCGCTCGCGTGCGGCCGCACAGCGGTCGTGGACGCCCGCGTCGACCCCCGCGAGCACTGCTTCCCGATGATCCCC
>DATJVT010000512.1:0-3870 GCA_035501695.1 Terriglobia bacterium | reverse complement strand
CGCCGAAAGTCCCAGCATCCCGATTCGATCCACATAGTCGCACAGGGTGTCCCGGCCTCCAAGTCTGGGATACTGGACGTTTCAAATATCGCGCATCTTAGGGAGCACCTTGCGGGCCGGCGGATTGCTCCGCGCCAAAGTGCCGCGCGCGCACCTCCTCAAGCAACCTTTCAAGGTCCTCACTCTTCTCAACGGGGTAGACCGCTGCACCACGCAGGGATTGGTAATCTTCCGGCAGGCTGGCAAGCTGGGCCAAGGTGCGCTCGCGGATTTGTTTCACGGGCGGGGATGGGGCCAAGCGGCGGCCCGCTCTCATGACAGGTTCGAGGAGGGGCGCGCCCTCCGCGTAGTTTTCTTGAGCACAGGCGACCAGATCGTGATGGTACCGGCCATCCTCTAAGAAGCGAAAGACCTGCTTGCGGCCCGGCCAGTAGACCTTCTCTTCACTAAACTTGGTTTTGGGCTCCGCCACGCCTTCCCTTTCGGTCTCCACGAGTTTGTAAACCACACTTAAGGCGGGCAAGTCCCGCGAGGTGACCAGGTCAGTACCTACCCCGAAGGCATCAATCGGCGCGCCTGCTTGCACCAAGTCTTCAATTTTGAATTCGTTCAAGTCACCACTGATGACAATTTTGGTGTTGCGCAGCCCGTGGCGATCAAGAATGTCCCGAACGGAGCGGCTCTTTTCCAGCAGATCGCCACTGTCCAAGCGCACGCCGGGTATGGGCTTGCCCAGCGTGGCCGCGATCTCCGCGCCCGCCAGCGGATCATAAGTGTCGACTAACAGGATGGCGGTATCGGGAAAGGTTTCGAGCAGCGCTTCGAAGCTTCGACGCTCACTGGGAAAGACCTGCGTCCAGGAATGTGCCGCCGTGCCCGCCAGCGGCAAGTCATAAAGCGCCCCGGCCAGGACATTAGAGGTCGCCACACAACCCCCTACGCATGCTGCTCGAGCCGCGCGCACGCCCGCTTCCGGCCCATGCGCCCGCCGGGTCCCAAATTCGAGCACTTTCCGGCCACCCGCCGCGCGCACTGCCCGAGCCGCCTTCGAGGCCACCAGGGTTTCATAATGCACGACCGAGAGCAGATAGGTTTCCGCAATTTGGGCTTCCAGCACCGGCGCAGTCACTTGCAACAGAGGTTCTTCCGCAAAAACCGGCGTGCCTTCCGCCACCGCGAACACATCCCCGTGGAAACGGAATTCCCCCAGGTACTCAAAAAAACCGGGGGAAACCGTCCGGAAGGCGGGCTGCCCGCGCAAGAAGCGCACGTCGTCGTCCGCGAAGCGCAGGTTCTCCAGATAGGCAAGTGCCGAGTCAAGCCCTGCCGCTACGAGGTAGGAACGCTGTGGCGGGAGATAACGCACAAAGAGCTCAAAAGTGGCGCGGCAGTCGACGCCGTGCTCGAAGTACGCCGCCGCCATGGTTAACTCGTAGAGGTCTACCAGTAACCCCTTGTTAGTGTTCGTCTCGCCTCGGGCCGCCATTTTCGTCACCTTCCGCGACCGGCAGTCTGGGAGGAGTCTCGCAGCGGCCGCCGATGCACCGCCAGCGGAATTGTCACTCCCAGTATGTCGTTGTGGATCGAGGCGCGTCAAGTTTCCCAGGTTGCCATGAGCTGCCAGAGATTAAGTCTTGTTCGGATCGACCAGGAAATTCCCCCTTTGGGGGATGGCCGTGTATAGCGCCGAGAGCGATTCGAGACGCCCCGAACTGGTCCTCTCGCGCTGTGTCATGCATGTCAGGGAATAGAATCCTCGCAATTGGTATTTGTGAAATAGGGGGCCGCGGATCCCTTCCCAGGGAAGGGACAGGGACTCCGTAGAGAAGGAGGGGGGGATTAGCCAATTTGAGTATGCGGTGGGGAGAGCCAAGACAGACACGGGTCAGAAGGATTAAGATGGTCTGGAAAGCCGACCCGAAATGAGGCACGGGGTGCTACCGTCTCGTTTCGGCCGCTGCGAGTGCCGGTTACCTTTGGAGATGGACTTGTTCTTTCACCCCCAAGTCCGATTGCAGGACTTCGAGGCTGTGGCGATGCCTCATTTTCCCGACCTGTACCGGACTTCCCGCATCCTGGCTCGCGATCCTGGAGAAGCCGAAGACCTAGTGCAGGATGTCTTCCTGGAGGCATGGAAGTCATTTCATCGCTTCCAGGCGGGAACCAACTGCCGGGCTTGGCTCTTCAAGATCCTTTTTCATCGACTGCATCATTTTCGACGGCGCTGGGCGAAGGCGGCGAAGGTGGAGCAATTCTCGCATCCCGAGGACGGAGACAGCTTCGTGGCTGAGCCCCCTGTCCCGCAGGAAATCCGGGACGAAGACGTGTTGATGGCCCTGGAAAGATTACCCATCGAATTCCGGGAGGTGGTGCTCCTGGCGGACGTGCAGGAATTCTCTTACAAGGAGATCGCGGAGACCCTCAAGCTTCCCATGGGAACCGTGATGTCTCGATTAAGCCGGGCCAGGAGGCTCTTGCGGCAGCAATTGGCGGGAGTTGCCAGTTCTTACGGGATCACAGGGGCGGAGCACCAGCCGTCCCAGGATGAATCTGCATGAAGGCCCCAAACTTCGAATCCGACCGATGCCAACGGATCGGCCAGAATCTCGACGCCTATCTCAGGGGAGAGCTTCCGGCCGAAGCCCAAAGCCAGGTGCGACACCATCTGGAGACCTGTGAAGCTTGCAAACGGGAACTGGAGGTCCGCACGCGGTTGCGCAAGGCCGTACGCCTGGCGGTCGAGAGCCAGATCGCACCGGATGAGTTGCGCCTCTCCATCCAGCGCCGCCTCCGGCAAATGCAGCCCGAACAGGAAAGGGTTCGTTTCCGGCAGGGCCTGGTTGCAGCCCTTGTCGCGGGCCTTTGCTTGTTGCTTGGAGCGGTTGGCATACGCCAGTTGCTCCAGGTGCAGCAAGGCAGGCGCTTGGTGGAGGGAGTGCTGGCGCTGGGCGTGTCGGACCATATCCAATGTGCCATCAAAGGGCACAACTATCCGGAAGTGGCAAACCCGCCTGATCAACTCCGAGAGAAATTGGGGCCGCAATACTCCGGGTTGCTTGCCGTGGTACAACAACACCTTCCCGGCTTCGAGATTCTCGAAGCGCACATCTGCTCCATTCCGGGCAGCCCGCGGAAATACATTCACTTCATCACCCGAGGACGTGGGACCATTCTTTCCGTGATTCTGACCCGGCGCGAAGGAGAACACCTTCCCGGCGGAGGGGAAAGTAACTCCGGCGCCTCCGCCGGCGTCCGGTTATTTGAGGCTCACCTTCAGGGCATGAACGCGGCAGGATTTGAGTCGAAAGGGTATTGGGGATTTGTCGTGTCCGACCTCAACCGCGACGCAACCTTGCAGATCGCCCGCGAGCTGGCTCCGCCCCTGAAGTCTTCCCTGGAGGCGGGCGAAGAATCCCCGGCTCGATTGAATCTTGGAGCTGATCCATCTTCGTAGATTCTACTTCGTACATCATTCCTTTCACTAAATTCCGATTCCCCTCTCCCTGGGAATAGAATCCGACCCTCCTGGTATATCCACCGTGGGGGAAGCTGCTGGCCGATTCAGCAGAGCCACCCTGGGCAATAGCCAATCTGGAAAAAGGAAAAAGGAGGAATAATGAAGTTACAAGCCGGATACGTGTCTACATGCGGGGGAGAGGCGCCCGAGTGGGCGACTCCGGCCGCCGTCCGTGTCAACCCCACCTCCCAACACCGTGCTACAAAATCAAGTCCCACCCGTAAGGGTAGAAGCTGGAGGACCCATTCATGCCGCACTGCCGGCATTCTGGCTGTCACGTTGTTCACCACGGCGCTGGCCGCCGCCGCGGCGAACGGCCGAAACGTGCTCGTACTCACCAGCACCAATAGCCC
>DATJVT010000511.1:0-4217 GCA_035501695.1 Terriglobia bacterium | reverse complement strand
ATGTGCTTATAATATATAGGCTTCCGTCCCGTCCCAAGACCCAGCAGAGTCTGGAACGCGGCCATTGGTTGACGGCGCCGATTGTGGCGAAAGACGAATTCATCGAGGTAAACCTGGAGCTGATCGCGGCTTACCCCGTGATAGGTTCCGATCAGCCATTGCTGCAGCTTGCCAACCGCCCGATCCGCCAAGGGCACGACTGACTTAGCACCTTTCCGCAGTTCGATCCGCAAGGGGTTGGATGCGAGGCACGTGCTTGAAACCCGCCTCTTGCAATCCACTGAAGCTCTTGAGGCCGTCGGTATAGATCGTGGAACCGGCCTCCACATTTTGTTTTAAGAAGGCAATCAAAGTGGAGCTCCTAAAATCGGAAATGACCGCCATCCGTGCGCGCCCTGTTCCCCGGCCACGTTTCTCTTACGGCGACCAGCACCAGCGCGGCTCTTTCGCCCCTTGAGTTGGCGACTTCCCTGTAAACCAGCCTGAGTTCCCCCCACCCACGTTTCATCAACTTCGACTTCGCCCCGCAGCGGCTCACGTGCAAAGCTGACCATAGCGCGCCGGAATTTGTGCAGCATCATCCACGCGGTTTCGTATCGTCGCAGAGCCAGTCTGGCGCTGCAAAAGTAGGGCGGAAAGGCCACGCTTATCGGTCGTCATCAGGTAAGCGGCCCAAAACCAGATCGTCAACGCCGTCTTCGTATTATGCAGGATCGTCCCCGCGGTCAGTCAAACTTGATGCCGGCAGCCGGTGCATTGCCAGCGTCTAAGCTTCACCAATTCATACCCGCGTCGGTTCCCGCAGCGCGGGCAGACGAAGCCCTCTGGCCAGCGGCAGGCCGCCAGATACTGCTGGCAAGCCTCTTCGGTAGCGAAATCCGACTGAAATTCGCGCAAGGTTTTCGGAAACGGCGGACGTGGCACCTCCTTATACTACCGGTTGTGGTCTGCTGAAACAGCCGTATAAGCAGAAGCTAGCTTGCTTCGCCGCGCTGGGTGGGAGGTTCAGCACCAATCCCCCGCCGCGGGCCGGCTCGACCCGATCGTTGATTCTGGCGATAGAAAATACGTGTTCGAAATAAAGCGGTCCTCTGAAAGCCGACCCGATCGATTGATCCCACTGCTTTCCATCTTGCAGGTACAGGCGGCAAGACGGCTGTTGCTACAGTCCGCAGTTTCGGTAGCGGTCGTTGGGTCGGACCGCATTTCCGAGTCGGTCGCCGAACAACTCAAGGAATTCGCAAAGCAACATGCACCAGATGTCGCTATCGGAATTATCGATTTGGAAGGTCTCCGTACCTTTCAAGGGTTCGGCCTGGAGCGGTTCAATGCGGAGCGAATGAAACCTCCCATTATCGGGTCGCTTCCGCAGAGCCGCTTACCGTGCATTTGTTCTCCGACCTCAACCGATGGATGCTAAAGGTCCTGCCGGCACCGAGGATTCCCGAGTCCCTGCTTTCGGCTCCACGCGAGCGATACTTCCATCGCTGAACGAATTTCATGGGCACCGCAAAGAGGCCTTGCAAAACTCCTCCAAGGAGAACAAGCCCTGCCCCACCAGAATTGAAGGGTTTATGAAAGCTCCTTGTGGTCCCCCTGTTTTGGCAGTCCGCATGAGGGGATCGGTCCGTTCGGCGCTCCGTCCCGAAGAATGCCACCCTCTGTTCGGACAGTAACTTGCTCGGCGATTTCATACAGTCTCCATATCCGATAAGGAATCACGCGAACAACGGCCTCCCGCGACTCCGACGCATGGGATCACAAAATCAGGACCCGGCAGTCCGCACAGGGCATCTGCTCCTTAACCCCTCCTGTTGCCTTGCTCCTGCGTGCCGAGCCAGTTTACGTAAGCCTTGTAGAGTTTGGTTGACTCCGGCGACCCGCAGAAAGCCGCTGAACCGAGTCTATTCATCATGCCCTGGTATTGGTAAACCAGAATCTTCTCAACCCATGGTGAAACGGCTTCCATTTGGCGGAGCACGCGCGAAAAAGGAGCGGGGAGCAATGCGCTCTTGTAAACGGCTCCTTCAAACTTGAAGATCTCGACGTCCGCCCAAATCGCCGACCGCCGCGCGCGGTCGTGAGCCTTTCGCAATCCTTCGTAGAAACGCGGCGTCTCTTCCACCGTCGATTTCCGCACGCCCACCTCATCCTGGTAGGCGACGAAGTCCACGTCCAGCGCCTCCAGTTGCCGCACGTACTTGTCATCGGGCACAGCCACGCGCGTCCCGTAGGGTGCGATCAGAATGCGGGCGTGCGGCGTCAACTGCCGTGCCAGCCGCGAAGAAGTATTGACGTATTGGATGAATTGCTCGGTGAAGCGGGGAAGGATTTCAATTTCATCCGGCCAGTACCAACCATAGAAACTCTGGTGGTGGCTATATAACCGGGTAATCTCCTCGATCGCTCGCACCCGCCTCTTGGCGGCAACAGGATCGGAGATGGCATTGGGACCTCCCCAATTACCGTAGAAGCCTGCGCCAATAAAGAACTTCACATCGTATTTGTCTGCCGCGGAGAGGACTGCCTCCAACGGATCAGGGCAGGCCAAATGCCACTGGGGGAAAACTGTCGTGGGGACAAACGAGCGGTTGTCGAGAGCCGTTCCCATGAGCGCCAGGTATTCCATCCCCACCTGCGCGATTTCTTTGATTTTCGCATCCCAATGCTGGCCGGTGAAGGAGGCACAGGTGGCATTCCAATAGACCCCTTCAACGCTGGAGGGATGTTGAAATTCAAACCAGCTTCCCAAAATCGGTTTGATGGTCATGGCGGAGGGGGGCGGAGATGGATTCGCGCTCTGCGGATTGGCAGCCACCATCGCTCGACTCGCGCTCAAAGCCCCAAGAAAACCCCTCCGGGTTAGCTTTTGCATCTCTAATCCTCCCTTAGTCTCGTCCCTAGACATGTTCCCCTCCTTTGCCGCTCGCCCGCAAAAGCAGAGGCGGGTAGTAGTCGTGACCCGCCCGGTGGTTGCGTGGCCTGCTAGCATGAGCCTTAGCCGCGGGTCCCCGACCAGCCGAGAATCCCAATCGCTCCCCAAAGGACACCCAAGCCTATCATCATCCAGCGGCGGGCAGTGGGAGGGGCGAATTTCCATTCTCCGGCTACCATACCTGCGAAGTTCGCGGTCAGCAAACCCACGCTCAGACTGAGCGGCCAACCGATCGCAGGTCCTAACTTCCCCAGCTTCGGCGCCGCCGAGCCGTATATAAAAATGCTCCCTCCCCACAGCACACCCATCAAAACCGCCAATCCATAAAGAGGAAGAGCACCTGCCTGCCGGAACTTGGGCCAGGTTGAGTTCTTCCGGAACAGGTATGCGCAGAAGCACAGGTTCGTCACGGCCCCGCCCGCCAGCACCAGCCACCAAATCAGGTTCGATCCGGCGAAAGCGCTCCGACCCGCTGCGACTGCGGTCGCAATGATCCCCTGCGACAAGCTATAGCCCACGTTAAAGAGCGCGGAGAGCAAACCGGCCCCCGTGCAGAGCAGCAGGCCGACCCCATAAGGCCGGGCCACCCCGACCATCTCCCGTTTTGCCCCCGGGCTCGCCTTTTCATGCCGTTCCCGCAATGCTCCCGCGTAGCCGCAGCAAGCCATGCCCACCAGCGCCACGAACGTCCCCAGCATGATGAATCGCCCCTGCGGTTGGGCCAATCGTTCCGGCGCCAGGATGAGGATGGGCAGGAATGAGCCAAGTGACGCGCTAATGGCCAGCACCAGCGTGTTCGCCATGGAAATGCCGACAGCGCTTACGCCCTGCCCAAACATAATCGCCCCGAAGCCCCAAGCCAGGCCTGTGGCGACCGCTATGGCCTCCTGGTGTGGTGATGCTGCCGACAACAATTGCAGCGGATTCGTGACAGTAGCCAGGACCATGATCAGCGGCATGAAAAGGCAGGAAGTGACGATGAAAAGAGCCCAAACGTTTTCCCAAGACCACCGGCCCAGGTACCGCATGGGCAGCGTAAAGGTCCCATTCATGAGACCGGACACGGCCGCCAGCAAAATCCCCAAACCAACCACTGAGCTATTAATCATGGGACAGAGCCTATCAGTCTTCACCCTGCCAGTCTAAAGGATTTCCGTCGTATTCTTTTGGAGAATTACGCCCCAAAATACTACGCGAGAGCCCTCAAAATTCGCGTGTGGTACATGGTAGAATAACGCTTACGACAGGAGTTCTCCGAAATCAAAAGGTTCGCCCGCGAAAA
>DATJVT010000510.1:0-6846 GCA_035501695.1 Terriglobia bacterium | reverse complement strand
GGAGCGCAAGCCGAGCTCCACCACCAACTCGCGCAGCCGAAAGGTCCGGTCCGGGTCGCCTTCAAAGACTTTGAGAATTTCCGGCAGAGTGGGGAATTCGCGCATGGGAATGCCGTCACCTCATTTTATCACGCGGGGAATGAGGAAACCGGATCATCGGATGATCAGGTCATCGAATCATCGGGCCAATGGGCGCTGCGCGCAGGTTCATGTAGGGCCGAACGGCGTTCGGCCGCGGCCGAGCGCTGCTCGGCCCTACGTCCCGTCGCGGGCGCGACGTTAGCAAAGCAAACTCAAACGGTTTGTGCTAGCATCGCCGGCAGGTTAAATCGTGCGTTCCAGAAAGGACTGCCTTAGGGCATCGTTTTCTGGGCAGGATCACAATCGAATCCAGGAGGCCCATCCCTTTACCATTCCCATGTCATTACATCTTCAAAGTTCCCCACATTTTGAGCTATTGCGGAATTACCTGCGGGCTGCCGGCTACAATGAGGAATCCCTTTGCGACCGGCTGGAAATCAGGGACATGTGCGAGCTCGCGTCGCACACTGGGAGGCCTGCGACTCCGGCCATGGGATCGGATGAATTGGGCCTCCTCATCCGGCTGCTCCTGCTCGGGGATGATATCGAGAGGCAACAACTTGAATCCGCCCTTTCTCCGCGGGTGGTGGAGGCCTTCACCAGCCTGGGGCTGACAAGCCTTGACCCTGCCACAGAGGGCCGCCTGTTCTGCCCCGTGGCGGTCTATCCCATCGGCCCTCTCTTCATTGTTTCCGACCGATGGTTCCCCGTGGTGGGTAAGGAATTCCAATGGTCTGATGATTTTGTCTACCCGGCGATCACTCCCAACACCCGGGAGTTCCTGGCCGCCCTGCCGGTGACTCCTTGCGACAGTTTTCTGGAGTTGTGTGCGGGCACGGGCGCCGCGGCGATGGCGGCCTCCGGATATGCGCAGAAGTCCTGGGCTATCGACATTACGGAGCGGTCGACGCAAATGGCGGAGTTCAATCGTCTCCTGAATGGATTGGACAACGTCACGGTGTTGAAGGGCGACCTGTACGAGGGCGTGGAAGGCATGCAATTTGACCGAATTGTGGCCCACCCCCCCTACATGCCCTCCTTGCGGGCAACGCGTGTCTTCGCCGACGGCGGGGCTGACGGTGAACAGATCACACGCGGGACTGTCGCGGCTTTACCTCGCTTCCTGAAGCCGGGGGGGACTTTTTATTGCCTGGCGCAGGCGTCGGACCGCCAAGGCGCTCCCTTGCAGCAACGCCTCCGGGGCTGGTTAGGTGAGGATCAAGGGGATTTTGATGTTGCCTTCATCGAGATGTGCCAACAAGACCCCAAAGACGCTGCCTTCGTTTACGCCCTGAAGACGGGAGGGGGTTTCGCGGTGGTCGACCTGATGCGAGACAGTTTTGCAAGTCTCGGGGTGGAATCGTTGCCCTACGGGTGGATCGTTATCCAACGCCGGAACAGTCCCCGCAGCGTCTTCACCACCCGGCGCTCGGCTGGCCAACGAATCGGGCGTGAGGAAATTGCCTGGCTTCTGAAGTGGGAGACGTTTGCCGCCGGCCCCTCAGCCCTGGAAGATCTTCAGGAAAAAGCTCCTGTAGTCAGGCCCGCGCTGGAGTTTCATGCCCTTCACCGTATGCGGGAAGGGAAGCTGGCGCCCGAACAATTCTCGTTGCACACGGAGGCGCCTTTCTTCGGCGACTGCAAGGTGCAATTCTGGGTGGGTTTTCTTCTCCCCCTGTGTGATGGCAAGTCAACCGTCCGGCAACTCTGGGAGGCCTGCAAAACCAACAATCTCATCCACGCCGCGACGCCTCTCCACGAATTTGCCCGGCTGATCGGCGTCCTGATTTCAGGGGGTTTCCTGGAGGTTGCCGCCTTCTATCCGCCCCTTCCGCCACAGAAGCCGGAAGGACGGCGTCGAATCTCCGCCTCGCTGGAAATTGGACATCCTGCTGGTGCAGGCCGTTGAGGTTGAGAGCAGGGTGGCGCGTAGTTTGCGTTCCTCCCAGGCGCACTTCATCATTCCTCGAACCCAAACAACTTCGCTTGCACCGGCCCGATCACCGTGGCCGCTTCCGTCAACCCGATCACGCGCCCGGGCACCTTCATTTCCGGGATATGTTCTTCTGACCAGAAGAACTGGGAATGCTGTCAATAGTCGCCAATGATATTCGGCTTTCGGAAGGCCGCCCAATCGATTTCGGGCAGGAACAAGTGCGGATCTGCGCCCCTTTCCTTTGCGTGCCACTGGAACTTTTCATTCACCACAAGGTGCAGCGGCCGTCCGCAATGCGCGCACGAGGTCTCGATTTCCACTTCCAGGGGTTCGTTTCTGAGGCGCCCTTCGACGAAGGGCGCGCCAAAGGCGTCCTCCGCTCAAGCGCCGTAGATGCGCTCCCCCGTGCTGAACCGCAGCCGATGCGGCGTTCGGTCTGAAGTCACCGGAAAGGCCCAACTCACCTCGCCGAGGTCGTTACGCACCAGGAAGAACAGGTGTTTTTCCAGGTCCTCGAGCAGTCCGCTTACCACCGGCAAGTCCAGCCCGAGTGACCCCGCAATGTCCGCCGGCCGCAATGGTTTGCCGCCCTGCCGAGGCAGTTCCCGCACAACAAAATTCCGCACCGCATGATGCCGAGCCGTCATAAATGCCAAGGGATTATCCATAGGTGTTTAATCTACCACAGGACTTGAGCATGTGGGGTGGACAGTGCCGCCGGGTGTGCCGCAAGAACTTGTAGCACCGGGCTCGAGCCCGGCACATGCTACAACAGCCTCGCCCGATCCCGCGAGCGCCAGGAAGCCGCTGAACCAGGTGCAGGTCTTCGCCCTGCTGGCCGCACAGGTACCGAGCCACGGCGTGCCGATGCCCATGAAAGTGCGCGGCCTCGTGCATGAGACAGGCCCACACAGGACTGCACTTAGCGGGGCTGCCCGCTCGGAAATCGCTCTGAGTGTATACTGACGCGGAACTTTATGGGGCTGGTCGGTGTCTACCTGTAATATGTCCAACTCGCGGCCGTGGTGGCGGAGGTGCTTCCGGCGGATCGCGTTCCTATGCGCTGTGGTGGTTCTCCTGCCTTGCTCCGCCGTGGTCGTTTACGACCTCGTTATTCAATGGCAGGCTCGCAGCCTGATTCGAGTTCTGAAGACCATCCAGGTCGGACGGACCTCGGGCCGAGATGCCGTCGCCATCGCCAATCGCTTCAGGGGGTTCGCGTACACCAACGAAATAACAGAACTCAAGAATGGCTCCATTGACAGCGTACATGATATTCCCTTAAATACCTGTGTAGCGGGCGATTGCACACTCTCGGTCTATCCTGGGCTTCTGGATTTGAAGTTTTTGCGTAAACTGTGGAGCCATCCAGGACTCTTCCGTCGGGTGGCGTGGAACGACATGCAAGGTTGCCTCGAGATTAAACGGGGCGTCGTACAAAAGCTACGAGTGGAGATGGACTCGCTCGATTTCGAGATTTGGCACTCCGCTTGGACGGAGATCTACGGCGAGGACTCCCATGTGGAGGCCTGGAACAGTACGCCTTGGGGCATCAGAAAGGCGCAAGGGGTCGTCAGCGGAGGTCCTCCGCACAGGACGAGCAGAATCATAGTCGGGGCGTGGTCTACGGCGCCCCAGGATCGCATACTGCGTGCGTTTGATTTCGACACTCGCTGCTTGTGGCTGGGTGCCAACTGTACGCGCTGCCAGATCCTGCCCAGCGCTTGCGAGGACTACGACCACGACAACTCGTACGAATTCATCATGCCGGAAGAGGCGCTGGCCAAGTTCCGTCAGGTGGTGAATCATCTCAAGCTGGGCACGCCGAGAGTCGCCATCGAAAATCAACTGGGTGAAGAAGTTGTCTTCGACCCCCGAAGACGGCTACGCGACCTTGTCCGGAATCGGCTCCCGTTCAGCTTTCCGCGGGGGACGGTACTGACTGGACCTACGTGTTGTCCCCTCAGTCTTACCTACTATGTGAAGAAATGGCGCCTTGATTACGGCATGCCCGAAGGACCTGACGATCGCAATGTGACATTCGTCCTGGATGAGAATCAGCGGCTTCTGCGGATCGAGTCGCGGGTGGAGGGCATCGCAAGCCGTCCTTGAAAGCCAAACTAGCTTCCCTGACGCGGCGTGTTTCTGCATCCCCTCCCCAACCGGGCGCCGCGGACCTCCATTTCCAGCCCTGCGCCTTTTCGTGCCGGACCTACAAAACAGGTTCCCGCTACACTTGCTCCCAAGTGCCAAATAGGTGGCTTATCTCTGCAACCAGGCGCTACGGGAACTCCAAGATGCGCTACCCCACTTCTCGGTGAGCCCCCGACGCAAGAAGCGTTGGTACCAGCGCATAGAACTTCCGGGGCTTGTCACTCATCACTCATCACTGCTTTATTCGTACCTCAGCGCCACCATGGGATCGACCCTGGTTGCCCGGCGCGCCGGGATGTAAGTGGCCAAGGCTGCCACGGCCAACAGCACCAGGGTTGCGCCGGCGAGGACAAGCGGGTTGGTGGCCTCGAGGCCATAAAGCATGCTGGCTACGAAGCGCGAGGCGGCGAGCGCCAGTGCGATGCCGAAGGCCACGCCCAGGGAGATCAACCTGAGGCTGTTACCAAAAACCAGCCAAAGCACTCCTGACCGAGACGCTCCCAGCGCCAGGCGCAACCCAATCTCGTTGGTGCGCCGCGCCACCATGTAGGAGACCAGGCCATACAGGCCGATGCAAGCGAGGCCCGAAGCCAGGGTTCCCAATGCCGACGCCAGCCACGCTACCATTCGGTCATCAGAAATAGATTCCCTGATGGCGGACTCCACCGTCCCCACGTTATTCAAAGGCATATGGGAATCCATCTCCGCAACGGTCCGGCGAACATTTCCCACCCAGGCAAGGGGATTGCCGGCCGTTTTCACGAAATAACGCAGAGCGCCCCCACGGCTCTCCTGCGGGTAGGGGATGTAAATGAACCGGGCTACCTTTTCGCGCAGGTTGTCATGATCGCTGTCGCGCGCCACCCCCACGATTTCAATGTTGAGTTTCACGTTGCCGGCGCCGAATGCCAGGTGACGCCCTACCGCGTCTCCCCCCGGAAAGAAGAAACGGGAGAATTGTTCGTTAACAATTGCTGCTTTAGGCGTGTCTTGGTTATCCGCTTCCGAGAAGTCGCGTCCTGCCAGCAAGGGGATGTTGAGCGTGGAAAAGAACCCCGGGCTGATGGCGTCCACGGCGCATTCCATATCTTCGTCCTGACGCGCACGATATCCCTCCACGGTTACGTTTGCGCCCCGGTCAGAGCCGTTAAAGACCCCGCCTTGCGCCGCCCCCACGGCCACGACGCCGGGGATACCCTGCAACCGTCGCTCGAGATCCTTAAAGAATGCCAGGGCCTTGAGGCCTGTGTAGCCGCTCAGTTCGGGCTCTACCGTGAAGGCAAGCAGGTTTTCCGGATGGAAGCCGGGATCCTTTCGCAGGAGGTTCCTCAGGCTCACCGCGAACAAACTGGCGGTGACCACCAGCACGATCGAAAGCGCCAATTGTCCCACCACCAGCGCCCCGCGCCACCGCGCTTGCGCCAGGCGGCCGCCCAAGCCGGCCGAAGACTCTTTCAGCACCGGGCCCGCGTCCGCGCGGAGAGCCGCGCTCGCGGGAAGCAGCCCGCAGACGAGCCCCGCCAGCACTGCAACGCAGAGATTGAAGATCAGAAGCCGGCCATCCAACGCAGCCGAGAACGTTGCCACGGTATCCTGTGGCACGAGATAAAGCAACAGCCGGCAACCAGCGCTCCCGACGGCAAGCCCCGCCACTCCCCCGGCCAAGGTCAACAGCATGCTCTCCACCACCAACTGGCGAGTGATGCGTCCCCGGCTCGCTCCCAGAGCCAGCCGGATGGCGACCTCTTTCTGTCGCCTCGTTCCCTTGGCGATCATCAGGCCGGAAATGTTGGCGCAAGTGATGAGCAACACCAGTCCCACGAGGCCCGCGAGAATCAGGAGGGGCCGTGCCCAGGTTTGCCGGAGCAGGTTGATCCCCTGGGCGGCGGGGAGCAGGGAAATATGCTGCCGCAAGTACCTCTCGCGAAACGTGGCGCGGGGGTTCTTGACGGATTGCACTTCCGCTTCCAGGATCGGCCGGTAAGGGGCCTGGAGCGCGGCTTCCGCCCGCTCCCGGGAGAGACCCGGCCGGAGGCGCGCGAACATGTTCAACCACATGATGTCGCGCTCGACCAGGCCATTCCAGTCCGGTGTCAGTTCACGCTTCATCGCGATGGGAACGAATACGTCCACATTCCTGCCCTTCAGCAGGCCGCCAAATCCCCGCGCCGCCACGCCCACAATCGTGAAGGGATACGCGTTCAATGAAATCTTCCCCCCCACGACAGCCGGGTCGCCGCCCAACCTGCTCTGCCAATATCCGTAGCTCAGGACTGCCACCGGGCTGGAGCCAGGAACGCGGTCATCCCCGGGGACCAGGACCCTGCCAAGGGCGGGCCCTACTCCCAACACGGAAAAGAAATTCCCGCTCACCACGTCACCCGCCGCCCTCTCCGACACGCCTCCCCACGTCACACTGAGGGGCACGCGGGCCCGCGCGATGACCCCGTCAAACAAGGGGACCTGGTCCCGCACCTCCTTGTAGTGCGGATAGGAGTACACGATCTCGCTGGTGTCGGAAGTGGACCAACCCCTGGTGTATACAGCCTCGTGGATCAGTACCAGACTTCCCGGGTCTTTCACGGGAAGGGCGCGGAGAATCGCCTGGTCGAGCAAGGAGAAGATGGCGGTGTTCGCTCCAATCCCCAGCGCCAGAACCAGCACCGCCACAACTG
>DATJVT010000509.1:0-17518 GCA_035501695.1 Terriglobia bacterium | reverse complement strand
GCCAGCGCCGCATGGCCGTCGTAACGGCGAAGAAAGACGGGGTGGTCCCCGGTTACGGCGTCAATCATCTGGCGCACGGGGAGCTTGGCCGAGGCCCAGGCCTGCTCGTCCCAGTCGCCGCCTAACATCCAGCGACCGGCTGAAAGTGACTTCGCCCCCTCCCCGATCCGACGCGTGAATTCCTCCTCGCTGCGCGTGTCCTTCAAGTCGAGAGAGAGAAGCTGGAAGCCGCCTTGAATGAAGTGGGCGTGGCTGTCAATCATGCCGGGAACAGCGAGGCGGCCCTTCAAGTCAATGATCTTTGTGTTCCGGCCGGCATAAGGCTGAATCTCCGCATCGCTTCCCACCGCCAGGATGCGGGCATTGGCAATTGCCAGCGCTTCGGCAAATTTCGCCGGCTGCGGCTTGCCCCCCGGCGATGAGACCGGTTCGCCCGTCCATATCTTTCCGTGCAATAGAATCAAGTCTGCGCCACGTAGGAGTTCAGCCTTTTCGTTTACAGGTGACCCCGGCAAGGGAGGCCCTCCCTCACCGGACATTGTTAATGACATTGACAACCCCATGATACAGATTGCAGCGATATGACGTGAGGACATAAGGATTCGCCAGGAGTTAGAGCTTCTGGGCGCCATTCAACTTGCTGAGGTTCCGGTCAAAGGTGCCCAGGGGGAGATGCCCTGCTTGGCGCGCCAGTTCGAGCAGGAGACAGTCAGAGAACCCCACGCTTGGCCGCTCCCGAAACCGCACGAGGGCCGCAGCGACAACGTCCGGGTCCTGTAGGGTCAAATCCCTGTGATCAAGAAGAGTCTCAATGGCCGAGCCAATCTCATTCGGCCCGCGATCGTAAGCGACGGAAAGGAACCATACGGCTTCGGCCAGAGCCAGGGTGGAAACCCACGCCCCGCCTTCCACCCAGCGGCGGGCGGCCGCCACCTGCTGCGGATCGTCCTGGACGAGCAGTCGAACCAGAACGTTGGCATCAATGGCGCGCATGGCGTTTGGACACGTACCGGCGGATGGTCTGCTTCAACTCCCCGAGCGCCCGAGGCTTGGGGGGACCGTCGGGAAACAGAGCGCGGAGGACGTCGTCCCAATCGCTGTGCCCGGACCGGCGCACTACGATTTTTCTCTCCTCTTCGTGCCATTCCAGAACCGATCCGGGACGGACGCCCAGCCGCCGGCGCACCTCGGCTGGCACGGAAATTTGTCCCTGCGCGGTGACCTTCGAACGAGCTAACGTCATGGATTCATATTACCACGGTAATGGGCGCGCGCGCATCATCCCCGGTCGACCGCCGGCCCCCCGGGCACCGCGGGAAAGCAGTTGAAAGGCTCCTGGTCCACCTGCCAGTAAGGCATGAATTCAATGCCCGGGTTGCCCTCCACCGTGTAGCGCAGCGGCTGGCCGGGCTTCGGTTTCAAATAGCTCAGTAAATCCTCAGGGCGTTTCAGGTTTCCGACCCGCAACCTGATTTCCGGAGCGCCGGCGGCGGCGAGGAGAATTGGCCCGTAGCTTACGGCGAAGCGTGCATGCTCGGGAATTTGATCGGCGCCCCTATAACGTTCCACAACCAGGCCGGCGGGAAGGGTGAACTGAATTGAATCGCCTTGGGACCACGACCGTTCTAGAGTCACGTATTTGCCTGGACGGCCGCTGCCCGCTGGCTGGCCGTTCACCTGCACGGCCATCTGGCGCGCGGCCCAGGAAGGGACGCGCACGCGGATCTTCGCCTGCGCCGGCCGGACCACCGAGATCTGCAAGTGAACCTCGGGGTCAAAGGGGAATCGCGTCGTCATTTGCAGTCGCAGGGTTTCGCCGCGCACCTTCCACTCAATGCTGGAGGGCTCAAACAGATTGACGTACAAACCATCGTCTGCCAGGGCGTAGATGTGTTCCGGGATGGAAGCGATCAGCCGGGTCCCCTGGCCCTCGCAGCAGGTGTTCATGCGCGTGGGTTTCTCCTTGCGATGGTCGAGCAGGGCATGGTAGCGCAGGCCCTCGGAACCCGCCTGATTGGCCATCGCGACGTTGTAAATGGACTTCTCGATTTCCGTGACGTACTTCTCGTTTTCCGGGTCCAGCAGGTAAAGGCGCTGACTCAAGAAAGTCCAGAAGGAATTACCACAAAGCTCTCCCAGTTTCTCATGCAACATGTAGGAGGCCGGGGGGCTTTCGATGAACTCGATGATGGCGATGGACCCTCCGGCGTTTTCCCACTTGTCGTGATAAAGCTCCCACGCGCCTTCCACGCCGTGGAGATAGCGCGTGTCGCCCGTGGCGAGATAAAGGTCCATGTAGGCTTCCAGGTTGGTGAGCAGGTAGCAGTGCGGGCGGTCGTAGGGGTACTGCCAGACAGCGCGCTCCTCACGGGCAGCCAGTTGTTCCATCCAAAAGTTCTCCTGGAAATATCGCTGGATCACCTGAATGTCCGCGGGCTTGCCCACAGGGGTAAAGTACATGCGCGTGTTGGCGATCATTCCCTGGCCGCCTTGCACGGCGAAGCGCATCAACTGCGGCAGATAGGGACACTGATTGAACCAGTCCGAATAGCCGCGCAGCAATTCAAAAGCCTTGGTATTGCCCGTGTAGCCCGCTTCGATGAGGCCGTGCACCAGCCAGGCGCGGGTGTAGGCGCCGCGTTCCGAGAAGAAGATGGTGTCTTCAGGGTAAGCCATGATGTAACCGTTGGGCTGGCGGCACTGCGCGATGCCATCCACGACGGCATGCATTCTCCGCCGCAGTTCCGGATGATCGACCCAACGCAGGGTGTTTCCCGCGCCCATCAGGAAGCGTCCGGCGTTGGAACCGGCCAGGTCCTCTTCCCAGAATTTGACGTCGCCGCTCGGCTGCGCAGGCGGCTTTGCCGTCCCCACGCGCTCCCGGAACTGGCGCAGGAGGTCGTCAACCGAGTAGGAGTTCAAGAGGTACTGAAGGTTGTCTTCCACGGCTTTCTGAAAGACTCCGCCCTGAAGAGTCACGCCGCCGCGTGGCACCTGTGCCTTGTGAGCCGGCGGCTTCCAGGTGGCGGGGTCGGTCACGTTGGCGGGGTTATCCATGAAAGTGAGTTCTCCCCCCGGTCGTGCCGGGCGGGTGATTTGCGGCGCGTCGCTGTCATTGCCAAATTCCCCGTCTACCGTGACGGGACACAGTGTGGCAACCTCTGCCCCGTCGGAATAGACCTCGATTTTCCCCAGGGCCATGTAGATCCCCATCGGGCCAAGGTCCGCCAGTCTCGTAGCCGTGAGGCGGACGTAGCGTCCCGTCGCGCCTGCCGCCTCATATTTCTGAATCTTCCCCTCGGGATTGGCAAAGTCCTCCGCTGAGTGGTCCACGATCAATCGGGGCGCAGCAGAATCGGGATGGTCAGACGCCTCGATTTTGAAGCGAACCGGAAAGGCCTCGCCGGCAAAATGCGCGTCCAAACCGGGCTTGCCCTTTTCGTTGGCAGGATAGACCTTGATGGAATCGATCTTCCGTTTCACCCCCAGGTCAATTTGCACCCACGTCGTGGCGTCAACTGTCTTGGCCCGGTTCGAGCGATAAGCACGGTACATGGTGGCCGGAGTGTTTGTCATCCAGTCGACGGTTGGAGCCGGGACAATCTCGTTCCCCCTGGCTTGAACTGCTTCTCCGCCCATCCCGAGCAACGGGGACGCGGCGATTCCCGCGCCGGTAAAGGCTGAAGCCTGGAGAAAACGGCGCCTGGTCAGACTCATGGTTCGAACCTCCTCAAACACTCAACTCGACGGGGACGACGGTAAGCCGATAGACATCCGGGTTGTTCCAGTTTCCTGCCGTGAACACAAATACCTTATCCCACGTCTGAAATTTTGGACATATCTCTGGTGAATAGTATCCTTGCGGACTGGAGTCGTAAGAGCCAATGCGCGTCCAGGGCCCCCAGGGGCGAGGGGCCTCGTAGAAATCCCAGACCGTATGAGTGGCGGCGTCTTTCATCTTTCCGCCACCCGCTGGATAATACCAGCCCGCCATCAGGTAACGGCCGTGCGCAGGCAGGTAAACCGCGCCCGTCATTCCCAGCTTGCGGGTTTGCTGGACCACTGGCTTGGCCTCGTTCATCTTGCGGCTCCAGGCAGACATCTGCATTCCGTCTCCGCCGGTAAAGTATTCCCAATCCGCTCCGTTCAGGCCGCCAATTTTCGCGCGGAGGACACGGCCCAGAATCATGTCATCGCCGCAGTCCCAGAAACCGTTGTTGGAGATGGCGTACACATACTGGCCGGAGTTGTCGACTCCGGTGCGGCTGCGGCCATGCTCAATAAAGTAAGGGGTGGCAAAGCGCGGGCCCGGGAACATGGGGTGGTCGTAGTTCTCCTTTGCAGATCGGCTCCAGGTTCGCCCCAAGTCCGTGCTTTTGATGATGCTGGCATTTTGGGCGGGTTGGCGGCGGTAGGGATCGCCACTCTTCTCGCCGTAGCGATGGCGCGCCACTACCCAGTAGAGAACTCCGTCAAGTGCGGTGCAGCCACTTGATTTCCACGTGCACCCGTCCGGCCCCTCCTCCGCACCCTTGCCATAATCCGTCATAGGGTTGACCGTGGTTCCGCTTAACTTCAGAGGGTCGCTTCCGGTGATACGGTTGAACGCAATATTCGCCGAAGCCGCGTGATGGAAGCCTTGCGTGTCGTCAGAGGGCAAGTAGAGATTATCGTCATCCGCCCAGGCGGCAACCCACGTATCACCCCCGTTGTCGGGTAGCGGAACGGGCTGTCCGACCTTAATGGAACGGAGGGACCGGCTTCGGTCAGGGGTCGGGGGCGATGATGGAGAAGATGCTTGTCCCCCACCGATTGAGTTGCCTGCGGCAAAAAGGGGCGCGCGCAAGCTCCACGGTTTCAGTGCCAACGGCAGACCCCAGGAAATGGCTGCCGTTCCGCTCTGGCGCAGAAACCATCTGCGGCCGGTTTTCGGTTGTGACATGGACGCGAACCCCCCTGACCCAGTTTACGACCGGCGGATACCATACACCGGAGCACCTTCTAATGCAATTTCCCGGCGATGGCCATCTGGCTTGCTGTCTCCCTTAGGCCAGAATAAACTGGAGGGGACGACGTGACCACAGCGGTGGGGTTGGCCGTAGGAGTAAGAGGGGAATAGGAAGGGTCAGACGAATGAATCACGGGGGCAGAGAAAGGGTATTAGCAGACATTTTCCCGGCAAAAGAGCTCGCCACGCCCTTGGCCTGTCTGGTGGTCCTACTTGCTGCAGGCTTCGCAGGTGGGGTTCTTAGAGCTCAAGATGAAGCCGAACCCGTCCAGGACATGACAGCGAAATACCATTTCCTCTCGGCCGACGATACGCTGGCGATCCTGGACGAGGAGGGTAAGGTCAAGGGATACATCGAAGTCGCGCAGCCGGAAGGGGAATCCGATGACTTTCTGACGTTCGACATTCTGGAAGGATCCCGCAAGAAATCCCACGTGGAGTTCCGCACCAACCGGATTCATGGAAAGTATTACCGGTTCGCAGGAACGGTGGAACGCGGCAAAGGCCACGAAGAGAAGGACCCGGATTACCTCCGTCTGACCGGAAGCCTGGAAATTGTCACGGTCACCGGGGAGGAGAGCAAGGAATCCGTGCAAACGGTCCGAGTCCTTCTCAAGTCCTTTGGCAAAGCCGAAAGGCCGGAAGAATAAGATGATTCCTCACTGCGACATAACAGATAGGACTTTTACGGGTCCAATAAGGCCCGAAGGCAACAGGGGCGAGTTCGCCTTGTACGGCTTCACGTCTGCAAAGGTGTACTTGGTCGTCGCGTCGGGTTGTTGATCGCCGATCAGCTGGTTGACCCAGGCATTGATGACCTTGATGCTTACTTCATTGGCGCCGGGTTTCAAGGCGTTGGTGGCGTCCACCCGATAGGGAGCATGCCAGACCTGACCGAGCGCCCTGCCATTCACCGTTACCTCCGCCAGGTTCTTCACATCGCCCAGGTCAATCCAAAGCTTCGTTCCGTCCTTGAACCAATCTGAGGAAGCTTGAAGCGTCTTGGTGTAGGTGCCTTCCCCAGAGAAGTACTTAACTCCTGAATCTGCGCTGTCACTCCAAGAAATCAACTTGTCCAAGGTGATGGAAGCCGGCGCACCCCGTCCCGGCTGGAAACTTACTTTCCACGGTCCTTCCACTGTTGCGATCTGAGTTTCGACTCTTCCAGGTAGCGTGCGAGACGCCGTTTGGGTAGTGGTGCGGAACACCACGAAAACCGTCCCCCAAGGCTCCAGGTGCAGGGGCACCGTGGTGCGCCCGTCGGCGATTTTGTACGAAGCGGGCTCCGAACTGCCGGTCTCCGGATGCCAGAGTTCCGGCACCTTGCCGGTGATGCGAAAGGTTGCGTCCACCGTTTCGTCCCGGTCGTTGCGGTTATCCACGAAGTAGAGATCGCCATCCGCCAGCTTGCGATGGACGAAGAGAAGGCGCGTGTCGCTCTCCGGCTTGGTGTAGTCGAAGTCCGGGGCCACTTTAAGTGATTTGAAAACGTCCGCGAGATTCTGGCCGGCGTACACCGTGCCTTTGCCCGCCTGATGCACGCCTGAGCCGTCACCGAACAGTTCTTCGTTCAGCTTCCGGAATTCCGCGGAGTCGTCGGCGAGGCTGGGGTCGTCGGTCGGTTTCGGACCGGCCACGACGGCGCCATCCTGCACGAGTTTGTGAATGGCCCGCAGGACAGGCAGCGACATGTGCTGGCTGTAGGGATCGAGCCCCAATACGCCGTAGCTCATGCCGCTTTTGGTAATGATGCTGCCGTTGACGACGCTGAGCATGTGAATCAGGCCGTCGGCATTGATGTAATCGAAGCCGTAGCCGGCGGGCACGCCCGGTGATTTATGTTCGAAGATGGCCGTGAGATTGGAGTCCTCGCCATAAAAGTAGAGGAGGTCCGCGGCGAAGTGTCCTTGCTGAAGCAGGTAACTGCTGCGGGCAAGGTAATTCACCCAGGGACCCGCTTCTTCCGCCCAGGTTTCGTTGCGGTTGAACCACTGCCCGAAGGGCCCCAGCGTCAGACCTGGCTTCTTGTCCACAAGGGGTTGATGGGCCGACTCGTGAATCACAAAGCGGTTGATGCCGTTCAGCAGCTCCTGGTCGGCGGTCGGTTTCAGCGTTGCCGGCGACCAGGCCCAGGGCGCCGCGGCCGCCGTTAAAGACTCTGCTGCGGCCAGGTTCTGGCCATAGATATGCGCCACAGAGGCTGATTCCCGGTCGTCCGCGTTGTAATTGTATTGCTCTTTGTTCACGCCGGGCGTCTGCGTCCACATGGCGCTCATGGGCACTTCGTTGAACTTCTTCACTTCCATGCCATCCGCCACAAAGGCGCGCCCGCTTTCGTGGGATTCCCCGTAATGACGCATCCCCCACTCGTGCAGAGTGGCCTCCAGTTGCCCGTAATGCTCGTCCGCGATCAAATCTCCAATGGTTTTGCGGAAGTCCCACAGGAAACGGTCGCTCGATTCGGCACTCTCCACCACAAACCCGGCAAGGACCGGCATCCAGGGGGTGGGATCATATCCCCGCCGCTTCTTGAATTGCGCGATCATGTCGTCCGTCCAGTTCTGCGACCCTGCTTCCCAACTGTCGTTAACTACGCACCGGATGCCCCGCTTACCCATGTAGTCCGCGCCAACCGTTTGCTTATAGCTGTCCAGGTAGGTCTCCATGTAGTTCTTCACGAAGGTGTGATTCAGCTTGTCGACTTCCAGACCCGTGGCTTCGGCCGTAGCGGGATGGTTGGTGATTCCCAGGAGGGAATAGCCGATCCGAAGCACGACCCAACTGCCGTCGGGTGGGGTCCAGGCGAGCGTGCCATCAGGGCGGAGCTTCGAAGTCAGGTCAATGACATCGGATTTGGCGACAACATCGTCAGGGGTAACAGAGGGTGTTGCGAGTTCATAGAGATCGGAAACAGGTGTGAAGGCAGCCTTTTCTTCGAAACGGTTAACCCGCGCTCCCGGATGCAGCACAAGTTCGGCAATTTCATAGTCGGTAGGGGGTTTGCCAATCTTGATCCCAAGGGAAGAGGCATCCAGGCCTTCCGCCCACGGAGGCAAGGGTGGGGCCGGGCGGCGCTTGAAAAGGACGCGGAAAAACCTGGCCGTCACAGGGGCGAAGGAGACCGTGTGCTGGGGAGCCCCGCCGTCCGGAAGCGTCAGGATCGGCCGGAATGTCTGCCCATCATCGCTCGCTGCGAGAGAGATCTCCGGGTTCGTGATTCCCGCGACCATGGCGGCAATTTCGCCCACGCTCTTCGTCACGATCGTAAGGGAACGGATGGTCCGGGATTCTGTAAATTCGTATTGGATCCAGGCGCTTTCGCCCGCCGCGGGAATGGGGAGCTTGGTGGTTTTGACCAAGTCCCCGTCACTGAGGATGGCGGCGTCCGGCGCGCCCGCGCTTGCCGTCAGTTTGGGTTGCAGGGATTCGAGCGGCACGTCGCTCTTTGCGGCGCGGAATCCAATGACTGCGACATCGGCGTAGAAATGCGGGATGGGTTTCGAGCCCTCCGTAGAGGTAAGCTCGTCAAGAATCTCCATATTCTGAAAGGCCCCGGTGTTAGACGGGGGAGGCGCCAGAGTACCCAAGAACGGTTTGCCACCTTCGAGCAGGGTCGCGCTCCAAACATACTTCTTCATTCCCTGTGACGGCGGGACCCAGGGACCGCCCGACTCGCTCCAACCGGGCGAGCCGGCAATCGCCATTTCCATTCCTAATTGATCGCCCAGGACGATCGCGTACTTGAAGGCATCCTTCCACTCCGGGGTCATGTATGCCAGGCGCTCATCCACCACTTGGGGCGTTTCCAGGGCGGCATCGAAATTCTGGAAGCCGCGCAGACCCACCCGGTGCATCCACTCCAGGTCCAGCTTGATGCCTTCCTTGGAAATATTGCCGTTCATCCAGTGCCACCACACGCGCGGACGGGCACTGTCGGGAGGATTCTCGAATCCCCCTTTAAGGGCGTCCGGTTGGGTTTGTGATAGGGCCGTGCTGACAGTTAAGAAGAATATCAAGACTGCGAAAGCGCAACGGTTGGCGCGGCGGATTTCTTGTCTCATGGGTTCCTCGATTTGACGGATCAGAGTTGAGTTAAGATTTCCTGTGGGTAAAACCAGGATGCGGGATCTTTTGGCTGCCTCCGCATTCCCAACGGGATTGGAAGCCGGTTCAGTCCCCGATAATCTTCAGTTTCCTTCCTACTTCAGCAAGAATCTCCAGCGCCCGCGTCAATTCCCCTTTGCTGTGGGTGGCGGTGACGATGGTGCGGATTCGCGCCTGGCCTTGCGGCACAGTGGGGAAGCCGATCCCTTGCGCGAACACGCCAGCGGCGAAGAGTTGGCGCGAGAATTCGTGGGCTAAAGCCGCGTCACCCACGATGACGGGCGTGATGGGGGTTTGGCTCATTCCGGTGTTGAAGCCGAGCTTTTTCAAGCCTTCCTTGAAGAAACGAGTGTTCGTCCAGAGTTGATCAATGAGCAGGGGCTCCTCTTCCAGGACTTCGAAGGCAGCCAGGCAGGTGGCCGCGACGGACGGCGGGTGGGAGGTGGAGAAAAGAAAGGGGCGAGCGCGATGATAGAGGAAGTCAATCGTGTCGCGCGACGCGCAGACGTAACCGCCCAGCGCGCCGATAGCCTTGGAGAGGGTGCCCACCTGGATGTCCACGCGGCCATGCAGGTCAAAATGGTCCACGGTCCCGCGCCCGTTGCGCCCCAGCACTCCCGAGGAATGGGCGTCGTCGATCATCATGATGCAACCGTATTTCTCCGCCAATTCCACCAGATCGGGTAGCGGCGCGATGTCGCCCTCCATGGAAAACACGCCGTCGGTGATAAGCAGCTTGTGGCACTTGCGATCTGCCAGCTCTTTCAGTATTTTCTCGCAAGTCTCCACGTCCTTGTGCGGGAAAACCTTGATCTCGGCGCGTGAAAGCCGGCAACCGTCGATGATGGAAGCGTGGTTGAGAGCGTCGGAGATGATCACGTCTTCGCGCCCCAATATAGCGGAAACCGTTCCGGCGTTGGCCGTGAAGCCCGATTGGAAGACCACCGAGGCTTCCACGTTCTTGAAGCGTGCGATCTTCTCCTCCAGTTCCATATGGATCGACATGGTGCCGGCGATGGTTCGCACGGCGCCGGAGCCCACTCCCCATTTTTGCGTGGCCTCCAGGGCGCGTTTCCGGAGTTTCGGGTGAGTGGCCAGCCCCAGATAATTGTTGGAGGATAAATTGATGACCTGGTGGCCGTCGAAACGCGAAACCGGGAGTTGCTCGGTTTCCAAGACGCGCAACTTCTGGTAAAGCTTCTCTTCGCGCAGCCTTTCGAGTTCATCCGTGAGGTATTGCAACTGGGCTCGAGGCATGGATTGACTCCGCAATTGGATTCGGGGCTCGATTATACAGCGGAATTGGTTACTGGACCTTATGCCGAACCTTGGTCAGCCCTTCTTTCGCCAGGGCGTAGTCCGGGGAGAGTTTCAGAGCCTGCTCGAAGTGGTAGCGCGCCTTGCCATATAGCTCCTTGGCGGCATAAACGCGACCCAGGTTGTAATGCGGATAATGGTAGGATTCGTAGCGCCGGGATTGCAGCGAGCGCTCCAGCCAGGGAATCGCCTCGTCGTACTCGCCTTTTTCTATCAAATAGGCGCCGATGTCATTGTAGGGATTGCCAAATTCGGGATCGATCTGGATGGCCTTCTTGCATTCCGCAATGGCATCGTCGATTTTGCCCTGATAGCGGTAGGTCCAGCCCAGGAAGGTGAAGGCCTCCGCCGTGGGATGCAGGTCCAGGGAGCGCTTGTAGAGCTCCACCGCCATATCGTAATCGCCCCCCATCTGGTACTGGTAGGCTTCCTTGAGGAGTTCCCACGCGGCTTGAAGTTCTTCGGCACCCATGAGCTTACGCAACCTTCCCCTGAATGTTGTTAGCATAGGCACCCTGAGTTGTCAATGACACGGGAGGTCAATCGGGGATGAAGGTGCGGAGGAATTCCACGCCTTGTTTGGCCCACGCATCTTCCAATGCTATGGTTTCCTCTACGGTCTGCTGCATCGGAGTCCAAGTCTCTACGATGGCGGAAGGATTGATTCGCAGGCGCGCGAAGGACTCCACCAGCCAGGGGATATTCAGCAATCCCTTTCCGACCGGGCAGCCCTTGACGGAGAAGCCCATTCTCCAGGCCGCCGGTTCCACCACAAAGTCCTTGATGTGGAGGCTCATGGTGCGGTGGGCAAGGACGCGGATGGAAAGCTGCCACCCCTCGGGGAGCGCCAACGGATGAACCGTGTCGAGTCCTGCTCCCAGGCAGGGATTATGAAGGCATTCGAGGATTTCATTGAGCTCGCGCGCCGGGACGCGGCTGTTGTCGATGGCCAGACGAATTTCCCCGTCCGCCAACTCATTCAGGACTGCGCGTAACGACTGCTCAATCTGAGTCCGCAACGGAATACTGCCGTCGGGACGTCCCAGCGTGGTCTTCAACAGAATTGCCCCGATGCGCTTGGCGAAGCGTAACTGCTCCCGTAAGTGCTGGGGCTCAACCCCCAATGTTCCCATTTCCAGGTCGATTCCCCACGTACTTGCGTGCTGCAATATCTCATCTAGTTTCTCCTTGGGGAGTTGGTCGAGGGGCATATTCGCCCCGTATTGCACCAGGCCCACACCCAGGTCCCGGGCTTTCTCCAGAAGTTGCAAGGGAAGAAGGGGGTGGCTGGGGATGGCATCAGGTAGGCCGACTGCCCACTGGTAAGTGTAAGAGCTAATCCCGAGCTTCATCTCAATGCGCTCATCCCGCAGCCAGATTTCGATTTACCAAAAACGCGCGTACTCTACCACACTCGGCGCAGGGTTGCTGCCTGGTTCATCTAAAAATACAGCTTGAGGGCAAATTGGACCAAACGGGGGTCGCGTGCCTGCATGACACGTCCGAAGTCCCCACCGTCTGAAATATTTCCGTCCGGGGCCATGAATTGGGCGTGGTTGAGAAGATTGAAGAACTCCCCTCGGAATTCCAAGTGGATCTTTTCCGTAATCGGGGTGTTCTTCTGGACGCTTACGTCGAAATTGTTGATTCCCGGTCCGCAACACACCGAGCGCGGGGCGCTTCCGATGGTTCCCAGGGCCTGGGCTTGAAATAACGATGGGCTGAAGTAGAGATTGTTGGGCCCGCGCGGGTTCATTGTCCGGAACGGACTGGCGATGTCGGGTTCGCCCGGGTATTCGAAATCGTAGCTGCTCATCAGCTCCAAATCATCCGAAGAAGTAATGCGAATGGGGAACCCGGATTGAAACGTTGTGATGCCGGAGACCGCCCAACCATCGATGACCTTTCCCGTCCAGCCATGTTTAACGGGACTCGGGATCTCCCACAGGTAGCTGAGCACCAGACGGCTGCGCGCGTCGAAGAGCGACAGTGCCCAGCTCTGCCGGATGTCCAGCGGGTTGAGGACGTTCTCAAAGCTGGAGGCCTGGTCGAACGATTTGCCAAAGGTGTAGGAGGCCTGAAATTGAATCCCTCGCGAAAGGCGCTTTTCTGCCTGCACCTGCAAGGAATTGTAATTTGAATTAGCGATGGTGTCTTCGGCGAAGACACTGGAGAAAACAGGAATCCCGTCCGGGGGACACCCTGCTCCTGTTGTCGGCTGACAGAAAGGAGAGGAGTATTTTCGCAGGCCCACCAGGGTAATATCAGTGGGGTTGGGACCGGAGATGGAAGGTGTCGGGCCATAAGGCAAGTGCAAAGTCACGCCCGCGGGAATCGTTCCTGCCGGGATGAAGTAGGAGCTATCTTCTGTAAAGGGACCGCAATCCACGCTGCTCAAGCCTGTGAGGCTGGCGATTTGATGCAGATCGAGGCAGGTCTGGGGGTTGGAATAATTCAAGTCATGTGTAGCTAGCAGCCGATGTCCCTGGGAACCCACGTAAGCAACCTGCACCACCAACGTGGGCGTTACCTGGCGTTGCAGGTTGAAGTTGTACTGGGCGGAGTATTGCGACCGCAGGTTAGGTTGAAATTGGCCGTAAAGCTGGATCGGCCGGAACAGGGAAAAATCCACCGGCTGCCCACGCTGGGGGTTCAGAATCCCGGTAAAGGGGTTGGGATTGAGCGTCCCTTCCTGGTCCATGAAGGGGGTATTGAACATGGGGTTCGAAAGGCTGGTGCTACCCCCGAAGGGCGGCTGGCCGCTGAATTGTTCCAACACCAGTTGCTCGATAGGATTGTAGAAGAGCCCCCAGCCCATGCGAATGCTGGTTTTGTCCGGGCCGCCTGTCAGTTTCCTGGCCCAACCGCTGGTCCAACCGGGACTCCACGCCAGGCCAATGCGAGGCGCGAAGGAGCGATAGTAAGTTTGGGTCAACCCGGGCGGGATTCCCGCGTCTCCCTGCATCACCAATCCCTGCGGGAAGACGGATTCTCCCGCGCTCCCCGGGCCACAGTCGTTGCCGCCAAAGATCCCTGCCAGCGGATTGCTCGCGCTCAGCTGGCAGGGAAAGACGATGGAATTCTGGCCGGGCCGGAAGGTCTGCGTGCGCCCCCCGACGTCCGCCATGGGGGTATTCAGTTCCCAGCGCAGACCATAATTCAGCGTGACATTGCTCTTCAGCTTCCAGCTATCCTGTGCATAGAGATATAGCGCCGTGGCGCGCACGTATTCGCGCTGGGCTGATCCCTGCAGGTAGTTGTCGGGAAGCCCCAGCAGGTAATTGGGGAAGAGATTGGAAGATCCGTCGAGGTTCGCGTAACCCACGTCATTGGGCCCGCCGCCGAAAAAATTCTCATTTCCGTTCGAGGAGAAATAGAGGGTCTGGTCAAACTGCTGACGGCTGAGGTCTACTCCAAACTTCAGGTTGTGAGTCCCCTTGACCTTGCTGAGGTTGTCTGTTGCCTGGAAGGTATTGCCGAATTGCGGCAGTTCCCCCTCTAAATTGTTCCCGAGTGAAAAGCCCCCGGAAACGGAGACGAAGGGCACGCCCTCGTGGTCGCGGCCGAGGCCCGGAGTAATGCCCATTCGGGGGTTGTTTGGATCGCTGAAACACTGGCTGGCGGGAACGCTGACGCAGGAATTCTGCACCAGGTTCGTCCGCTGCGGGTGGAGGAACCTTTCCTGACCCTCGCGGAAGAACGAGAAACGGAATTCATTCACCGTTGTGGCGCCGGAAACCCAGGTGTGAGTCAAATTGAGCTGTTGAAAGCGCTCGTTGGTCAGATCGCCAAAACCGGGAAGAGTCGCCCCACCGGCCTCAAACTTGGCGAACGGCTTTTCGAGATAATCGTCTGTGAAGTAGTAGTAGGCATTGAACTGCTGGTGGTCGGTCAGCTTGTGGTCGATGCGGATGGTACCCTGGTCGGCGCGATTGATTTCCAGGGGCGAGGCCTGAAAAAGATACGCGCCATGATTGGGGAGGGGAACGAACTGATTCATCAAATCGTTCGCCGTGGGATCAAAGCACGCCGGGGGGATGATGTTGCCGGGGAAGAGCGAAGCGTAATTCGTCCCTGAAGAGATCAGGCTCCCCGGCACGACCGCGGCGCAGCCGGGGCGCGCACTGAGCGCCTGGGCGAGATAGTCATCCGTCAGCACGCCGTTGAACTGCTGCCCGGAGGAAAAATCGCCCTCCCGCTCGGCGGCGGAGGGCACCGCCACGGTGGCGGAGGGAATTCCCTGGTGAATGCGCCGGCCTTCATACGAAAGAAAGTAGAAAGACTGGTCTCGCTTGAGGGGGCCGCCCAGTGTGCCGCCAAACTGGTTCTGCTTGAAGTCCGGCCGCGGGCCTTCAAAGAAGTTGCGCGCGTTCAGGTGTTGGTTGCGGATAAACTCGTAGAGATTCCCATGCACTGCATTGCCGCCGGACTTGGTGACGACGTTCACCACGGACCCGGAATTGCGCCCGAACTCCGCGTCGAACGTGCTGGTCATCACCCGGAATTCCTCAATGGAATCCGGGGAGGGCTGAATGGCGGGAAGGTTGGCAAACTGATCGTTGGCGTTCCCCCCGTTTACGGTGTAGTTGTTGGCCCGCCCCCGGCCTCCGTTCACGGAAACCACTCCCGCGCGGTCGCTGCCGTAAAACAGGTCGGACCCCAGTTGCGACTGCACTCCGGGCTGTAATTGCAGCAGTTGGTAGGTGTCGCGCGCGTTCAAGGGAAGCTGCGTCACCTCACGGTCCGAGACGACGGCGCCCATCTGCGTATTGGTGGTTTCCACCAGGGGAGCGTGGGCCTCCGCCATCACCACCTGTGCCAAAGCGCCCAATTCCAGGCTGACATTCACCTGGGTCACGTGCGCGATTCGGACCTCCACGTCCGCCTGGTGGTACTCGCGAAACCCCGCGAGCTTCACCACCACGGTGTAGCGGCCGACCGGGAGCGCGGGAAAGACGAACTCCCCCTCGGCACTGGTCGGTGATGACCGGTTGACGTAAGCCTGGGCTAGCGTGACCGTAACCTGCGCCCCGGGAACAATGGCGCCGGAAGGGTCGACCACGGTGCCTCGAATGGTGCCCGTGGTCTGCCCCCAGAGGAGTCCGCCGCCCGCTAAAATGAACAGATAAATTAAGAATAAACGGTGAAGAAAACCCCCTTCCAACGTTCTTTCTCCCTCTGGCCGGGCAGCTCGCGGAGGGTTTTGAGAGCTCTGTGCTGTCGACCGGTGTGTTATCGCGTAACATGCGGCCAATGAGAAAGCTTGTCAAGAGGAAATCAACGCCGATTGGCGCGGAAATTGAATTTTTTTCGCGACATCGACATTTCGACCTCTTCGAGTCAAACGTCCCGCTTGCCTGCCACGCCGCGGGCAGGTTATAAAGCAGTATCGGCTTCTCCAACTGGCATCGTATTGGGCTTACGGGAGGGAAAGATGGATGAACCAGGCAAGTCTTGCTTGCCCATGACCCGGCAAGCTTTTTTGAAAACTGCAGCGCTCCTGCCGCTGACCTCCGTTGTTCGCGGCGGCCTTGCCGCTGAGCCAGCCCCGCGGTCCGCTCAGAACCCGCCCGGGGAACCCAAACAAATCAAGCTGGAGAATCCGCACTTCCACATGCACCTGACAGCGGGCCAGGGCTTGAAGGTGGAGTTGCTCCATGCGCCTTCGAACCTCTTTCTCGCAGACGCGGATTACAGTTATTCCCTGGGAATTCCGGTTTTTGGGGAAGCATCCTCCTCTCAGGGGGGGAACACTACGCTCGTAAGCCTGGCAGGGCAGTTCGACAATGGCGTCGAGATCCGGCAGCGGTTTCGTCTTCCGGCTGACCAAGCCTGGCTGGAAGAGGAGATCGAGCTTACCAACCGGAGCAATCACCCTGTTGCTTTGCAGGAGGGGCGGTGTGGGTTCGTGCTTCCCGTGAAGGTGGCCGGGAATACGTTGGAGTCCGGCCTGAAAGACTTCCGGTTCACCGCCGTTCCTTACCGCCGCGAACCCACCGGCAACCGCAGCCAGTATGCGGATTACTCACTCCTCCAGGTACTTACGGAGAGGCGCCGCTCACTCCTGAGGGCGCGCAACCAGATTTCGCACTCCGGCCATGTCGTCACCTCGAGGATTTACGAAGTGGGAGTTGTTGAGACCCTCTACTCGCAATATGCGTCGGAGGGCTGGGTGCTGACGGACGGCCGCCGCGGGTTCCTGATCAGCAAATACAGCCAGGAAGGCATGGAATGGGCTTTGTTTGACCGAGTCCCTCTGAGCGGGGAGCGCATCGGTCTTCGCTGGGGCGGCTATGGCATCTTCCGGGGAGACCCGGAAAAAGGCGCGTGGCTTGCCCCCCAGGCCACGCATCGCTTTGGAGTGACGCGTCTTACCGCCTTCGCGGGCGGGCTCAACGAAGGTTTTTATGCTTTCCGCGCCGAGATGGAATCTCGCGGACACGCTTGCCCGCCCGGTTTTGATCCGCCCGTGCATTGGAACGAGCTCTATGACAATAAGCTCTGGTGGCTGCCGGAAGGGGGAATGGACCAACCCGAGAACCGGAAAAAATACTACACGCTGGAGAGCATGAAGGAAGAGGCGGCGAAAGCCCGCGACATCGGCTGCCAGGCGCTCTATCTCGACCCGGGATGGGACACGGGCTTTGCTTCCAAGATCTGGGACGAACCGCGTTTGGGAAAATTGCAGGATTTCACGGCCATGTTGCGCCGGGATTACGGGCTTAAGCTATCCCTCCACACGCCGCTTTCCGGGTGGTGCGATCCGTCCACCTATTCCCGCGAGATCGACCGCATGAACCCCGACGGCTCGCGTGTCAAGATGTCCATGTGCGGCGCTTCCCGGCAATACGTGGACGAAACGCTTTCCCGGCTTCTGGCCCTGGCGCGCGGTGGCGCCACCTTCTTCATGTTCGACGGCACGGAATACGCCGCCGAGTGTTGGGATCCGCGCCACGGCCATCCCGTGCCTTCCGGACGCGAGGAGCACGCGCAGGCGACGAACCGGCTGGCGTCCCTGGTCCATGCCAGCTACCCGGACGTGTTGATTGAGATGCACGACCAGGTCATCGGCGGCTCCGACTTGCGTTA
>DATJVT010000508.1:0-31162 GCA_035501695.1 Terriglobia bacterium | reverse complement strand
CCATTAATGCCCAGATCGTACAGGCAGACCAGGGTGGCTCGGTCGACCGGGTTGCCGGGAACCTTGCCTACACCGTTGCCCCTTGGATGGCATGGGGACCGTACATTTGGTCTAACGGGGAAGTTCCCAATAAGTACAACGGAGTTTACTGGTGTGCCGGCTTGCTGAGCCCCGCCCGCCCTTGCGATGCCATCGAGGACGACTACCAGACCGACTTGCTTCATCCAAATAGCGTGGGTGCAGCGAAGGTGGCGGAACAAATGTGGAATTTCTTCAGTACCTCGGAGTTTACCCAGAGTTGGTTTCTGGCCAACAAATAAAACTGCAGGGGGGCGGGGAGGCGGGGAACTGACCGCACGGTTAGAGATTGGTTGCCGGCCCACGTTGACCCCTTCAGGAGGAGCGTCTCGATAAACCTAACCCCCGGGTGAAATTGCGATTGCCCTCCTCAACCCAGGACTACGAATCACAATGGGATTTGGCCATAGATTCTGGCGCCATTGAAACCAAGGCGCCGGGGTCGGCCTTCTAACGCATCGGGCCACAGCGTCCATTCTTGCAACCCGTCGCGACCCTATAAACTCGCCTAATCGTGATTCCTTGGCCTGAAAACATGGTTGATCGAGGTGTCGAAGACGTGATCGGTGCGCTCTTCCACGCCTGCTGAAAGATGGCGGCAACGTGGCCGCGGGAACCATTTCCACTGTCGGGCAGTTTGTAACCAGGGCGCCAGGGTGGTTTAGCTCCTGCCGATTCCGTGTATAATAGGTTTGGGTACAAACAATCCAGAGAACTTTGATTAGATCTTGAGGTCGACGCAAAGACCTATTCGGGATGCGCGATGCTGATAACCCGCGCGCCCGACGGATTATCACATTGCTTCCCGATTCTTTGTTAGCAACGAAATGGAGAATCCGGGTGATTGTTGCGGGGGATAATCTTGTCTCGGAGCTAAACAGCCATGACCCTTCGGACTTTCGCAATGCCGTCGAATCTCGGCGCCCTCATTATGATGGTGGCGGTGGGCGGCCTGAACTCCCAGGCCCAGACTCCGCGAAACCTCGTCACGGTGCCGGTGGATGAAACCCAGCTAGTAACCCTGCATGGGCAGGTGCACCCTGGGGCGCGAGCGGAGAATGACCAGGGTAGGATTGTTGACAGCATGCCGATGTCGAACATCATCATGCTGCTCAATCGCACCCCCGAGCAGCAACAGGCACTCACGGCGCTCATCGACAACCTGCACAACCGGCGGTCGCCCTCCTACCACCAATGGGTGACTCCGGAACAATTCGGCACGCGGTTTGGCGCCTCCGATTCCGACCTTTCCACAATCACCACATGGATGGAGTCGCACGGATTCACGATTGAGGAGGTCGTGCCTGGGCGGAACCTCCTGATCTTCTCGGGCGACGCGGGGCAGGTGCGCGAGGCTTTCCATACCGAGATTCATCAATACCTGGTGAACGGTGAACCGCACTACTCAAACAACAGCGAGCCACAGGTCCCCGCGGCGCTGGCCCCGTTGATTGCAGGTTTCCGTTCTCTGAACGATTTCCGGCTCAGGCCGCTCAAGCAGGATGCCGGGGTGGCCAGGCACAACATGAAAACAGGGGAATGGGAAAAGATCTCCGGCCCCCCATCCGTTCCCGAGCTCACCTTTACTTATGGCGGCGGGCAGTATTTCTTCATCAGCCCTCAGGATTTCTACACGATCTACAACGAAAACCCCCTCTTGAGCGCCACGCCCAAAATAGATGGCCACGGAGTAACCATCGCCGTTCTGGAGGAGACCAACGTTGCGCATACCTCCGACGTCACCAACTTCCGACAACAATTCGGCTTGCCCGCCTACCCCGCGAAGCCCGATTTGACCGACGGCGGCGTCAACTGGATGATCGGGCCTGGTCACGGCTGCACCACGGTCGGTGTCACTTCCACGGGCGAGGAAGGCGAAGCGCTGCTGGATGTGGAGTGGGCGGGCGCGGCAGCTCCCAAGGCCATCGTAGACTTCGTAGCCTGTGGTGGGTCCAACGGCATTGATCTGGCCGCGCAATACGTCACCAACTACCTTCCCGCAACGGTGGTTGCGACCAGCCTGAGCTACGGTGAGTGCGAAATCGACGGGGGCTCCAGTGGCGCTGCCTTCTATCGCACCGAGTGGGAGCAGGAGGTCGCGGAAGGAATCACCCCTGTCGTCTCGAGCGGCGATTCGGGTTCTCTCGCCTGCGATCAGAATCTCCCTTACGCGATCCACAACCTTTCCGTCAATGAGATTTCCGATACGCCTTACAATATCTCCGCCGGGGGCACCGATTTCAGTGACTTTTACCAAGCCCATAGCTATAGCACCTATTGGAACACCACGGACAGTACGGTTCCTAATGGATCATCGGCACTCTCCTATATTCCCGAGATTACCTGGGGGAGCTATTGTGCTAGCCCCTTATTTGCCTCCTACCTGCAATCTACCGGCAGCGCGACCTTCGGCACCACCTACAATCCCCAGGCCATATGTAACAGTCCAAATGCGGGTCCCTCAGCAGATGATTTGGTGGAACCGGTGGGGGGCGGCGGGGGCGTTAGTGCGTATAACAACCTTCCGACCTGGCAGAGCGTTTACGGGGTTGGTTTGAGCGGTAACCAGACCTCGACCACCCTCCGCAACCAGCCCGACCTTTCTTTCTTTGCCTCCAACGGCTTCTGGGGGCACGCTTTGGTGTACTGCCAGTCCGATACGGGCTATACCTGTGACTATTCAAACACGGGCAATGACGGAAATGCCTACAACCTGGCTGCCGGAGGCACCTCGTTTGTCGCCCCGCAGATAGACGGCATGATGGCTCTTGTCGTCCAGCAAACGGGCGCGCGGCAAGGAAACGCCAACTACACTCTGTACAATCTGGCGACGCTGGAGTACGGCCCGCCCACCAGCCCCAACAGCAGCAATCTGTCCGCCTGCTCGGGTTCGGGTCAAATCGGCACCTCTGTGGGCGCCGGCTGCATTTTCCGTGACATCGCAGGCGACACTCCCAACCCTTGGCAGGGCGGCGTTCTGACCAGCGGCAATGTCCAACCCTGCCTTTGGGCGGATGTTCTAAACTGCTATCGGAGTTCGACGGTCACCTATGGTTTGAGCGCGGCAGGCAGCCATCCGGCGACGAACAGCCCGGCCTACCCCACGAGCCAAGGATATGATGCCGCCACCGGTCTGGGAAGTCCCAACATCGCCAATCTGGTGGTTGGCTGGAACACGGTGACGCCGTCCTTCCCGAGTACATCGACCATTTCAGCCAATCCCACGACCATCATGACAACCGCCAGCACCACGCTTACGGCCACGGTGACGGCCATCGGCAGGGGTGAGACTTCCGCGGCCGGCCCCCCCGCCGTGGGGACGGTCAACTTCTACTTGGGAAGTACCAGCGGCACTCTGCTCGGCACTGGGCCTCTGTCCCAGGCTTGCGCGGGGACGGCACCTTCCAACCTTGTTTGTCCACCTTCCACAGCGACCCTCGTAGTTCAGGGCACAGCGCTTGGCCTGGGCGCCAATAGCGTCATTGCTTACTTCCCCGGCGATGGGGCTAACGACGCCCCATCCACTTCTTCTGCCGTCAGCGTCACAGTGAATCCAACGAGCGGAGAGCCTGTAGCAGGAGTTTCACCCACCAGTCTGACCTTCGGCAGCCAGCAGGTTGGCTCAACGAGCGCCGCGCTGCAGGTGACGCTCAGCAACACGGGCGGAATGGCGCTGGCCATTAGCAACATCGCGACGAGCGGCGCCTTTGGTCAAATCAATGGCTGCGGCACGAGTCTCAACGCCAATTCAAGCTGCATCATCAACGTCACGTTTACGCCCTCGGTCATGGGGACAAACAGCGGCTCGCTCACCGTTACCGATAACAGCAACGGCGTGGCCGGGAGCGTACAATCCGTCAGCCTGACGGGTACTGGCATTCAAGCCACGATTTCGCTCTCGCCCACGAGCCTCAGTTTCGGCAATCAAGCGCTCAACACCGCCAGTGGGGGGAGGCCGGTGACTCTTACGAACACCGGGACTGCTCCACTGACCGTCGCCAGTGTCGTCGCCAGCGGCGACTACTCCGCACCGAGCACCTGCTCCGGCTCCCTCAGTCCTCGGGGTATGTGCAAGATCACCGTCACCTTTACTCCCACCGCGACAGGGACGCGGACCGGAACAGTGTCGGTCACCGGAAACGCCAGCAATAGTCCGCAGATCATTAATCTGACGGGCGTAGGCGTCCTGCCCGCGACTCTCTCACCGGCCAATGTCAGCTATGGCAATGTGGCGGAGGGCACCGTCAGCGCCGCGAAAACGTTGACACTAACTAACAATCAGAGCGTGGCTTTAACCAGCATCAGCGTGAGCATTCCCGGCAACCAGGATTATTCTGAGACCAACACCTGCGGTACCTCGATCCCCGCCCACCAAAAGTGTACGATCACGATTACCCTTACCCCCTCTGTCATTGGCGCTGACAATGCGACTCTAAGTGTCTCCGACTCGGCTTCGAATAGCCCCCAGACAGCCGCGCTGACCGGTAGGGGGACGGTACCTGTATCTCTGACTCCCGCCAGCGCAGCGTATTCCACCCAAGCAGTGGGCACCACCAGCCCCGCCAAGATCTTTACCCTCTCCAGCAGCCTGAATACGACGCTGGATAACATCGTAATCTCGACCTCCGGCGACTTTGCCGTTTCCTCCACGACGTGCACCACAACCTTGGCGGCCAAGGGGAGTTGCTCCATCGACGTGGTGTTCAAGCCGACTGAGACCGGCACCAGAACTGGAAGTCTGAGTGTCAGCGATAGCGCCGGGAACAGCCCACAGTCTTCACAACTGACCGGCACCGGCAAGTAGGGTAGTGTAAGCTGGCCGACAGGGTGGGAGTTTTCTTGACAATTCGGTCCAGGAGATAGTGTGGCCCCTACGACATTTGACCTATGGTTCAACCTGCACTTAACAGCTTTAATCGGCAAGAGCCGGGCGTTCGATGCCGCCATCGTGGAAGGCATTGCCCACAACCTGCTGGGCGGCTATTGGTATGGGGCAGCCCTCTTCATTTACTGGATTCGGGGGAATCGGGAAGGCGGGGGGGAAGTGCAAGGCCGTGTTTTGCGGATTATTTTGGCTACCTTGGTCGCTATCCCTCTCATGCTGGCGACTTCCCATCTCATCACGCACGTACCTCCTGGAAGCAACCCGGTGCTGGCGAGACACTATCCCCGCGAAGTGTATACTGCCGTTGACACGAATTCCTTCCCCAGTTACTCGACAGCCTTGTACACCACCATCGCGCTCGGCGTGTTTGCCCTCGACCACGTAACTGCGTGGCTCCTGGGGGCGGGAGTGATTGTCCTGGTGGGCCTTCCGCGGATTTACGTAGGAGGACACTACCCAACTGATGTACTGGCCGGAATTGTGCTAGGGTTGGCGAGCCATCTGGTTTCCCGCGCCTACCCCGAGTCACCCTTGCAGCATCTCGGCCATCGCGTGTTCATGGGAAGAAAGATAACCTGGGTTTTGGGACAGATCCTGGTGTACTCCTGGATACTCAATGTGTGCGATGAGTTCCGGCAGGGGAAATGGCTGGTTCATCGCCTGGTAAGTATTTTAGCCAGATGATCGCAGGAAGGGTCTGGTCAAACCAGCCCGCAAGGGTGAATTGGGGGTAGGGGAACGCAGGCAGGCTTAGGAAGCTGGGGTGTTCAGGGAGGGAACTATGGGCTAAAAGGTAACTTGCCAGTCGGGTGGGAGGAAGGAAGAGCGGGGGGACATCCAGCAACGCGGCCGAAGTGAGATACGACCTCGCCGCTTGGAGTTCACAACGGAGATCATCCTCAGTCAGCTTTGGCCAACACCCCGCCTGCTTTGCGGAGACCTGACGTCTCCGCATCGTTGGGGGCGTTCAGGAAGTGGCCAGGCTTGGTCGGCTCCTGGGATTTCCGGCTCTTCTCGAGCGTCTCCACCACTCTCGTAAGAGCCATGGATATCTCATCGGGAGTCATTTTCTTGCTCAGACGCTCGCAGGCAAGGGTGCTTACTTCACGAAGGTCTTCTGAGCTCAATTTGGTGACCTGGAACCAGGCAAAGGCAGAAACATAGTCTGGCCTGACTCCCTTTCCGTCGCGGTACATTTGTCCCAACATGAACCCTGCCATGGCCGAACCTTGCTCGGCCAGCCCTCGGGACCATTGAAACATCATTCGATCCTCTGCACTCATGTCTTCGTCTTTCGCGGGGGAGGACTCACGTCCCTCGTCCCTCTTGCTGAGCGCATAGAGAATGACCTCGACACGTTTAGATACTCCCAACTTGTCGAAGATTCTGAAGATGTAATTCTTGACGGTGTGCTCACTCAACCGCAGTTGTGCGGCGATCTCTCGATTGGATAGCCCCTCCGTCATCCAATGGACCACCGCCTGTTCCTGCGGGGATAAGAGGGACGCACCCTTGGAATTGGCCAAGCGAATCGGAGGGCTTTCGACCAGGGCGTCAATGAGGAACTGCAATTCCGCGCAGGTCGCCCAGATTTGGCCCTGATGCACGCACTCCAGGCATTTGGCCAATAATTTGATAGAACCGTCGCGAGAGAGAATCCCCTTGGCGCCGGCCCGAAAAGCCTCGACCACGAGATGACGATGGGAAGAGTCCAAAATCACGACGAGCCGGATATTCGGATAAGAGGCACGCAACTCGCGGGCGGTTCGGAATCTCGCCGGCGAGTCCTCATGCAAGTGTGTCAGTATCACGACATCGGGCTGATGCTCCCGAACCGCCCGCGTGATCTCGTCCGGCCCAATCACCGGCTCAAGAACATGAAAGCGGCGATCACGATTCAATGACCGGGCGAGCAATTCAGCTCCCATGGCCGTGTTGTCAGTAACGAGCACCCGGATGGTGTCGTTATTCTTCGTCATGGAAGCAGATTTGGTGGTTAAGGCCATAGAAAATCTCCTCGAAGCGAACCCGCTACCAGATTCACGCCTCCTGCGCAACTTCTATTTGCGCGATTTCAGCGTGAATGAGCCTCTGGGGGTAAACCCATTCCAGCAGTGGCGTGGTCATAAAAGTCGTAACCAGAGCCATCAATACCATCATCGAAAACAGAACGGGCGTGATGACCCCGATATCCAGTCCAACATTAAGTATCACGAACCCCATAAGTCCGCGCGTATTCATCAAGATGCCGATTCCGGCGGCGTCTCGCCAGGGAATCCCGGCGGCGCGCGCCGCAATCATCGAGCCAGCCAATTTGCCGCTGATGGCCACAATGATAATAGCAGCACAGCAGAGCCACATTTCCCCGCCCTTCAAACTGTGCAAGTTCATCCGTAATCCGGTGAAAGCAAAAAAGAGTGGTAGAAGCAGGACGACCGTTACGGACTCGAATTTCTCCTGGATGTGACGTACAAAGCCGGAATCCTTCGGCATAATGGCTCCGGCCAGAAAAGCGCCAAAGAGCAAATGGATGCCCAGCCAATCGGTGATGAGCGCTGAGACCAGGACAAACAGTACAAGCAGAGCCGTCACGCCTTCACTGAGGCGTCCTTGGCGGTCATAGCTCCTATAGAATCCTCGGGCCAGCGGCTTGACCACATACAGCATGAGCAGTCCGAAGATTATCGTCCCGGCGATCGTCATCCATAGCGGTTTCGCATCCGCTTGGGCACGAACGAGAACGACTATGTAGGCGAGAATGCACCAGCCCGTGATATCGTCAACGGCCGCACAAGCGATGGCCAGAGTCCCCAAACGGCTCCCCAGCATGGCACGGTCGGTCAAAATGCGAGCCAGAACGGGAAATGCCGTGACGCTCATTGCCGCGCCCATGAATAGCGCAAAACTCAAGAACGACACGCTGTCGTCAGAAAGGCGGGGATAGAGCATCAGCGACAGGAGGGCACCTAGAACAAATGGGGCAATGATGCTGACATGGCTGGTCAAGATTGCTGCGTGCCCTGAATTCTCCAATTCCTTGTGGTTAAGCGCCGCACCCACCAAAAACATGTAAATAAGTATGCCAACTTGGCTGATCGTATTCAGGTACCCCAGGCCGGACGGAGGAAACAGTAGTGCAGAGAGCTTGGGCGCAGTCCAACCGAGTAGGGAAGGCCCAAGCAGGATTCCGGCGACCATTTCACCAATCACCTGTGGTTGCCTGATATAGCGGAATAGCAGGCCAAATACCCGCGCTGAAGCGATAATTACCGCTATTTGCAGGATCAGTGTGACGGAAGGAGACATGGCGATGGTTTCTGCCCGGTTGAATTTCAGCGAGCGGCAGTAAAAATGATCGGCGGACAGCTTGCGCATCCTGCTAATTGAAGGGTGCCGGTCAAGAACCGCAGCTTTCCCTGCTGGTTTACGATGGCTTGAAGATTCAAATGCTGGGCGCTCGCGCACCCGGCGTCAGTTCCGGGTACGGCCTCGGGGTCCTTCCGCTCGAATGAAGGAGCAGCCGTTAGAGCGATGCCGCTGAGAGTCCCAGTTAGGAAAGTCTTCTCGGGATCATTGAGGGTTATAGCCAGTTGGTTCCCTGACTGGGCCACGTTCAACAGCAATTGCGGGGGCTTGGCCAGGAGTGTCTTGCAGGGAGCACTCCGCCAGGGGGTTAAATCGGCATGCACGTTCCAGTTGCCGCGCAGGGCCATAGGGGCAGCTAGATGTGTGCCGGCACGGAGTATGGCCACCAAGGCCGACAAGGGGACGCCCACCAGTAGTGTGTAAGCCACAGCGAGTCGGGACTTTTTCACGTGAGATCGAGCTCCGAGGACCAGATCACCTCTGAGAAATCCTGAAAGGTCCTTCTTTTTGCGGGCGGCGCGGACTACCTGCTGGGGCAGCGCGCACCCAAAACGTCGCCAATTTCATCCCGCAAACCTGGGCCACCGGCGATGAGGCCGGAAAGAAGCGAACTTTCACGGTTGAAGGTAAGAGGAGAATTCTCCAGATTTCGAACAAACCCCCCTGCCGACTCGATGAGGGCCACACCTGCGGCAACGTCCCATTCATTCTTGGGAGAGAGGGTCCAGGTAGCGTCTGCTAATCCTGCCGCCACCAACGCCAGTTTGTAGGCGACGGAACCGGTCGGTCGAACCACGAAGGGGGCATTCTGAAAATCGTTCCACTCTCCACGCTTCGTCTCGCTTCGGCTGGCGAGCACCAAGGCGCCAGTGAGGTGGTTTCTCCCACTCGCCTGGACGGGTCGTCCGTTGTAAGTCATTCCAGTAGTGAGCGAGCCCAGAAACAGTTCTCGGGTCACCGGGTTGTAAATACCCCCGGCCACGGCACGGCCATGTTCAATCCACCCGATTGAAACACACCATTCGGGGATTCCAGAGATGAACTCCAGGGTTCCGTCGAGAGGGTCCACGATCCAAAGGTGGGTCCTCTCTAAGCGCTGGAGATCATCCACACTCTCTTCTGAAAGCCATCCCTCTCCGTCACGAAGCAGCATGTCGGCGAGTACGCGATTCACGGCGTGGTCCGCCTCGGTCACGGGACCTCGGCCTGAGGATTTCTCGGACGAAGCGACGGCCCCTGGAACGAATGCTTCAAGGGTCGCGCCCGCTGCTTCCAGCGCCTCGCGGATGCGCACCAGTATAGGCTGCGGATCAGTTCTTCCCATCAAATGAACCCCTCTTTTTCGAGGTGCAGGAACACTTCGTGGGCAGCCTCTTCCGGTGTGAGATCGGTAGTGTCAATCACCACCTCGGCGTCGCCAGGGGACTCATAAGGGTCGGATATCCCCGTGAACTGCTTCACCAGTCCCGCGCGGGCTTTGGCATACAAACCTTTGCGGTCACGCGACTCGCAAACCTCGAGAGATGTCGCGAGGTGCACGAGGATAAATCCCCCCAATGGGGCAATCATTTTTCGAACTTCCTTGCGGATTGCGTCGTACGGCGCGATCGGAGCACAAATCGCAATCCCGCCGTTCTTGGTGATTTCAGAGGCAACGTATCCAATCCGGCGGATGTTGATGTCGCGGTGTTCGCGGGAAAATCCCAGCTCGGAAGAAAGGTGCTTGCGCACAACGTCGCCATCCAGCAGCGTTACGGGGCGGCCGCCCATCTCCAGGAATTTCACCCGCAACACATTGGCAATAGTGGACTTACCCGATCCTGAGAGGCCGGTGAAAAACACGGTGAATCCCTGGCGGTCGCGAGGCGGATAGCTGCGCTGTAGCTCGCGGGCCACCTCCGGGAAGGTAAACCACGAAGGTATATCCCGGCCCTCCGAAAGGCGGCGACGCAGATCGGTGCCCGAAATATTCAAAGTCCTCGCGCCTTCGGGTACCTCGTTGTCCGGAACATAGGTGTCCTGGTCTGCCAGGTAGACCATCATGCTGAACGGAACCATCGTCACGCCGATCTCGTCCTGATGCTGCCGCAGTGCGTCCTGGGCCGCGTAAGGGCCATAGAAAGGCTTTCCATCCTTGTCATTCCCCGGCCCGGCGTGGTCGCGCCCCACGATGAAGTGGCTGCAGCCATGGTTCTTTCGGATGATGGCGTGCCAGATCGCCTCCCGCGGTCCCCCCATGCGCATAGCCAAGGGCAGTAACGAAAGTCGGACCGTGTCCTTGGGATATTTCGCGAGCAACTCCTGGTAGCATCGCACCCGAACGTAATACTCCACGTCGCCGGGCTTTGTCATGCCCACCGAGGGGTGAATGAGCAGGTTCGCCTCGACCTGCTTGGCGGCGCGAAAGGTAAGTTCCTGGTGAGCTCGGTGCATGGGATTGCGCGTCTGGAACGCTACAATGCGGCGCCATCCCAGCCGCACGAACTCTGCCCTCAACTCCGCCGGGCCGTAACGCAGCGAACGAAAGTCGTAGTGCATGGGAGGTTGAATACCTTCCAGCCGGCCACCAACGTACCAGGGGTTCGTCCGCTGGAGCAGGTGTTCCACGCCGGGGTGATGGGCGCTGGTAGTTCCGTAGACGGTCTCTGCCTCCGTCATCCGGTCCGGTTGCCAGACTTCGTCCACATGGAGTGCGGCCAGCATAACGCCTTCGGCGTCGCGTAAAGCAATCGTACGGCCCGGACCAACGGATTTGGCGAATTCCTCCGTCACGTCCAGAACAATGGGGATGGGCCACAGGAGACCGTTCTTGAGGCGCAGATTGCAGCACACACTCTCATAGTCGGCGCGCGACATGAATCCGCGCAGGGGGGAAAACCCGCCGTTTAGAAGCAGTTCCAGGTCGCAATACTGGCGAGGAGACAAATCCCAAGACGGCCACTCGCGGGATGCGTCTTGCAATTCAGAACACCGGCCGGGTGCCGCCTGCAGGTTGACCAGTTCGCCGCCATGGGGTGGGTTAAGATGATCGGACATTTCGATTCGGTTCCTCCTAGGATTTGTATGGGTTAATTGTACGACTCCAACACTTCAACGTCAGCCATCAAAAGGCGGCCCGGAAGGCGTCGCCAGTCAAGTTCCCCAGATGTTTGTGCCACGGATGGCTCTCGCGTTCCTCCACCTGAGTAACAATTCTGCGCATTTCGTTAAGCACCGGCGGCTTTTCGTCGTCATACATGTCTCCCTGCAGGAGCTTGAGGACATCCAAGCGGTATTTCTTCTGGCTGAGGAAATAGGTAAAGAGAATGTTCAGGCGGTAGTAGAGGTTGATGAACTCATACCAGTTGTTGGTCCCCCGCCGCATGGTGGAGCGGTATGTTTCAAAGCTCTGCTGGCTAAAATCACCGGTTTCGGCAGCCTTCACGATCGCATTCGCCGCCAGCTTTGCGCTGGTCATCGCTATGCTCACCCCGCTGGAGAAAATCGGATCAACAAAGCGAGCTGCATCGCCGACCATGACAAACCCGTCACCGCAGATCTCGCTCATCCCGTAGCTGTAGTCGCCTTCTTCCTTAAGGGGACGCATCTGGACGGATTTTTTCAATGCATCGTATAGCTCCGGCCGGGTGCGGACGCAATTCCAGAAGAAATTCTCGCGAGACTCGCGGGATTTCTCGAAATTTCTCTTTTGCGTGACGACTCCGATGCTCGTCACGGTCTCGGTAATCGGAATCTGCCAGATCCAGGTGTTGGTAACAGGGAGGAAGTGGATGTAGATGTAAGACTCCAGATCTTTTGACTTTGCCAACGTCATCCGATCGTAGCCATCAAACCAGGTGTGAAGTGCATACTGGTTAAAGATGGCATCGTTCTTCTTCAACTTCAATTGGTTCCCCAGCAAGGTCTGGCGGCCGGAGGCGTCGACCACCACCTTAGCGCTCAGGCTGATGTCCTTGTTGCCCAGGCTGAACCGAACCCGCGGCTGGGCCGCATCAGAGAAATCGATGTCGCCGATCTTGACTCCCTCGTAGACGGTTGCGCCCAACTTCTGTGCGTGTTGAAGCATGAGTAAGTCAAACTTGCCGCGGTCCACGTGCCACGTATGCCTTTGGTTTACGCCCGGTTGCTCACGCTCTTCGAAGCGAATGTCGGCCTGGCCGTCAAAATCCGCGTCCTCAAAGCCGTGCATGTAGGGCAGGGTGCTCGTCTCGGAAGTCCAAACGGCGCCGAACTTGCGCACAAAACCGCACTGGTCCATCTGATCGAGAAAACCGATGTCACGTAGGACTCGGGTGGTGGCAGGAACCAGGGACTCACCTACGTGAAGGCGGGGAAACAGTTCGCGCTCAAAGACGGCACACTTCAAACCTGCCTTGGCGAGATAAGCTGCGGTGGACGAACCCGCGGGTCCACCTCCAACAATGGCTACATCTACGTCAACATTTGACATTTAAATTGGTCTCCTTTTTGGGGGAAATGGCTGGTCCGGCAGAGGAAAGACGCCCGCAAATCACTCAGGGCGTCGCGTCAAATCTGTCCGTGGCATGTCGGTTTGGGAGATAGGAGCAGGGAATTGAGTGAATCAAGCTTGAGGCATGCTCCGGCTAGCAACAACCCTGTGCCTGAATAATCTGAGCCGGAGTAACCGCGGGCTCTGCGGTACTCCCTCGGCCTCATACCGGCGCCCACTTGCCGGTGAGCTTTCTTTATCTTACCGGAAAAATCGACATGACTCAAAAGCCCGCGCGGCGTAAACCCGCTAAGCCAAGGAGTCCGGCCATGCCGGCGCCAAGCAGGGGTAGCGTCGGCGCTTCCGGCACGGGCAGATGACTGACATTAGGGTTCGGCCTATAGTCCACGGTCATATCACCCGGACCGTTGATACGATCATTAATGTAGACAGTAATGGTGTCGCCGATTGTGCCGCCCGTTACTGTCCCCAGGATCGCCGCGAAGCCTGGCGAAAACGAACCGGTAAGGGAACCGCCAAGCGTGCCATTTTGGCCGCTCTTTGAAACGGTCCAGTCCAAACCTGCCAGGTTTCCGGTAAATGCCAAGCCCGAATACCCGTCACAATTCGTACAGTTCAGCGCTACTGACCCGGCATCAAAAACCCCGTCACCAGTGGTAATGGTCTTTCCCGCGATCGTCGGCACGAAACCGGAAAGGGATATGCTCACCGATCCCGCCGCGGCTAAAGCCACACTATCAATCGAAATGGAGTCTACCGTAGCTCCGGAGATCCCCATTGTGCCAGACGAATCAGATGGGCCCAGCACGGTCCCCCCTGTAAAGGGGACCTGCAATGTATCAGCCAAGCACCAAGCGGGTGCCAACAATAAACACAGCGCGACTACCTGGGAAACCCTCTTCACATATCCTCCTGAAAACCGATTGCCCCATTTATGATATATCTCAGCAAATTTCGCGCCAAACCGCCAGCCTGTAACTTTAATTGGATCAGAATAGTGCGGACTTCCCCTCCGAACCTAATTCCCCATTCTGCCCACTCAGGGATTGTTCTTGCCCTTAGTGTGCAGGGTCTTGCACACTAGAAGGTCCCATGCCCACGCTTCGGAAATACATCCCCGGATCATTCGGATTCGCGGTGGCCCTTGGATGTGCCTTTTGTCCTACCGGCAGCATCAAACCAAGGCGACGTGAAGGGGGATTGGAGAAAAAACTCCATAAGGCTATCGGCTACTTTTTTCATTCCCCGCACATTAGGATGGGTTCCGTCGGCTTGGAAATCGGTTTCGCCATGGCAGGGTTCCATTTGCTCGCCATTACACCATGCCAGGCCATCGGAGCGCGGCGTGGTTCCGTCGGCCCAAAGGTAAGGACCCCAGGCAACCCAGGGAACGATTCCAGTGCGGTAGTCCAGGTTCCCCGCTACGGGATCGACCGTATTAGCCTTCACTTGGCTGATCTGCGCCTGAATTATCCATTTTGCAGAAAAGCCATACTCAAAGGCAAAGGGCTCTGGGCTGATGGGAACTTTGGCGTACCCTGCGTAGATCCGGCTTGAGAGAAATGCGAGCTTCAGGTTAGGCCAGCGTACCTTTGCCACGCGGAGAGTTTCCCCAAGCTGTGCCTCGTGCCGCAGGGCTTCGGTTTCCAGTGGATCGTTTATGCAACCCGGAGTCTTGGGATTGCAGAGAGGACGGCACGCCTCAAATCGGTTGCGGCCACATCCTCTCACCCCTGGTCCCCCGTTGGCCTGAAGGATCCAAACGACCTGAACCTGCTGTTCCGACACCCCTGCAGGGGTCAGTCTCTCGTCCCGTATCCGGTTAAAAACATTGCCGGTGTGCTGGCTGCAAGGGGGAGATCCTGAGGCCGAGAGGTAATAGCAGGCGGTGATTCCTCCGAATGCTCCGTTGACGACCGAGACATGGTCTCTGTCCACCTTCGGACTACCGCGTGCAATTCTTAAGAACATGCCAAACTCGTCCATCGAGTTCGACATGCCGATGGAGGTTATGACAATCTTCCCCTTCGGATCCGGTTTGCCGGTGGCATCAAGCGGCTGAACCTCACGCGCGAGTTTGAGGCCGGCAGCCGCATGATCAACCGGCACGGAATTGCTGCCATGGGGGTAGAGCCCGCCCTCGAAACCCTTGTAAGTCCTGGTGCCCAGGTCTGTTAAAGGCGTAGCCGAGAAACCTTCTCTGGTCGGAGGATCCAATCCCCGGGGAATCGCCAGTCGGGGGATGAGGAGTACACAAATCAACAGACCCGGAGCAACATACTTCACTTACCCTCCTGAAATCGATCGTTGTCGGCGCGGAGGAGTGTGGAGCGGCACTACTCCTTCACGGAAGACTTCGGACGCATCTGCAATGGCTTGAGGGGAAATCCCTGCCTTCACGGCGCGGCAGCAAACCAGGCCTTGGTGTAAGGCGAATTCAGAAAGAAGTACAGTAGGTTTTGCGTCGGGCTCGACGTGCTGGCGGTCTGTCCCGGATTCGTCGTAACGGTATTAATGCCGTATGCCACCTTCTCCTGTCCCAGGGTATCGGGATGGGTACCGTCATTCTGGAAATCTTCTTCGCCGTAACAGGGCGCGCTTGTCTGGTTGTTGCACCACAGTAGTCCATCGGAACGGGGCGTCGTGCCATTCGCCCAAATGTAAGGCCCCCACGCAAGCCATGGAGCTGTCCCATCTTTATAGCTCAAATCTCCTGCGACCGGATCGATAGTTCCGCTCTGTATCTGATTGATCTGCGCTTGAATGAACCACTGCACGGAGTATCCATATTCGTACGCGTAGGGCTCAGGATTAACGTCCACAGTGGCATAACCCCCATAGATTCGGCTGGTGAGGAAAGCAACTTTGAGATTGGGCCAGCGAGTTTTGGCGGCGCGAATAATCTCCCCCATTTGATTCTCGTAACGGCAGGCTTCCACCGTAATTGTCCAGGCGGGGGTGGCCGCGGCGGAGCAACTCGACCCGGCAAGATCACTCAGGGTGTTGCAGGGTTGGTCCCCCCCACTGCCGCATCCGGAAACGCCCGGCCCTCCATTTGCCTCCTTGAGCCATACCGCTTGAACCTGTGCCTCCGTCACACCGAGAGGCGTGAGGACGTCGGTAAGCACCCGGTCAAACTGGTTCGCCGTATTCGAGCCGCAGGGGACCGGGCCGTTCGCCACGGTCCAGTAACACGCCGTGATTCCGCCCTTTGCCCCATTCGCGATGGCCAGAGTAGTGTTATTGACGAGGGGGCTTTTATTCGCGGTTTGGACGAACTGGCCAAACTCATCGGCTGCGTTGGACATGCCGATTGAAACCAGAACCACTTTGCCTGAAGCGCTGGGATTCCCGTTGGCGTCAAGCGGTTGGATTTGCCCGGCAATGGCCAGTCCATCCGCGTCGTGTGCGGCCGGCACGGCATCGCTTCCACCTCCATATAAACCACCGGAGAAACCGAAATAGTTCTGCGATGGTGTCATATCCATCAGAGGAATCATGGCGCTGGACGCCGTGTTGACGTTCAGGCTCGCCGTAGCAGTGAGGCCGCTGTATGTTGCCGTGATCGTCGCGAAGCCGACCGCCACGCCATTCGCCAGGCCTGGACTTGCCGCGCCCGCGCTCTCGACGGTGGCAAACGAAGCGTTGGAGGAGGTCCACGTGGCCAATGAGGTCACGTTCTGGGTCGTCCCATTCAAGAGCGTTTCCGTGGCGGTGAACTGCAGTGTACTGCCGGGCGCAACAGTGGTTGCCGCGGGTCCCACAAATAGCGCCGGCAAAGTTCCACTCGCGACCAAAAGAGTTGCCGTGCCGGAAACGCCATTATACGTGGCCGTGATGGTTGTCGAACCCGGTGTGACGCCGGTGGCCAAGCCACCGGAAGTTACCGTTCCGGGCGCTGCTGAGGAACTCCATGCGGCCAGATTGGTGACGTTCTGAGAGGTATTATTGTTGTACTGAGCCGTGGCTGTGAACTGCTGTGTGGCGCCGACTTGGACGGAGGCGGACGTCGGGCTGACTGTGACCGAGGTCAACACGGGCGCGGTCACGGTTAGGGTTGCCGTTCCCATAACCCCGTTCACCGCGGCCGTGATGGTTACTGAACCGATCGCTACGCCTGCCGCCAATCCCGGCGTCGCTTGGCCTGCACTTTGAACGGTGGCATCGGAGGTGTTTGATGAAGTCCAAGTAGCCGAACTGGTGAGGGTTTGCGTCGAGCCGTTGCTATAGGTTCCCGTCGCCGTCAATTGGACAGTCCCGCTTACCGCGACGGATGGGGTGCTAGGCGTCAACGCGACACTGACCAAGGTTAGAGGAGAATTGGCACTCTGTGGGCTGCTGCCGCAATTGGTCAAGGCCATGCAGAGGGGAATCATCAGACAAGTCCCCCACAGCTTATATCGGGGTGACTTTCGGCCTTCGGTCATTTCTGTTTGTTCCCTGGGATTTTGGTCTTTCCAACGATGCGGCTTTTGACGCGGGAAGGCCCCATCTGGAACATGCCCGATTGTGCCCGGTGTGCCGGGGCGGCCCGACTAGACCCTGAGACTAAGACTTTTTGTCCCTGGGACTACTTGACCTGCCCCGCAATTTGAGATGCTGAAACCCCTCCACCCGTTGGCTCGATCAACGGCCCCTGACCGTTTCTGTGGTGCGGAACGTCCCCTCTGCGCCGCCGGCCTAGTAGGTGGCCCGGAACGAGTCGCTGGTCAGGTCGCCCAGAAGCTTATGCCAGGGGTGACTCTCGCGCTGCTCCACCTGCGTGACGACCTTCCGCATCTCGCTGAGAACAGCCGGCTTCTCAGCGTCGTACATGTCGCCCTGGAGAAGCTTGAGCACATCCAGCCGGTGTTGCTTTTGGTTGATGAAGAAGGTGAAGAGGACATTTAGTCGATAGTAGAGTGAAATAAACTCATACCAGTGGTTGGTGCCGCAGCGCATGGTGGCCCGGAAAGTTTCAAAGCTGTCCTTCCGGAAGTCACCTTTTTCCGCCGCCTTCACGATGTCCTCAGAGATGAACTTGGCGCTGGTCAGGGCGATGCTCACCCCGCTCGAAAAGATGGGGTCGACGAACCGCGCGGCGTCGCCGATCAGGGCGAATCCGTCGCCGTTGATCTCGCTCATTCCGTAGCTGTAATCGCCCTCCTCTTTCAGAGGACGCATCTGCTCCGACTTCTGCAGGCCTTCGAACAGTTCCGGCCGGGTGCGGATGCATTGCCAGAAGAAGTTCTCGCGGGATTCCCGGGATTTTTCAAAGTTCTGCTTCTGCGTCACCACGCCGATGCTGGTAACGGTATCGCTAATGGGAATCTGCCAGAGCCAGGTGTTGGTGACAGGCAGGAAGTGGATATAGATGTAATCCTCGAAGGATTTGGATCTCGCCAAGGCGGTCCGGTCATAACCGTCGAACCAGGTGTGCAACGCGTATTGGTTGAATATGGGGTCCATCTTCTTGAGTTTGAGCTGGTTACCCAGAACCGTCTGCCGCCCGGAGGCATCCACAATCATTTTGGCGGTAAGGCTGATCGGTTTCCGTCCCATGGTTAAGTTGATGCGGGGCAACTTGGGGTCGGAGAAGTCCACGTCACTCACCCGCACGCCTTCATAGACCGCCGCGCCCAGCTTATGGGCGTGTTGGAGCATGAGCAGGTCGAACTTGCCGCGGTCCACGTGCCAGGTGTAGTTCTTATCGACGCCGGGTTGGGGCCGTTCCTCGAAGCGAATGTTGGCCTGGCAGTCAAGTTCCATCCCGTCGAAGTCCACGCTGTAGAGAGGGGAGTTATTGGCGGGCGCGGTCCACACGGCGCCGAACTTACGAACGAAACCGGCTTCATCCATCATATCGAGGAAGCCGATATCGCGGAGCACCCGGGTGGTGGAGGGAACCAGCGACTCCCCCACATGCAGCCGCGGGAAAAGCTCCCGCTCGAATACGCCGACCTTCAATCCTGCCTTGGCAAGGTACGAGGCGCACGACGATCCCGCCGGCCCGCCACCAATAATCGCTACATCCAGGTCAGTTTTCATCATTTTATAAGAATTCTCCTTGTGTTTTGATCAGAGTTTCTCCGCAGGCGGTTAAGCACCCACGGCTTCGATAGCCGGCTGCCCCAACGCTTCCCCGGTCTGGTTTGTCTGGGATAACTTGACTGGATAGAAGAGGTCGAGCAGCCATGTGGTCAGGAGGGTGTTGACGAGCGCCATCATGACTAGCATCGAGAACAGCGTGGCGGAGATCACTTTTAAGTCCAAGCCGATGTTAAAGACGACCAGCGAGATCAGGCCGCGTGTGTTCAACAGCGCCCCCAGGCCTGCCGATTCCCGCAGGGGCATACCCGTGGCCCGCGCCGCGAGCATGGGGACCACCATTTTCCCGAGGATCGAAATGGCGATGATGACGCCGCACCACATCCACATCTGTCCGCCACGGACGGTGAGAACGTTGGTGCGCAGCCCACTGAAAGCAAAGTACAGAGGCAACAGCACGCCGAGGGTCATCGTTTCGAGCCGCGCTCGGACGTAGCGGACGAACGGCAGGTCCTTAGGCATTGCCATGCCCAAAATGAAGGCCCCAAAGAGGGGATGAAGCCCCAGATATCCGGTGCAGACTCCCGCCCCCAGGAGCAGGATCATCATGCCGACCATGGCCCGCTCGCCGAGTATCCCGTCGCGCGAGAAGACTGCGCCGTACTTGCGCAGCAGCGGCTTGACCACCCGGAACATCACTATGCCAAAGGCCACAATGCCGACGATCGTCCATAGTAGCGTCGACCCACCCCGAGCAGATTTAATCATCACGACGACATACGCCAGAATGCACCACGCGATTACACCTGCCCCTGCCGCCGCGGCCACGGAAACCACCCCGAGGCGGCTGGTGAGCATTCCGCGCTCTGCCATTATCCGGGCGAGCATGGGAAAGGCCGTAATGCTGGTTGCGACCCCCAAGAAAAGCGTGAAGTACAGAAAGTTTGTGCCCGGCGCCGTTACCCGTGGAAAGAGGTAAAGGGCCAGGGGATAAGCCAAAAGAAAGGGAGCCGCGACGCAGGCAATGCTGGAGCTGGCGGCGGCCCCTGCCTGTTTCCTCAGCTCGTCGGGGTCAATCTCCAGACCCGCCAGGAACATATAAATCACCAGGCCGAGCTGGCCGAGCGCGTCCAGAAACTCCAGCGACGACTTCGGAAACATGTAGGCGGAGATTTGCGGCGCCAGCAAGCCGAGCAGGGATGGCCCCAGCAGCACACCCGCAATCATTTCGCCATTCACGCGCGGCTGCCGGATCTTGAGGAACAATTCACCCATCAGCCGGCACACCACCAGAACCATCGTCATCTGGAGAATCAGGGTAACCAGATTGAGCATACGTTCCCTCGTCGCAGGGGCCGAGTGCCGGCGGCGACACTCGGCCGGGACCGGGGTACCGCCCGGCCCGGAGCCAGATGTTTTTCGTGACGATTTGCCGCGTGATAAGCGTTGGTCAGGGTTGAATCATTGTTCCCGAGGCGCGGAAAGGCAAGCCATTCCACCGCCATGACCTGGGCGGAATAACCTTTAAGGCCCCACTGGCACGGCCTTTGATTCCGAGGAAGGCGCCGGTACGGGCTTGTGCATGCCACGATTCGGCACGCCGGACCGATCGATGCCCGCCTTCTCCAACAGGACGCGCATCCGTTTCACGGAATCATACTCATGCACCGCGTCGCCGTAAATGCGACCGGCGAACAGATCGACGATCTCCTCGCGGTGGGTCCAGTGGGCAAAGCGCTGAAACGGTAAGGGAAATTCCCAGAAACAGTCAAGCATGGTCTGAATGATGTCCTGGGCCCGGTCGGCGTAACGTTCGAAAGCGGCAAAGGGATTCTCCACGTCGCGATTTTCACCCGCCAAAAACCGGCTGATGGCGTCGGCCGAATACTCGGCTTCTTTGGACGCGAAGAGCAACCCCAGAGAAAAGATGGGGTCAATGAAACGATGGGAGTCACCCACGCAAAGGAAGTTTTTCCCGGTGAAATGCTCGATGTAATAGGAGTAGTTGGAAATGCCGCGTGCCTCCTCGACGAACTTCACGTCGCTTAGGCGCCGAGTAAGTTCAGGGTTCAAAGTCATCATCTCGCGGGTCAGGAAGTCGAGCTTGGATTCCTTCTTCGACGTGAAATACTCGCTCGGCACCACGACGCCGAGGCTTACCACTTCCTTGTCAAGTGGGATGAACCAGGCCCAGTGGTTCTTCTTTTGATAAAAGATCAGCGTGTCGTCGCGATGCTCCCCCTCATCGCGCATAGCGCCCACGACCTGAGAAAAGATCGCCACTTGCCGGTCATAGTTTCCGCGCTCCTTCGGACCGATCATCCGCTTGTTGGCAAGAAAGGTGGCTTGGCCGGAAGCGTCAACCACCACTTCGCCCTTGAGATCCAGCGTCGATCCTTCTTTCGTGCGGCAGCGCACACCTTTAACGCAGCCATCATCACTGAGAACCGCGACGGCCTCGCCTTGCAGGAAGTCAATGCCGCGCGAAAGGGCCGTATCCAGCAGAAGTCGATCAAAGTCGCTACGACGCGCCTGCCACGTGGTAGCATCCCGCTGGGAATTGTTCGGGCCCATCCGATCCCGCACCCGGACGAAAAACGAGTTCTTCCCGTCCGTGCCATAAACGGTAGTACCCAGCTTGACGGGGTACTCAAGCTTGTTCAGGACATCTTCCATTCCCAGTTTGCGGAGCTGCCCCCCCGTCTCGCCCGTGAAGGATTCACCGATGTGATAGCGAGGGAAGGGGTCCTTTTCGACCATAATGGACTGGATTCCCTTTTTCTTCAGGAACATGGCTGTGCAGGTAGCTCCAGGACCTGCACCAACGATTACAACGTCATGCTGTTGGCTCAATCTGCCGGTGCTCATGGGTTGACCTCCCTGTTTTCCTAGGATTTGCGGTGGAATCAGTCCATCCATTATTCAAGAGTGACATCTTAACGATGCACGTGGGCGCGCCAGTCGCATCCCGCCCAGAACACCGAGGTTCGAAATACAGAAAGAAACCAACTAAATGACCGCCGCCTTCAGCGAAACGCTGCTCATGGATTAGACGCGAAAAACTACATCGAGAGGGGCGATGGTGAAGAGTATGGACCCGAAAACAGGGCCGGCAGTTGTGCTTGTCAAGTGCGGGCCCTGTGCGGTCACAATGAAAACGAGGAATTCAATGCATGGATTTCTTCAAGACACTTACTGTGATGTTCCTTCCATGATTCTAGTCAATTCCATTGTACCTTTGGAATACGATGAATGATTAATCTCCGTGACCGTCCCAGATCTCCCGCGCTTCGAACCACAGCCACGTTCCCGGATTCGATACGATCCCTTTTTCCATCTCGGCCACGGAATATTGCACGGATGCCGGAATGTCAGAAGTCGGGTAGTAGGGCTTACCAAATTGAATTCGATGGCGCAGTGGGCCGCGGTCGTCGAGATCGATGAAGAGACCCACAAAGGGCGCGCCAAGGGTTCGCGCGATGATATGGGTGCCCGATGGGATGGGAACGGTCCCGCCGAGCAGGTTGGCGTTTACGCACTGCGCGGAGAACCGGCTGTCCAGCAGGAGCAGCAGGATTTCATTGCGGCGCAGAACGCCGCCCGCTTGCACGGCGGTTTTCAGGCTATCGCGCTCCATCCAGAGAAAGCTGCAGGCGCCGTGGCGCATGAGAGTGTGTTGTTCGTTGAACCACCGCCCCAGCGGGCCCTGGAGTCCGAGGGGTTTGCGGCGGATGCCGTGGAGCTTATAACCGCGTTGGGCGAGCGCCAGCATCAGGACAAAAAGACCTCGGATGTGCCCCGTGCAGAGCACCGCGCCTTTCCCACCTGCCAGGGCGCAATCCAGATTCTCCAATCCCTCCAGCGCCGCCAGCTTATTGATCTTGTCGGGACCGGCCCACCGGCAATGCCAGGTTTCCACCTCGTCCCAGGCTTCCAGCTCGAAGTACCGGCGCGCCCATTGCCCGGCCTCTTCTGCGCTGATTGCCAGTTTCGATTGCATCGCCCGCGTCAGGCGGCCGGCCGTATTCTTGCGCCGGCGGTAGCGCATCCGCCCGATGGCGCATGACAGGCGGTAAGCCAACCGGGTGGGCAAGAGAGCCACACTGAACATCAGGGACTGGTAAATCAGCGTTTTGATCGCCGCGAGAATTGAGGCCCGGCGTGGAATGGATCGGGCCCGCGCGGCCGTGCCGGCGCCCGCCGCCATATCAGGGTAGGGAACTGCGGCGGGCGGCGTATTCAATGAGGATGACATGTGATTGGGTGTCCCGTTTCGAGAGAAGTTGAGCTGGGGATGCGATCAATCCTTTGGAGTGCGGGAGCAGCAGCTCCCGCTTTCTTCCGTCGCTATATACTCGGCCGTATCAACTGACGGCAGAAGGCGGTAGCTGCTGCTACCGCTTTCCTCCGTCGCTATGTACTCAGCCGTATCAACTGACGGCAGAAGGCGGTTGCAGCAGCTCCCGCTTTCTTCCGTCGCTATGTACCCGCCGTATCAACTGACGGGCGAAGGCGGTAGCTGCTGCTACCGCACTCCAAAAGTAGCGGCGGGGCGGCGCCCGCTAATGCGGTATGACGTGCCTGGGGTTTAGGGCGCCACAAACCACGGGATAGTCTGGGGTGATGTCAGGAAATAGTTCATCATCATGGTGGCCACTTTGCCCGCACCCATGGGGTTAGGGTGGACACCGTCGGGGTCGAAGTCCATTTCACCCGAGCACGGCGCGTCGGGTTGGCCGTTGCACCAAACCAATCCATCGGAACGGGGAATGGGGCCGCTGGCCCACGTATAGGCACCCCACGCGATCCACGGCGCTACACCGTAGCTCAGGTCGCCCGCCACGGGATCTACGGTTCCGGTTCGGATTTGGTTGATTTGCGCCTCCACCAGCCACTTAACGGCGAAGCCGGATTCATAAGCGAAGGGCTCCGGACTGGCGCTATTGGCGGTGCTGAGGGCGTACCCGCCGAAGATGCGGCTGTTGAAGAAAGCCATTTTCAAGTTTGGCCAGGCGACCTTGGCGGCGCGCAGGATGTTGCCCAGTTCCTGTTCCAGATTCAAGGCGTCCGTCGTGTCCGCGGTGTTGGTACAACCGGAGATGGTCGGATCGCAAAGGGGCAGGCACTCGGTCCCCAGGGGTTGACAGCCTCTCTCGGCGGAGTGGACGCGTCCGTTCTCTTCATCGATCCAGGCCACTTCGATCTCCTGCGGTGTAAGGCCGCGACCGCTTCCCGACATCTGGGTGGTTATACGGTCGTAATTGTTCGAGTCGGTGCTATCGCAACCGGGAGGACCGACGGCGGGAAACCAGTCACAAGCGTCCTGGAGGCTGGCGGCGCCGTTAAAGAGGGACATGGTCGTGTTATTGACACTGGTGCTTGCTGCCGCATCCGCAATGAAGGGTGCGAATTCGGCGAGCGCGGCTGACATCCCAATCGCGGCAAACACAATCTGTCCGGAGGGATTGGGAATGCCATTCACATCCAGGGGAACCACCTGCCCGGCGATTGTCAGCCCGTCCGCGGCGTGGTCGGCGGGAAGGGTATTGGCACAGTTCTCATAGAGGCCACCGGGGAAGCTTTCGTAAGTTCCGCAGGCTCCGTTCGCCGGCACCAGGTCGGTTAGGGGCGTAGCTTCAAACACTCCCGACCCGGTTACGGTCAGGGCAGCGGAGCTTGAAAACCCATTGAGTGAAGCTGTGATGGTGCTCGTGCCCAGGGAGACTCCCGTGGCCTGGCCCGCCTTGACCTCACCCGTACTCTCGACAGTGGCAACGCTGGTATCAGAGGATGTCCACGTCGCCGAAGCCGAAACATTCTGGGTAGACCCATCTCCATAAGTCCCGGTGGCGGAGAATTGCACGGTGGAATTCACCCCGGTATATTCAAGCAGCGGGGTCACCTGGATGGACAAGAGGGGAGGTGGCGGCGGCGTTACGGTCAACGTGGCCGTTCCCGATACCCCATTTTCGCTGGCTGTGATCGTTACTGTTCCCGCCGCGACGCCGGTGGCCTCGCCGGGTTCGGCTTGTGCGGTGGTTTGAACCGTGGCGAAGGTATTATTCGATGACGTCCAGGTGGCGAAGGCCGTCTGGTTTGACTTGGAGCCATCCGTAGCCGTACCCGTGGCGGTGAATTGGAAGGTGCTTCCCTCCGCGACGGAGCCGGTGGCAGGGGTAACCGAGATGGAGGTCAAAGGCGGCAAATTGACTTTCACGGTTACCTGGGTGGCTCCGGACACACTGCCAACGCTTGCCGTCACGGTGGCGCTACCTGCCGTGACGCCCGTGGCCACGCCAGGATTCGATTGGCCGGTACTTTGGATAGTGAGCACGGCATTGGCCGAAGAACTCCAAGCCGCGGAACTCGTCAGGTTCGCCGTGCTGCCGTCGCTGTAGGTTCCGGTAGCGACGAAGTTCTGGATGCCACCCACGCCGACAGTGGGATTGACGGGTGAAACCGCGAGGGAACTCAAGGTCGCATTGGAACCCGGTGACGACTTACTGGAAGACCCGACACCGCAGCCCACAAGTGCGAGCGACGCGAGCAAACAACCCCCTAGAGCCACCTCGGAGAGCTTCCTGACATGCCTAGGTTTTCTACTACTCACTGCTACTGCCTCCTGGCTTCAAATAATCCAGGTACTGAGGATTTGCCCCGCCATCGGCGTGGCAATGCGTTGTAACCGCGGGTTTATCCCGCCATTTGAATGGGGCAATGATTGATGTTATGGCGACGCAAAGTCACCGCTACGCCGGCGACAAGGAGTTTCTCCGCAGCCTGCCACCTGAATCCTGTTGAGGCGTCTTAACGCACGCCCCGGGCCTGTTTCTGCGCCTGGGGTGACTGGAACCAGGTTGTGTACGGTGAATTCAGGAAGAAATTCATGAGCATGTTGTCCTGCTTCGTGACGACCACCGGGTCCTCGCCGTTAGGTGCGAAGTCATTCGCGCCGTTGCAAGGCGGATTGGGACTCAGGCTGCCGCCACACCACGCCAACCCGTCGGACCGGGGGGTGGGACCATCGGCCCAGAAGTAGGGTCCCCAATTGATCCAGGGAGCCGACCCGTTGTTGTAGTTCAAATCCCCCGCCACAGGGTCAATCGTGTTGGCCTCTCCGCTTCGGATCTGTTTGATCTGCGCCTCGATCAGCCACTGGACCGAGAACCCGTATTCGTAAGCAAAGGGTTCGGGGTTGCCTCCCCCTGGCGCGGAGTACCCGGCAAAGATCCGGCTGGTGATAAAAGCCAGCTTCAGGTTGGGGAACCGCTGATAGGCAGCCCGCACCGTCTCGCCCAGTTCCTGTTCAAAGTTCAACGCGTCCGTGGTGTTGGCTGTATTGCTACAACCTTCAATCGTCTCATCGCACAGGGGAACGCAAAGGGTTCCATGCGGCGGACAACCCGTGGCTTGCGAGTGCGTGCGGCCATTGGCGTTCTTGATCCACACCGCCTGTACCTGCAGAGGTGATAACCCCTGGTTAGTCAACATGGTGTCGATGCGGTCATAGTTGTTGGGGATTGAGGCGTCACAGGTTGGGGGCCCGAAGGCGGGAATCCAAAAACAGGCATCCATGTCAGTCTCGGCTCCATTTAGGAGGGAGAGGGTGGTCTGATTCACCGTCAAGGCGCCCCTCGCCTGCACGATAAACCCTGAAAATTCGTTAGCCGCGGCTCCCATGCCGATAGACAAGAGAACGACCCGCCCTGTGGGGCTGGGGTTGCCATTTATGTCTAATGGTTCAACCAGAGAAGCGAATTTCTTACCATCTGCATCGTGATCGGCTGGAACGCTGTCCGAACAGTTCTCGAAGAGGCCGCCCGGGAAACTCTTGTAAGTCAAGCAGGGCCCACTCGCCTGGGGCATGTCCATGAGGGGGGTAGCGCTGAACAGTTGCGTTGTGTCGGTTATCACCAGTGTGGCAAGGGAAGAGAATCCCCCGTAAGACGCGCTAATTGTCACTGAACCTGTTGCCACTGCGGTGGCCAAGCCCGCCGTGGCGCCAGTGGAAGTATTGATTGTGGCCAACGTATTGTTAGAAGAAGTCCAAGTGACTGATCGGGTGAGGTTCTGGGTGGAGCTATCGCTGTAGGTTCCCGTCGCGGTGTATTGCTCCGTGTCGCCTACGACGATGGAAGTCGTCGACGGACTCACGGCGATCGATGTCAGGGAAGCTTTGGGGGCCGTGACGGTCAGGGAGGTGGTTCGAGAGATTCCGCTGAAGGTAGCGGTAATAGTTACCGTACCTGCCCCCACGCCCGTGGCCAGTGCGGGATTACTTTGGCCGGTGGTTTGAACGGTGGCCTTGGTGGTATCCGACGAGGTCCAAGAGGCCGAATTGGTAACATCCTGCGTGCTGTTGTCGCTCCGTGTGGCGGTAGCGGTGAGCTGGATATTCGATCCGGCGGCCACAGTGGGTGAAGCGGGAGTTATCGCAATCGAGGTTATAGCGGGAGCTTTGTTCGTCACGGTAAGCATAGTGCTCCCGGAAATAGTGCCGACCGTTGCGGTGATCATCGCCGTTCCCACGGTGACAGCCGTGGCTAAACCGGGATTGGTTCCGCCGGTTTGCACCGTGGCCACAGCCGTGGTAGAAGAGGCCCATGTCGCGGAACTGGTCAAGTTCTGAGTGGAATTGTCACTGTAAGTACCCGTGGCCGTGAATTTCTCGACCGTGCCCACGTTAATGGAAGGGCCGGCGGGAGCCAGCGTGATCGAACTCAGGGTCACGTTGGAGCCGGGTGACGAACTGTCGGAAGACCCGGAGCCGCAACCCGCCAGGGCGAGCGACATCAGCAGGCCGGCCCCCAGTGCCAACCCGCTCTGCCATCCTATGCGTGCTTGTCTGCCACTACTCACTCTTGCCGCCTCCAGACTTTCAGGTAGAAAGGATTTCCCGCGGGGAATGATAGAAATCGTCTGCCGGGAAGGGGTCTCCAGACGGATTCCTGTATTTCTCTGCCCTCGTCCCCTTGGGGGAGAGGGCGGATCGCATCCGGCGTCGTCTTCAGTCGGGGCGAGAGGGGGTCCCACGCCTTGCTTGTCGTGGGGGTGAGGGGGTCCTCCCGATCACCAACTCTTCTGCGGGGCAGGACACTAGATCGCCCGTTGGGGCTCAAGAACACTCCCGGTGTCCACCCAAACATGTGGGTGGCGGCGGAGCCAGCGTAGCGCGACCACCGAATCTGTGGTCCGCGTCCCTTCGGTGCCGCACGCCGCAATCGTCTTCGCTTGCCCTGGTCGATAGTTTTCATTCCGGAAAGGCCGCAGACCGCAACTGCCGACATTGAAAAGCATGACCGCGCTACTTGCTCGCTTCAAATCATCCCCTTGCTCATTCCCAAGGCTTATGGTGTGCCGGGCCCTTTCTGCGCCTGGGTTGACGGGAACCAGGCTGTGTATGGGGAAGTGACGAAGAACTTCATGAGCATGTTCACTTGCTTGCTGACGGTCAACGGATGTTCTCCGTCAGGTTGAAAATCAACCTCGCCGTTGCAGGGCGCGGTGGGGCTCAGGCCACCGTCACACCACGCCAATCCGTCGGACCGGGCGTGAGGGCCGTCCGCCCACCAGTAGGGTCCCCAGCCTATCCACGGCGCCACGTCGTAGCTCAGGTCACCCGCCACGACATCTGTTCCCAGCCCTCGGATCTGATCAACCTGCGCCTGAACCAGCCACTTCACCGCGAACCCGGTTTCGTAGGCAAAGGGCTCGGGGCTGCCGGCGCCGGCGGAAGCGTACCCCGCGTAAACCCGGCTGGCGAGGAAGATGAATTTCAGGTTGGGCCAACGTTGCTTCGCCGCCCGAACCGTGTTGGCAAGCTCCTGTTCCAGATTCAGAGCATCGGACGTTTCCGGCGTGTTCGCGCAACCCTCAAGGGTTTGATCGCACAGGGGTAAACAGTAAGAGCCGGCGGGGCTGCACCCCCTTGAATCCGGGTGGGTACGCCCATTGGACTCCTTCAGCCATACAGCTTGCACTTGGAGCGGGGAGAGGTTGTGGTTGGTCAGAATCTGGTTCACGCGGTCGTAATTATTCAACGCGGTGGTGTCGCATGCCGGCGGGCCATAGGCCGGAAACCAGTAACACGCATCCTGGTTGCTCTGGGCCCCGTTGATGACCTGCACATTGCTGCTGAGAGCCGTATTGCCGTTCAGAACGGTGACGAAGCCGGAGAACTCCTCGGAAGCGGCGGACATGCCAATGGAGGTCAGGACGATCTTCCCGCTGCTGCTGGGATTGCCGTTGGTGTCCAAGGGTTGGACCTGTGCGGCGACCTGCTTCCCGTCGGCGTCGTGATCGGTGGGAACATCATTCGAACAATTCTCATAGAGGCCGCCAATGAAACCCTTGTAGGTCAAGCAGCCCCCGCCGTTCTCCGGCATGTCCATAATCGGCGTCGCGCTAAACAGAGCCGACGAGTCGGTGACGATCAGGGTGGCAGCGCCGGAGATGCCGTTGAGACTCGCATTGATTAATACCGAACCTGTGGCGACGGCCGTCGCCAGGCCTGGTTTGGCGCCGCTGGCGCTCTGGATGGTGACATCGGCGGAGTTCGAAGTCGACCAGGTGACCGTTCGGGTGACGTCCTGCGTCGAATTGTCGGCGTAAGTGCCCAACGCGGAGTATTGCTGCGTGCTTCCCGTGATGACGGAGACGGTGGGCGGGTTCACTGTAATCGAGGTGAGAGGGGACAGAGTGCCCGTGACTGTCAATAACGTGCTTCCAGAGGTTCCGTTATAGCTAGCCGTGATGGTGGCTGAGCCATTGGCGATCCCGGAGACCTGGCCGGGGCTGGATTGGCCGGACGTTTGCACCGCCGCTTTCGTCGGATCCGAGGAGGTCCAGGTGGCCGAACTGGTGACATCCTGCGAAGTGCCGTCGGTGCGCGTACCCGTCGCCTTGAGCTTGAGCGAAGACCCGGCGACTACCGAGGGCGCGGCGGGAGTTACCGCAATCGCGTTGATGGAAGCGAGCTTGGTGGTGACCGCCAGCGTGGTACTGCCGGAGACGGCGCCGGAACTCGCGGTGATCGTTGCCGTGCCCGCCGCCACGCCCGTGGCTACGCCCGGATTGAGCTTGCCAGTTTGCACGGTGGCCACCGTGGCCGGGGAAGAACTCCAGGTGGCTGAACTCGTCAGGTCCTGGGTGGAGTTATCCGAATATTTGCCGGTGGCGGTGAACTTCTGAACGGATCCCACGCCGACCGAAGGCGCGCTGGGGGAGACGGTAATCGAGGTCAGCGTAGTCCCCGAACCGGAAGATGGGCTGGATGAGGAGCTCGATCCCCCACCCCCGCACCCCGCAAGTAAGAGCAAAAGAGCAAAACCTAATCCCTTTGGAAGACTGCCAAATCGGCCTCTAGACTCCTGGTTCCCGTTTTTCATCCCTGTGTCCCCTTGGTTGCATTGACCACCCCGCTGGAGCCTATTGGCCCAGGTGGGTACCTACACATACTTCGGCCGCTGCTTGGCGCCTGATGGCCAGGCGCGCGTAAATCTGTTCATAGGCAGCAGCGCTTACCTCCCAACTGTAATTTTCGATCACGAAGGCCCGGCCCATCCGGGCCGTTTGCGCGGCGCGTTCGGGGAAGCGAAGGAGGGTTGATACCTTCGCCGCAAAATCCGCGGGGCCGCGCGCTACCACGACGTGCTGGCCGGGGGTGCAGTCGATTCCGGCTATTGCCCCCTCGTAGCAGACAATGGGTAATTGCGACGCCATGGCTTCCAGGATCTTGTTCTTCATTCCCGAGCCGTGTTGCAGAGGGCAGACATACACGGACGCGGCACAAAGGGCGGAGCGCAAATCCGGCAGATTGGCGGAAAGCCGGATGCCGGGGCGGGAGCCCAAATCGCGAATCCGGCTTTCCGGGGTCGCTCCCACCATGTGAAAGGTGGCGTCCGGATGGTCGCGCCGGAGAAGCGGCAGAATGCGCTCGGCAAATTCGCAGGCGGCTTCGACGTTGGGCGCGTAAGCCAGATTGCCGTGAAAAACCATGCCGGCGGGTTCCTTCCGAACCTCCACCGGACAGAAGTAGTTGCAGTCGATGCCGTTGGGGATGGAGCAGAAGCGCGCCTGCGGAATCAACTCGCGATTAAACGCCGCGTCGCGCTCCGCGACCATGACGCATTGATCGAACCGGGGGTAAACGAGGCGCTCATAACGGGGCTCATGCCAACCCCGCGCCAGGTAGTTCAGACGAGCCCGCCACGGGAGCTTGCACCGCCGGAGTTCGCGCGCCCGCAGCACCTCCGCATCGTGTACGGCCAGCACCTTGGGCAAAGGAAACTTCTCCGGTATCAGCCCGGCCACCATCCCGCCTTCCACGTGCAGGA
>DATJVT010000507.1:0-3653 GCA_035501695.1 Terriglobia bacterium | reverse complement strand
CCAGCCCCAGCCACCTCCCCAGCCCCAACCGCGACCGTAACCCCAGCCACCGTGCCAACCACCTCCATGCCAGCCTCCGCCGTGACCCCAGCCGCTGCCTCCATGGAACCCTCCGCCGCCACGGAAGCCGCCACCACCGCCGTGGAAGCTACCGCCTCCGCCACCATGGAATCCGCCCCCGCCACCGTGCCCCCCGCGCTGGGCCCAAGCATTGGCGCCGGCAAGGCTGAAAGAAATTGCAATCGAGAGCAAGACGATATGCAATCTGCGCATATGTCCCTCCTATTTAGAGCGTAGCACCGTCATGGGGCCGGAACAACACACATGACACCCTCCGACCGGCCTTAGAAGTGCTCGCGCTGCGCCTCCAACCCTATAGATGCGAAATCCGGGCGAAATGGTCATACCCTCGATTCACGACCGGCAAAGCCTGGCCTTCGGATGTAATCAAGTCCATGCCCCGTTTGCTTCGGATTTCTCCGATGCAGCACAGGGGGACTCTGCCAAAGTGGTGAGGGACCTTTGAGCACTTGGCGGCTGGAACCGTGAAAAGTAGCTGGTAGTCCTCACCCCCGTGAAGCGCTAGATCCAGGGCATCCTCCACATGGGGGAGGGGAGGGATGGGTATCCGATCGCCAAATAGGGTAGCTCCCACACGACTAGCATCGCAAAGCCGGCGGAGGTCAATAGACAGGCCATCGCTCAAGTCCATCATGGCGCTGGCCAACCGACGCGCGGCGAGAAAACGGCCCAGGGCACACTGCGGCTGGGGAAACAGGTGGGCTCGGAGGGCCGCTCTGTCGAGGGGCTTACGAATCCGCCTGCGTTCCAGTAGCAAGCGCAGCCCCAACGCTGCCATACCGAGGCGCCCACTGACGAAGATGCGGTCTCCGGGTTGGGCGCCCGATCGCCGCAATGCCTGGTTCCGGTGGACAGTGCCCACCGCGACGACATCTGCCGAAATCTTGCCGCCACCGACCGCCGTGTCGCCGCCAATAACGGCCACCCTAAATCGTCGCGCCAAGGCAAAAAGTCCGTTGAAGAAATCTTCCAACCAGGCTCGTTCTGTGGCCCGCGATAAGGCAAGAGAAATGAGAGCATAACGCGGAGTCCCGCCCATGGCGGCCACATCGCTCAGCGAGCGTGCCAGGGCGCGGTGTCCCACCGCACGCGGCGGATGGGAGGTGGTCGTGAAGTGGACGGTCTCGATGGACATGTCCGTAGTTAGAAGCAATTCCTGCCCGGGCGGAACCTTGAGCAACGCGGCATCATCGCCGATGCCCACCAAAAGGTCCGGAACCCGGCGCGGTGTGCGGCGGCGCAGCCACGCAATGAGGTCAGCTTCACTATGGAACGTTCTGTTGCCCATGGATGTCATATTGAGAATCCATCACCTTCACCTATGCCATTTTAACCTGAGTTGCATAGGTCTTGAATCGTCGTCCTCGGCGGCGATAAGGAAGACGAACTCTCTCGTCTCTGGAGATGAAGGTACTAGGTTCTGATCCATTGATCTATCTTGGTTGGTCGGAATTAATAGTCTGGCGAGACTAGGAATCATTCAACCTCTCATCGACCACCCATCGACCACAAGCGAGAATCTTGAAGCTATTGCCATATTTGCTTGACAATTGTTTCGACATTCAATTAGCATGCTCGGGTTGTTTCCGAACAGATGTTCTTGTTAGGCTCATATTTAGTCCTGGCCGTTAATCCATTTGCGGCATCAAGCGTCGAACCTAATTCATCTTGGTGATCTAAATTCATGGATAAGAAGTTTTATACCTTTCTCATTTTCCCGGGTGCGCACGGGAATCTGCACAAGGTCCGTCTTCCCTTCTACGTGGTTCATTTAGTGTTGGCGTTTAGTGTGGTAGGGATCATGACCATCGCCGCACTGGCTAACAGTTACGCGCGAATGTTGTTGAAGGTTTCCAATTACAACAGCCTTCGATCCGAGCGAGAAGCACTCAAAACGCAAAATCGAAGCTTGGAGAACGCTGTCACCACCACCAATGCCAAGTTGGACTCCTTGCAATCCTTAGCGACTGAGGTTGCCTTAACCTACGGTTTCGGGGAAGCCCGCCGGCCACGCTTTCCAGATGCTGCGATGACGCTGGCGACCCAGACCAATTCCACTCTCGAATCCAGCTATCGAGCGTCTCTCTACGCGTTCAATCTGATTCGGAATTCGACGCTGGTACCCTCCCGTCAGGCGCCGGGCGTAGGGTTTGTTCCCATGGCCAACTTTGGGCGAGCGTCCGTGCCCTCCATCTGGCCGGTCCAAGGGCGTATCATGGCGGGGTTTGGGCAACGGCTTGATCCTTTCAGCGGGGAAGGGGTGTTCCACTCCGGGGTGGACATCTCCGCCCCGATGGGCACGCGTGTTGACGTGGGCGCCGATGGGATTGTCATGGAAGCGGCGTGGGACAGCGGGTACGGCAACGCGATCGTAGTGGACCACGGATATGGGATGGCAACTAAGTATGGCCATCTCAGCAAGATCTTTGTCGTGGTGGGTCAGGAAGTAAAGAGGGGGCAGGTAATCGGCGCGGTGGGGATGACCGGCAGAGCGACAGGGCCGCATCTTCACTACGAAGTGATTGTTAACGAAACTCCTGTAAATCCGATGAAGTACTTGCACGAATAAATTTTCCTTGCAATTTACCTGCCGATTAGTACAATAGTAAGTTTGCGGCTGGCGTAGCTCAGCCGGTAGAGCATCTGATTTGTAATCAGAGGGTCGGGGGTTCGAATCCCTTCGCCAGCTCCAGTTGACGTGAGGTCAGTCGCAGGAAATAGGGCAAGCGGTGGCCGGTCCGAAGATTCGGGAGCGAGTTTATCAATTCTGGCTTATTCAGTAATGCGCGGGCGGGAATGCGTGCCCACGCCCAACCGAATTGTTGACCCACTTGGCTCACAAGAAATCGGTTTTGGTTGAGAAGCGCAAGAATGCGCTCGCGCTTGCCGAAGTGCTTGGAAGGACGAAATAGAGCGGACAGGTGGCTGAGCGGTCAAAAGCAGCAGACTGTAAATCTGCCGACCCCTGTGGTCTACGGAGGTTCGAACCCTCCCCTGTCCACCAGAAAACAGTGGCTAGTGGATAGTGGTTAGAGGCGGCTGCGTTCCGGGCAGATGTTTTGACTCGCCACTAGCGACTAACCACTGCTCTAAAGCGGGAGTAACTCAGTGGTAGAGTCACAGCCTTCCAAGCTGTTGGTCGCGGGTTCGATTCCCGTCTCCCGCTCCAGTTCGAAATTCGAAACTGGAAAATCGAAATTCGAGGCAATGCCGCGAAGCGAATTTCGAGTTTCGAATTTCGATCGTCGCGCTTGGCGGCGCGGCGGGCCGATGTAGCTCAGTTGGTAGAGCACGTCCTTGGTAAGGACGGGGTCAGCGGTTCAATTCCGCTCATCGGCTCCAAAGATTTGCAACAAAGCAATTGATGCCTGTGGCAGCAGCTGGAGTTGAGGGCGGTTCACTGCAGGGGCTAATCAGAGGACAGAGGAAATTATGGCCAAGGAAAAATTCGATCGGTCGAAGCCGCACATGAATGTGGGGACGATCGGGCACATTGATCACGGCAAGACGACGTTGACGGCGGCGATCACGAAGGTGCTGGCGAAGGATAATCCGAAGGTCAAGTTCCGGGC
>DATJVT010000506.1:0-3302 GCA_035501695.1 Terriglobia bacterium | reverse complement strand
ACTGGGAGCGGCGGATCCGGCAAAGCTGGCGGATAGCCGGCGCACCGGCGTGCTGCTACCCGGATTGCACTCCAGCTTGTGGGCGCCGGTCCCCGAACCAACGCTCCGCACCGGGGTAAAGGCCATGACCAGCGCGGTGCTGGAACTGATGAAAAAGTAGCTAGCCGGAAGTCCGGGCGAAAACTTTGTGCAGTAACGGCGACCTCTGATCGCCGTCGGCGCTCATAGAGCGCCGCTCCAAATTGTGCTTGCGCGCCGCCCCGCTGTGGTGATCTCCAAACACTGGGCGACAAGGCAGGACGTATTTCCTCGAACGCCATTTGGACCGCCAAGGTCACTTGTCACGTTAGGCGACTTGAACGAACCCGCTGGCGCGGGGGACGCTTGTCGCGTGCGCACGGTTTAAAACCTCCCGTACAACCTAAGGAGTAGTGTGAGGTCATAAGGAGGTCCTTATGACCCAACTACGTCGAATTATGCTGGAGGGACTCCAGCGTCGGAATTACTCCGACAACACGATCCGTCAATATCTGTTGGCTGTGAGGCAGTTTGCCGAACATTTCGGCAAGCGGCCCGACCAGTTAGGACCCGACGAACTTCGAACCTACCAAGCGTACCTACTGCGCGAGCGCAAGCTAGCGGTGGGGACGGTGGTGGCCCGCGTCGCGGCGCTACGATTTTTCTTCGTGCGCGTGCTCAAGCGGCACCAGTTCCGAGAAGACTTACCCTATCCCAAGGATCGCCGTCGGCTCCCCACGGTGTTGAGCTTGGAAGAGGTCACGCGCCTCATCAATGCCGCCGGCAATCTCCAACAGCGTGCCATGCTGATGACCCTGTACGGCACGGGGATGCGGCGCACCGAACTGTCTTTGCTGAAAGTCCGTGACGTTGACAGCCAGCGCATGATGATCCGTGTGGAACGGGGCAAGGGTGGTGCGGGCCGCGATATTCCCCTGAGTCCGGCGCTGTTAGAAACCTTGCGGGAATATTGGCGCTGCAAGAAGCCTTGCACTTATCTGTTCCCCAGCAGCGAAGGCCATCGCGGCAAAGAGCAACCGGCTTCCGACCGGGCCGTGTGGTATGCCTGTAAACAAGCCGCCCGCCATGCAGGTCTCACCAAACGCATTGGCCCTCACACTTTGCGCCACAGCTTCGCCACCCATCTCCTGGAGGCCGGGACCGATCTGCGCACCATTCAGATCATCTTGGGGCACGGTGATCTGGAAACCACCGCGAAATACCTGCATCTGTCGCAACGCCATTTGCGCGGCGTCACCAATCCCCTGGAGAGCTTGCCGCTTTCCCGCCTGGAGGAAGTCAACCGTCAGTACCACCGTAAAAAGAAACCATGACCCGGCCCGCCGTGGAGGTGGCCGACATCCTGCGCGTACAGGGCCAGCGCTTCCTCGACCGGTATCGAGCCAGCTTCGATTTCCAGCAGCTCAAAGCCTTCCGCGCCCTGCAGAACTGCCGCACCGCCGCGCTCGGAGGTCACCTCGACGCTTGCCCCCAATGCGGATTTCATGCCATCTCCTATAATTCGTGTCGCAATCGGCACTGCCCCAAGTGCCAGGCCCAGGCGCGTGAGCGCTGGCTCGCCGCGCGGGAGCAGGAACTACTTCCCACCTCTTATTTTCACGTGGTCTTCACCGTTCCCCACGAACTCAACCTCCTAGCGCAAGACAACCCCCGGCAGTTTTATCATCTCCTGTTCACCGCCAGCGCCGCCACCCTGCTGGAAATCGCCGCCGATCCTAAGCACCTGGGCGCGGAAATCGGCATCCTCGGCATTCTCCACACCTGGGGCCAGAACCTGCTCGCTCATCCCCATATCCATTGCGTCATCCCGGCCGGAGGCCTCTCGCGCGATCACCGCCACTGGGTGCCTCCCCGCTATCCCGGCTTCTTTCTCCCCGTCAAGGTGCTGAGCCGAGTCTTCCGCGGTAAGTTCCTCGCCGGCCTCAAACGCCTTTACCGCTGCAAGCAATTACGCTGCGCCGGACCGTCCGCCGCGCTGGCCGACGAAAAGCAGTTCCGCCAACTGTCGCGCCGCCTCCACCGGCAGGATTGGGTGGTCTATGCCAAACCGGCTTTCGGGGGGCCCCGGCAGGTGCTCCGCTATCTCGGCCGCTACACTCATCGCGTGGCCATTTCCAACCATCGACTCACCTCCTTCGACGGCGAGCGCGTGAGCTTTCGCTGGAAGGATTACGCGCGCGGCAGCAAGAAACGCCAGATGACGCTTAGGGCCTCGGAGTTCTTACGCCGCTTCTTTCTGCACATCTTGCCCAAAGGCTTCGTGCGCATCCGGCACTTCGGCTTTTTGAGCAATCGCTTCCGTGCGGGGCGGGTCAAGCTCTGCCGGCAACTGCTGGCGAACGCCTCCGCGCAGACCGCCACCACGCAAGTTCCTCAACCCGACACCGCGATCTGGCATTGCCCCCAGTGCGGCGCCCTGATGATTGTCATCGAGCGATTCGCCAGCAACAAATCCTGTTCCAGGTCCAGTTACTTTGATTCCTCATAGAACAGCGCGCCAAATCGGACCCTCGACGTGCCCCCCGCACGCCCCTGCCTTGGTGTCTTTACCGTCCATCCGCCGCGATTTCTGGAACCTCACCCCCGCCTTCACCGTTAATCCCCAGCACCTCCACGCTGCCCACACCCTCCGCCCTTCCAGCCTCTTCCCCCAATTCCGCATTCGCGCAACGCCAAACGCCAAAGAAAAAAGGATTCAATCGCCATAGTTGGTCGTGCGCGCCAGCGGCTTCCTTCAAGTCTCCTTATCGGAAATGCCCCGGCCCGTCACCATCCCGCCCGCACCTAACTTCACGTGTTTGGGCCGGAGCATTTCCGATCAAGGCTAGCGACATGTCGGATATTTGCTTCAACCACGAGACGTGGATTTCGAAACTTAAGGATCACCTGGGACAGGAACGATACGCTCCGAAGACGGTCAGCCGATGCATGGCGGTGGCTCGCCATTTCCTGACATCTCTCGAAAAGCAGCACGTTAAGGTCGACACTACGCGGCCAGCGAATGTCGAACAGTATTTGCAGGAGGCACGACGGAGATATCGCCGGCGCCACGGTCATTCACCTGACTACAAAGGTTGGCGCGGGGTACAAACCAGTAGCATCCACATGCTTTTACGATTGGCCCAAGGCCAGTGGCCACCGATATTGGTGGCCACTACGCCTGCTCAGAGGTTGCAACAGGATATCTGCGGGGAGTACGCACAGTGGATGAGCGGCTTGCGCGGGCTCTCCCAGGTAACGATTTCTGATCGCGGTGCCGAAGC
>DATJVT010000505.1:0-3245 GCA_035501695.1 Terriglobia bacterium | reverse complement strand
ATGGAAGGATCCCGCCGGCGGGGGAGCGACGAAAACTCCCTCCCCCACCCCTATCGCCCCCCTCAGGGAGGTAAGTGCAATTGTCACATGCAGATGCAGAAGGGGAAGATCGCAGGCTTCCGACTTTTGAGGCTGTTTTCGCCTATCTTCATGAAGCTAAATAACTTCGGAGCGAAATGGCGCGGCCTGAGGGCACCGATGGAGCGATCCGACTATGTTGATGAAAACAGAATGGGATATGGTAATAATCGGACAATAAGCCCGCGCTTGCTAGTCTTCAAGCGATTGAAAACAAGCTAGTTATTAGGAAGATCCTGAGCCCCCGGGGAGGAAAAAAGATGTTAAAAATGAAGGATGAACCGACTATGTCTATCAAAACACAGGGTCGTGCGACAGAATGTCATGCATGAAAATGAGTTTTCCACAGGGGTTTTGAGGTGAAATGGGCCACTTCCAGCCCTCATTTCTCTTAGGCAAAGATTCGGAAACTGCAGCACCTGACTCCCAGCTCGCTCCACCCGTGCACCGCGGTGTTATACTAACGGGCCTTTCTTCACGGAAGCGCGGAATGCTCTCGGCCCCCCGGTTGGGCGCTGCGCCGGCGAAGAGAGCAGTTTCGAAGGCACCATCCGCAAACCCCATCCGCTGAAGCATCGGCTTCCGGCAGACGGTGACCGGGCAAGGAGACAGAGGTAATGGTCGGTTTCTTTCTAGGTTTAGGTTTGATGTGCGCCAGCACTTTGATGTACGAGATCACGCTCACCCGCCTGTTGAGCGTTACGTGCTGGTACTACCTGGCATTCGTTTCCGTATCGATGGCCATGTTCGGGATGACCGCGGGCGCCTTGGCCGTGCAGCTTCGCCCCGCGTGGTTTGACCGCGACCGGATACGGATGCGCTTGGCGCAGGCGGCTTTTGCCATGGCCGCCTCCATGCCCATCGTCCTGATGATCATGTTCGCCATCCCGCTGGACATCTCCCTTGCCGTGCAAACGGTTTGCAGTTTCCTGATTTTCTGCGCCATCATTGCCATCCCTTTCTTCTTTGCGGGAATTGTGGTTTGCCTCTCCCTTACCCGGGCGTCCGCCCCCATCGGGCGGGTCTACTTCGCCGACCTGGTGGGAGCGGCCGCGGGGTGTTTTGGCTCCCTGGTTCTTCTGAACATCGTGGACGCGCCCAGCGCCGTGATGGTGATTTCCGCCCTAGTGTTCCTGAGCGCCTCCGCCTATGCGAGATTTGCCGTCCAGCCGCGCCTGGAACGGCGTGGCTACACCTGGGCGGCTGTCCTGGTGGTGCTGGCGGCGCTGAATGCGAGCACCATTCATGGCATTCAGCCCATCTGGTCCAAAGGCAAGCTCGACCCGCGCACCGACATTCTCTACGAGACGTGGAACCCCATTTCACGGGTCCGAGTGGTCGCCCCCAAGTCGGAACTGCGGTCCGTGGGTCCGCAATCGCCGCTCGTCTGGAGGGAGGTAGTCTACATTGACATCGACAATGATGCGGCCACGGGGATTTACCGCTTCGAGGGCGATCTTAAGGACGTGGAGTTTCTCCGCTACGAAGTGAGCGCCCTGGGGGCGCGGCTGCGGGCGGGGGGCAGCGCCGCCATCATCGGTGTGGGCGGCGGGCGCGACGTCCTGGCTTCCGCGTTATGTGGGTTCCATCGCATCGTGGGAATTGAAATCAACCGCAGCATCGTGGATGTCACTACGCGCCGGATGCAGTGGTACTCCGGCTTCGACAAGATTCCCAACTTCGAACTGCACCGCGACGAGGGCCGCAGCTACCTGACGCGCAGCCATGAGAAATTCGACATGATTCAGGCCACGGTGGTTGACACCTGGGCCTCCACCGCCGCCGGCGCCATGGCCCTGACGGAGAATTCCCTCTATTCGCTGGATGGCTGGCGGATCTTCTATGAGCACCTTAATCCCGGCGGCATCATCAACTTCAGCCGCTGGCACCACAAGCCGGACTTCCATGAAACCACGCGCCTCTTCTCCCTGGCTTACGCTACCCTGCTGAGTGAGGGTGTCAAGGACCCGGAGACGCATCTGGCCATGATCCGTCAGGAAGAATTGGCCACTGTTCTCGCCAGCAATCGACCTTTCAGCCCGCAGGATTTGGAGAAGATCCGCAACACCGCCAAGGAGCTGAACTATCAGATAATTTACCTGCCGGGAGAGCCGCTGGGGATAGAGCAATTGACCCCTGTCTTGCAGGCGCGAACCCTGGACGATCTGGCCGCGCTGCGCTCCCGCGATTATTTCGACCTTTCGCCGCCCACCGACTCCTCTCCTTACTTCTTCAGCTTTGTGCGCTTCCATGCCATCCCCGGGATCCTGCGCATTCCCGGCGTGCATTATGAGGCGCTGTTGCCGCTGCTGCACCTGACCTTCTTCATGCTGGCGGCGTTGATTCTGGTGGCTCTGACCATCGTGTGGCCGGCTCGCCGCTGGACGCAGTTGCGACAGGGCGGCTCTTCCGCGCCGGGAGGATTCATTCTCTACTTCGTCGCCATCGGCCTCGGGTTCATGCTGGCGGAGATGGGCATGATGCAACAGCTTTCCATCTTCCTCGGCCAGCCGATCTATTCCCTGGCCGTGGTGCTGGCCGGATTGATTCTCTTCGCTGGGCTGGGCAGCCTGGCGTCGGACCGCCTGGCCTGCAGTTCCGTCCTGCGAAGCCGGACGCCGGCGCTGCTTTCCGCCCTCGCGCTGGCGGCTTATGCGTTGGTGGTTTTGCCCGCTATCCATGCCGCCACATCCGGTGTGCTGTGGCAACGTGTCGCGGTATCCCTGGCCTTGGTCGCCCCCTGCGGATTCATCATGGGATTCTGCTTCCCGGTGGGGATGCGGTGGGCCACCCAGCTCGGGCAGGAGGGAAATCTGCCTTGGATGTGGGCGCTCAACGGAGCTGCCTCCGTCCTGGCCAGCTTCATTGCCATGGTCATTTCCACGGAGACCTCCATTCGCGCCTGCGTGCTCACGGGGGCGGCTTGCTATGCGCTAGGGGGAATGCTGCTGTCATCCAGGCGTGAAGCGGCACTCGTAATGAAAGAACCTGAAACTGCCGGAAAGCCCATCACCGTCGATAATATTTCTTGATCTGTGCTTCGGCGTCGGCGCAGTAAGAGGGAAGCTGATCCGGGTGGCGGAACAGGTTGATGGTGGGGACACGCGTATCCATGGGCATCCCGAGGAACGGCTTGCGCTGGGCAGCCGTGGGAGGTCCGCCCGGAG
>DATJVT010000504.1:0-3576 GCA_035501695.1 Terriglobia bacterium | reverse complement strand
AGGAAATCATGTCAAACCAGAGTTCATCTTTGACCCTCATCTTCACGTGGATGGCCGTGGTGAGCCTTGCCATATTTCTAGGCGCGGGTCCAGCCAGGGCCGAGAGCAGCTCCGCTAATTACACCTTCCTGCTGGGCGCGGGGTTACTCTGCGATTCTGCGGACTCTTCCGCCTGTCCGGCGGTGGTCAAATCAGCCGATGGCGCGAGCTACGAGATCAGCGGCGCAGGCATGCTCACCACTCAAACCAAAACCGTCACCGCCGCCGGAACTTTCACCCACAAGTCCGCCGACGGAGTGGTGATCGAGACGGGTGTCTGGGTCGCAAGTGAACTCGTGAGCTTCGAATCCTACGGCATCGCGCCGGGTGCGCTCGCGCGTGAAGGCCGGGCATTTGGCCCCCCACGGTTCGGCCCCATGCGGATGCGAATGCTCTCGGGCTCCATGCCGGCGGGAGGGTTGGCAGTGCTGCGCATCCGCCTGTTGCCGGTGATGGGGTTCGCGAAGAACGCGACGCTCCAAGTCAACTGCGCCCTCGGCAAGGTCCCCCCCGAACATCAAGTGGAAGGGATAAGGTTGGCTTTTGAAAAAGGCGGTGCGGAATTCGATGCGGAAGCCAGTGGACGTTCCCTGTTCCTCCTGACGAAAACCGGAGTTAGCACCGCAGCAAATGCGCCCGCCCCCGAGGCCGAGACAAACCCTGCGCCCACTGAAACCCAGCAGTGAGTTAAATGTGGGGGGAACAGAACAGAAGCCAACAGGAGCCGGCCAGGCTGGAACCAACCCGACTCCTCCGGCGCCGGCAAGGCTATTATCCAAGTTAGCCTAAACAGTAGTTGGATATTGCCGATGAACAACCCCAACCCATATCCCCCAAACGAAGGAGCGTCATGATGGCGCAATCGAGTCAACTCATTCTCAAGAGGGACGAACCGTTCAGATAATATCGGGGTAGCTCGCCAACATGCCGGCAAGCTACTGGGTGGTGTCCGCGGTAATCGGCACCTCCTCCGAATCCAACTTATTGGGCACGTAGACCTCAAGCTTCGCCCAGCCCTCAAAATGCTTTCCGGGTGGCACGCCCACCTTGACCGGCACCACCACTTCCTTCGTCGCTGCGCCGGCGAAGCTGAGGGCGCCGGAGTTCCAGGCTCGATCCGCCTGGTTGACCAGGACATATTTAACCTCGGCGGGGCCGTCCGTCGTAATGGAGAATACAAATTCGAACTGCGCCGGGTACCGGCCTTTGTAGTCCGGGCTGGGCCGGACTCCCACACGACGCACTGCCGTGACGTGGCCACCGGACTGGGCCGGCTGATTCGGCGGTCCGCCCGCCACCCTCGGGTTGGGCGGAATTGTTTCTCCGCCCGTCGCCGGCGCTGCCGGCCCCAAGGGCCAGACAGCCACGAACCGCGGATTGTTCAATTGAGTATTTGAGCCCTTGATGGTTCGGACCGGCGGGGCACCTCCGCCCGCGCCCGGGGAATAAACGACCACGGCGCCGCCGTCCATGTCATTCATGTAGATGTCGCCCGCGCCATCCAACGCCAGGGCGTTGCCGAAGGTTCCCGCGCTCTGCACGGAGGCGCGCAGGGTCCGCGCCGGCCGCGCGTTGCCGCTCGCCCCGGGGGCGTAAACGGTGGTGGTCACGATGCCCGCTGTGGCCGGGACGCCCGTCGATATGGCAGAATTCCCCACGTAGATGCTGCCCTTTGCGTCCAGCGCCAGAAAGAACGAAGCATCCAGGCCGGTATCGGGACCTTCGATGGTGCGGATGGGCGCGGCGTTTCCATCGGCGCCCGGAGCGTACACCGTCACGCGCATGTTGGCATCGCGTCGGTTGACTTGCCCGCCGCCGTTTGCAACATAGAGATTTCCGGCCTTGTCCAGCGCCAGGCCATGTACGTGGTCCATGTGCGTCGCACTGCCCTTGATGGTCCGAATGGGCTTCACATCGCCGCTCGCGCCCGGCGGATAGACCAACACACTGTCAACCTCGACAGTGGGGCCATTTCCCTCTTGAGTGCCGTAGGAGTCGGTGACATAAACGCTCCCCTTGCCATCCACGGCCAGGCACCCGGCGCCGCTTTTGAGGCCCGTGTTGTCACCGGTGATTGTCCGGATTGGATGCGCATTTCCGTTTGCCCCGGGGGGGTAGACGGTTATGCTTCCGAAACCCCCAGTGTTCAAAACGTAGAGGTTCCCCTGCGTGTCGAATGCAACACACGTCGCGCCATTGATCCCGGTCGCATCGCCTTCAATGGTTCGGATGGGCCGGACGTCCCCGTTCGAGTTGCCGTTGAAGACGAGCACGCTGTCGTGCATAAAGTTCAGGACGTAGATTTCCGCCGCTGAACCCGCCGCCGGGGCGCTCGCGGGGTTTGCCAGCCCCGCAATGGCTGTGAATAGGCCAAGCAATAAACAGGCTACGAATACGGTGCGAATAAAAGCTCTCATGCACTCCTCCTACAGTAAATGGCCGGATTGCTCGCGGCGCACGCGAGGAACTAACCTCCTCGACTGCACGGGGGGCGGAAATGCGCCGAGTAACCGTGCCGCGTGACTACTCCTCGCCCAGGTTTCCGAGGTGATCCGTGAACCTCTCACACCTGCGCTTGGCGCCTGACGGTCTAATCAAAAGGAGTATTTCGGCTGGATTGGAACAGACCTTTCATAGCGCGTCAAGGTGAATACGAACGAGTGGGACAACTTGTCGGAGAAATCCCTGTCTCGGCTGACAAAATGAGCGGCGTGAACCCAGTGCGGACCGGGCCGGCGCAGCCCGCCCGCTTAGCAAGCGGCGAAGCCGCAGGTCCAACCTTCTGGGGGGTGCACCTGATTTGGACAAGCATGAGGTAGACTCGCCCCTACAACAAGGGCGGGAAATTCAGGGAATTCTTGCTGACAGAATTGCGGAAGCGGCGATGGCCGCGGCGGTGTCAGGCAGGTTCGCGTAACCACCGATGTACTTTCCCTTGCGGAAAAAGCAGACGCCGCCCAGATATTTGTCCTGCATTTGAAGGGCTTCGTCCGCCACATTAGCGGGCTGTGCCGCAGGATAGCGGACACGCAGCTTGGCCATGACCGCCGCGGCGGACTCCGGCGTGGCTTCCAGGACAATGAAGGCCTTGCCCTGGTCATACTGCGCCACGTAGCCGCGCTTGAGCACGCGGACGCCCAGCACGCTCTGCGGAATCAGCCGGGCGCTCACCAGCTTCTCCTGGGGAAACCACGCCAGCGCCGCCGGCAGATCGGTGCTTCCCTCCACGCGCTTCTCCATGGCGGCAAGGAAGGCGGTCAGTTCGGGCGTGTGGTCCGTATCCGGCGTGGCGGCAATCTCGACGTAATAGTTCCCCTTGGCGAAGGTGCCGCGGCGCGGAAGAATCTGCCCGCCCATGCCGATCTTCTGGAGAGGATGATCGGGGTCGCGGTTGCCGCTGAAGATGCCGTAAGCGGCGTCGGGGTCGGTCATCTCCGAAACATCGATCACCAGGGTGTTATCGCCGGATTTGCACGTCACGCCCCGCATTTGCACGAAGCCGTAGGCAAAGTAGCTCTCCGAATTCCCGTCCATGTA
>DATJVT010000503.1:0-7554 GCA_035501695.1 Terriglobia bacterium | reverse complement strand
TCACCTACGATGGTGGTTAACTCCGGGCTTTCCAATCCCTCTCTGCTGCTGTTGCCGCCCTCGTGTATTACCCGCGTGAGGTAAAATCTCTGTCACTTGGACACAGCGATTAGCGACCCTATGCTACACCCCCGCATCATGGGTATCAACTCCCTTATAGAAGAAGCGCAGTTTGGTCGCCACTGTCAAAATTAACAGGGCCGAACCTTCCGGGCGACAAGCGGCGTAGCGCCGCAAGGACCGATCAGGGGTTATTGCGACCCCTCCGAATTCCCGGCCAAAGCGCTTGGTCACTTGTCTACACCTTGCCCCCGGAAGAAGATGGGCGTTCCCGCAGAGGGCCATTAGGACCGGGACTCCCAAGCGACCGTAGGGGAGACGAACGTCTTATTGACCAAGGCGAGGCGTATGGCCTGGATGAGGTCCGAGGCGAGGCGGGACTTGATGACGAATCCCGACGCACCCGCTTCCATGCACACGGGCACGATATCCGGATCTTCGTGTACGGTCAGGAAAATGACTCGCGCTTTGCTGCCGCCGTTCCGAATCTGCCGGACCGCCTCAATGCCGTTGAGCACGGGCATGGAGATGTCCACCACCAGCACGTCCGGGTCGAGTTGCCGGGCGGCCTCCACCAGGGCCTGCCCGTCGTCCACCGCTCCCACCACCTGGAAATCCGGCGCCAGCAGTCCCTTTACTCGTTCCTGCATTGCCTTATGGTCGTCGGCCATTAAAACGCGCGTTGGGCTCTCCATCTTTGACAACAGCTTTCGGTACTAAGATTAAACTCCAACCGATCCCACCCTGGGCTTTCCACCATGCTTAACCTACTCTTCACGCGGAAGCAACGCCACTGTGAAAACTAACAGTGCCTTTTGCCAAGTTACGAGCCGGGAACGATCCGGTTTTTGATGGCGTATTGAATCAAATCCGCCGTGGTTTTAAGGCGCAAATCCGCCATGATCTTGTACTTGTGATAGGCCACGGTTCGTGGCGTCAGTTTGAGAATATCGGCGACCTCTTTCATCGGCCGGCCTTCCACCAGTAACTGCAAGACCTCCCGCTGACGGGAAGTTAAGCCATGGGGCTTCTTCTCGCCGGCCGGGTCCTCAATGAACAACTCCTCCAGCCCCCGCTGCATGCTGGGGGTCACGTATTTCAAGCCCCGCAGGGCAGTGCGGATGGCCTTGCTCAACTCGGAGGCGGCGGAGGTTTTCAACAGATAGCCGGAGGCGCCGAGCCGCAGGGCTTCCACCGCCACGTCCGGGTCCGGATTCATGGTCAGGAAGATCACCTTGGGATGTGGAGACATCGCGCGGAGGCGTCGAGCCGCCTCCAGTCCATTCAAGAGCGGCATGGCGATGTCCAGAACTACCACCTCAGGTTTCAGCTTCTCGGCTGCCGCCAGCACCGCACGACCGTCCGCCACTGCTCCCACCACCTCGAATTCCGGTTCCAGCAGGCCTTTAAGAGCCTCCAGCAACAACGTGTGGTCGTCAGCTAGCAATACTCGTGTCCGGCTCATTTCTCTTCTCCGCGATCTTATCCTGCGTGCGACAAATGCGCTTTCGCCTGCGCCGCCGCGATGACCCTAAGATTTACAACTTGCAAAAGGAATTCTCCTGCTCCGCCAATTTGCTCTCAAACCTCGTTTCCCACCTCCAAAGGGGAGGGGGCAGTAATGCACTTCCGCCGACCGGCATTCAATTACCCTTTGCTTCCGCCGCGGCCGGAACAGGGATTCGAACCACTATGCGGGTTCCTCCGGAGGGATGGGTGTCGACGGACCAGGTTCCCCCCGCATACCGCACGCGCTCTTGCATGCTTACCAACCCCAGCCCGCCGCTGTTCCGTGCCACATTTACATCGAAACCCTTGCCGGAATCGGCGACCACCAGGCTAACTTCGCGGGAGCCTCCTCCCAGGTCGACCCCAACCGTCTTGGCGCCGCTATGTTTAACGACATTGCGCAATGCTTCCTGCACCACGCGGTAGATGCACAAAGCAATTTCCTTGGGCAGGCAGGGGGGGACGTTGGCAGAGGAAAACTTCACCTCCAGGCCGCCCTGCCGGGAGAGTTCATGGCAATAACCGCGGACGGCCGCCACCAACCCCAGGTCCTCCAACTTGGAGGGATGAAGCTGGTATGAGAGCCGGTGAATGTCGGTGGTAAGTTCCTGCGTTTGTGCCCACATGGCCTGAAGCCGCTGGGTCCACTCCTGTCTTGTCGCCTCCGGCCGCTGGGCCAGTTGCTCCAGGTCAATCGCCAGCAGGGCCAGGCGTTGGCTGAAATCGTCGTGCAGTTCCCGCGCCACGCGACGCCGTTCCTCTTCCTGCACCATGAGCATTCGGGCGCCCAATTCCCGTTGGCTCAGCTCGATCCGTTTGCGGTCGGTGATATCTTCCATGACTCGTAAACTACACGGTTCGCCGCCAAACTCGATCAATTCCGTGGACAAGAGGACAGTGCGAATCTCCCCCGACTTGGTCCGATACTGGGTCTCCAGGTCTCGAAAGCGCTCGGGGTCTCGCATGGCATGGATGATCATTTCCAGGCCGGCAGGATTCACATTCAATCCCAGTTCCTTCGGAGTGCGCCCGATAATCTCATGCGCGCGGTATTCCGAGTTCTCCTCAAATGCCTTATTCACTTCGATGTAGCGGCCCGTCACCAGAGACAGAATAGTCATGGCCACGGGGCTGGCATGAAAAGCCTTGGAGAATTTCTCTTCCGACTTCCGCAGTTCCTCCAGGGATTGCTTGCGGTCCAGCGCCGTGACCACGGCATCTCCCACCATGCTCAAGCGAACCACGTCGTCGTCCGACCAGGGCAAGGGGTGGGCATGGCAATGGAGCCCGATATTTCCCTTCACTCTCTGGTTAACGATAATGGGAATGTTAAGAGCCGCCAGGTGCCCCTCGGCCTCCCGATGCCGGCGTTCCGCCACCTCCTCCGCTCCGTAGTCGTCCGGCGAGTTGATCCTGACGACCTTCCCTTCCTGGAGCATCCGTTCGGTCCGCGGCACCGTTCCCATGGGTACTGCTTGGTAATTACGGAACATCGATCCCACCTCAGGCCCGAACCATTCATGGGTGGCGCTCCAGGTAGCCCCGTCGGCCGAGAACCGCACGACGTAGGCATGGTCGGCACCGATGAATTTGGCGATACCTCTCAGCGACTCAACCACGGCCGTATCCACTTCCGAGGGGGGACACGTGGCGAAGCGGGAGAGGACCTCGGTCATTAACCCGTCAAAGGCCGCCTGCTTGCGGAGCGCTTCTTCCGCCTCAACGCTGGCGGTGACGTCTTCCACGGTCGAAACCATCAGGTCCTGTTCCGGCAAAGGTATATTCATCGCATTGATATAGCGGACTTGTCCCGCGGCGTTCCACAACGGAACTTTTTCCCAGTGCATCCGGGCGGCGTCGCCCGACGTCATGTCCGCCACCACCCGACGGCGCAGCTCTTCCCGGAAAGCGGGGTTATAAGGCCACACCTTGTCGAAGAAGGTGTAATGCGAATCTATCGCCCCACGCCGAACACCATAAATATCTTCGTATCGTGCGCTCACAAATCGACCCACCCCGTCACTGATGGTGTGGACCGCAAACCCGATGGGAGCATTTTCGAAGACGGTCTCGATATACTTGTTCCTCTGCCGTAGCGCTTCTTCCGCCCGCTTACGCTCCGTGATGTCCTCCACGATTCCGTCATAGTATAGGATCTTACCGTCCGCCCCGCGAATGGCCCGGGCACTCTCGCGGACGAAGATCGTGGAACCATCCTGCCTGGTCCACCCCATTTCCAGCCCGATCACCTGGCCATCACGTTCCATGCGGTCGCGGAACTCCCGGCGCGAGTAATGGGGCTCAAATCCCTCCTCCTCCAGGTTGCGGGCAGCCAGGCTCTCAAAGTCCGCATAGCCCAGCATTTTAACCATGGCAGAATTGGCGGCCAGAATGCGCCCGTCGGGGGTAGTGCGATAAATACCCACCGTGGCGTTTTCCACCAGGGAGCGAAAGCGTTCTTCACTCTCTTTCAACGCCCGATCGGAGCTCTGGCGGGCGAGGGCGTGGCTGAAAATCTGCGCCACCATTTCGAGCCGCTTGACCAACGGCTCCGGCCAGGCGTGCTGCTCCTGGAGCGTATTGAAAGACAAAGCCCAGGCAATCGAATCTCCCCCCACGGCCAGACCGATCGTTAAGTTGCTCTTGATCCCGAATTGACGCCAATTCTCGCGGTCCCGCGTTGCCTCCGGTGGTAGTTCCTCCAAAGATGAGACCGCCACAACCTTCCCGGCGGAGATCTGTCCGAAGCACCAGGGGAAGAGCTCCTGGCCGTTTAAGTGATCGTCAAAAGGAGGCCCTGCCACAGGTCCCCAAGAGTGAGTCAAAGTGACGGCCCCTGGACCAGACAACGTTGGTCGCCAGAGAGAGGCCATTTCCATACCCAGGGATTCGCAGACGCGGCGCAGGGCGCAGTTGATCTCCCCGTCAATCTGCTCGGCCGGAAGGTGCACAAAGCGCGAGGAGAGTTCGGCCAGCAGGGTTTCAAAGCGCAAGCGGTCTGCGAGCTCCGCTTCCGCGCGTTTGCGCTCGGTGATGTCCTGAATCACGCAAAAGGCGCGATCGGTGCCTTGCGGACCCTCGATGGGAAAGTATGAGGCAAATACGTCCCTTTCACCGTTTTTTTTGGAAACGTACTTGGTCTCGTAATGCACCGCTTTCCCGGCGAAGCATGCATCGAACTTTGCCTTGGCGACCCCTTCGAAAAACTCCGCCCCCAGTACTTCGGAGACGGTGTGGCCGACAACCTGATCGCGTTCCAGGCTCAGGCCCTCAAGGAAGGGACGATTCGCCAGAAGGTAGCGATAATCCCGGTTCACTACTGCGATGATGTCGCGCGAACTTTCGACGGCCTTCCGGTATTCCCCCAGCGTCTCCTCTGCCCGCTTGCGCTCCGTGATGTCGCGAACCGTCGTCCAAATCCCGGAGGGTCTCCCCGCCTTGTCCCGCATCAAAAAGCTGCGGAGTTCGACGGGAACGAGCGTCCCGTCTTTGCGGCGATATTCCTTCTCAAACAGCGGCGAGTACCCCTGGCGCAAAATCTGTTCCCGGATGATCCCCTCCGTAAAGACATTCCATTTCTCCGGGGTGAGGTCGCGGTAGGCTAATTGCAAAAGTTCTTCCCGCTCATACCCGAGCAACTTAACATAGGCATCATTGCACTCGAGGATCCTGCCGTCCATGCCGACTCGCACGAATCCGTCCATCATGTTTTCGTATAATTCCCGGTATTTCTGCTCGCTGGTCCCCAGGATTGCCTCTGCCCGCCGGCGCTTTCGGAGCTGGACCATCAGGGCCGAGATGAGCAAGCCCTCGGCGATGATCAGCAGGATCACGCTAACGATCTGCCGCCGGTAGACTTCCCAGACGCGAGTCGGTTTGAAGAGAACCACGCTTCCCGCCGGGAGCCGCTCTCCGTCGATCTTCCAGCGCCGGAGTTGGCGCGCGTCGAAGGAGTATCGGGCATTGTCTTCCGACAAAACCGGGATGGAGTCAGGCGCGCTCCCCTTGAGGATGCGCAATCCTACCCGGGCCGCCATCGTCCCGGCGGTGGCGAAGGGTACGAGGTAGCCGCCCACTATCCCGGAGCCAAGATACCCGTCGAATACACCGTATATCGGCGCATTGGCGGACTCTGCCATGCGGCGCAACACCTCCTTCGGCAGGAAGTACTCCCCCGCCCCGTCTCGCCACATCATCATGTACAGGACGATGGTGTGGTCGGGCAAATTCACGAGGGTCTCCAGGAGCTCGTCCATGGGCAAGTCGGTCAGATAGGTAAACTCGACAGTCCCTTCGTACTCCCGCAGATCATTCCGGATCTCCTGCATCCATTCTCTTTCATAGGGAAGTGTTCCCCCGACGACCACCACTCGCCGCGTATCGGGTTGAAGCTGGAGAGCCGCGGCGAGGGTCTTGCCTATTTTTGTCGTTTCCACCACTCCGGTTAGATCTGGCGGCAGCGGACGCCGCGCGATCCAGCGGCGATCAACCGCACAAATGACCACCGGAACGCCGGGGAAAAGTTCCTCGCCATGGCTACGTATGAAGTCAATGGCGGGCAGGCTGACGGAAAAGATCAGATCCGGTTTCTCGGCGGAATATTTGTCCTTCAGCTGGGACTGCAGATCTTTCTCGTGGGCCGGACCGGGGAAGCGGGCCAGATCCAGATACTCGGTGTAGAAAGTGAGGGGGCCGGCTCCCCCGGTTTGCAGCGTGGCCCGCAGGGCTTCATCGAAATCCGAGTAAAGCCCCACTTCGCTTTCAAACGAGTATAGGATCAGGACGCGCTTCTGCGCCGGCTCGGCGGCTTGGGCGGAGGGGAGAAACGACAACCCCAAGGCAAGGGCCAGGATGAAGCGGTAAAGGATGTGCAAACCCCGCTTGTGGCCGCTGTCACCCCGTCGATCAGTAGGAAAGGTCATTCGGCCACCCGGCACCTTGAAGCAAACCTCAATGGGACTACTGGCAGAGACTCAATCGTCGAATTCTAGGAGGCTCTAGGGTCACAACTTCCACGCATGGACCCGCTGCCTTCCAAGCTCCGAACACGCTCTCCGCCATACCTTTACAACCCAGGTGGTCTGCTTGCCTACTGGTAGTTTTACCAGTGGCAAGCGAGGACTGGCCCGCAATCCCCAGGACTCGTTGACGGAAGCTTTCGTTATAGACAGGCCATCCATCCAGCATCTCTTTCAGAAGGTCCATCCCAGGGAGGTCGTAACGCCGAAATCGTTTCGGGGGGCGTTAATGGGCGGTTCGCTGTCAAAGTTCTCATACACGGTAAAGTACCATTTCAAATTCCTGGCAATTTCAAACATCAGGCTCGTATTCGTGCTGACGCGCACACGTCCCCAGGTGGAGAAATTGGGATAAAAGTAGGTTTGGTTCAGTATTTGAGTATTGCTGAAACGATAGAGCGAGAAAGTCGTTCCCAGGACTCCTTCGACTTCACGGGTATGAGGCTTCACGCCCACCTCCGGGTTATAGAACTCAGTCGTAAACACTCCGCCGGCAATCGCGGTGAGGTAGGTGCGGTTGGTTCGCAGCAGGTCACGGCCGAGACCCTGGCCAAGGGAGGCACGCAAGCGAAGTTCCTGTTGATCGCTTCTCAGCAGATTCAGGATGGTCCCGGTATACCACGGGCCAGAGATGAATCGATTATAGGTGGAATTCAGGGTGTAGCGAGCGGTGGCGGTCTTGGCCTGGCTGCTGAGTACGGCGCTGCCATCCAGGTGAAGCGTGTATTTCTCCTTGCGATAGTCCGTGTTCCCAGCAACGGAGAACTGCGCGCTGTTGTTCCCCTGCGTGTAACTGACCCCCGCATTGACGGCGCCGGTTTGCTGGTTCCAGAACCCTTTCTCCACCTGTTGAACCAGCGAGATATCATCCGATTTTACCGCCACGGGACCGGATGCGGACACGATCTTGAAGTCAGCTGCCCCCTCCTCTTTGGCCGCGACCTTCTCGATGGTGCCCGATACTCGC
>DATJVT010000502.1:0-3002 GCA_035501695.1 Terriglobia bacterium | reverse complement strand
TGAAGTATTGGGGAAAGTTGGGTGCGTTCTGGGGTGGATTGTTCGGACTATTGTTCGGTGCGGCGTTTTTCTGGGTGCCGGGCATTGGCCCAATGGTCGTGGCAGGACCTCTAACGGCTTGGATCGTCGCGGGTTTGGAGGGCGCGGTGGCAGTGGGAGGGTTGAGCGCCATTGGTGCCGGCCTTTACAGCATCGGTATACCCAAGGACAGTGTGCTGAAATATGAGACTGCCATAAAGTCGGACAAGTTTCTTCTGGTCGCCCACGGAACTGCGGCCGAGGTTGCAAAAGCCAGGGACATCCTAGGCACAACGCGGCCAGCCGAGCTGAGTCAGCACAACCTGGAAGCCGCCAAGCAGGCGGCGAAAGGCTAAAGCTGATGGTCTCCGCCCTGCTTGTCCCCCCAGCAGGGCCACAAGGGCCATGCCGAGGAGAGGAGGTCCACACGTGAAATCCAGTATTAAGCTGGGAAAAGTTGCAGGCATCAGGGTCGGACTTCACTACAGTTGGTTCATTATTGCTGCTCTGATCGCGTTTTCTCTGGGAGAGCAGTTTCATCAGACCAACCCGAGTTGGGGCCCGGGCCGAATCTGGGCCAGTGCGCTGTTCACCGCTGTGCTGTTCTTCGTGACCTTACTGTTGCATGAACTCTCCCATTCGCTGGTCGCACAGGCGCACGGAATGAAGGTGAAGGAGATTACGCTGTTTGCACTCGGCGGCGTTTCCCAAATCGAAAGTGAAGCCCCTGACGCGAAAACCGAATTCTGGATGGCGATCGCCGGACCCGCAGTCAGCCTCATTATTGGATTTGGCTGCCTCGCCCTCGCGGCCGGCCTTGGGTGGCATCCTTGGAGCGAGCCGCAGACGGGGGTGACTGCGGTCCTCGTCTGGCTGGGATACATCAACGTACTTCTCGGGGTGTTCAACATGATTCCAGGGTATCCGCTGGATGGTGGCAGGGTTTTCCGAGCCATCGTTTGGGCGGTTACAAAGAATGTTGATCGCTCCACGCGCATCGCTGCGCGGATTGGGCAACTTGTCGCCTTCCTGTTCATTTTCTATGGAGTATGGAGTTTTTTCAGAGGTGCCGGCTTTGACGGCCTTTGGATGGCTTTCATCGGCTGGTTTTTGCTGGAGGCGGCCCAAAGCAGCTATGCGCAGGTGGAGATCACGGCTGCCTTCCAAGGCATGCGGGTTTCGAAAGTAATGTCCCGCGACGGCGCCGTCGTCAGCCCCAGTGTCAGCCTGCGGGAGTTCGTAGATAACTACGTACTGAGGGCTGGCCAACGCTGCTTCGCGGTGGAGGACGGTGGTCACTTCATGGGCCTTATCACCCTTCGGGACGTTGGGCTCGTCCCTCGTGAGCAGTGGGAGAGCACGACGACGCGCGAAGCCATGCGACCGGCAGAGGAACTGCATACCGTTACTCCTGACACGCCGGTTCTGGACGCGCTAAAATCGATGACTACCAATGACGTCAACCAGCTCCCGGTGGTCGCGAATGGCACTTTGCAAGGGATCGTCTCCCGTTCTCATCTGATGCAATTATTGCAGGCACATTCTGAGCTGCAACTCTCGGGCGCGCATCATCTGCCGTTACATCGAATGAACCAGAAAGTATTGACCCAGTAAGCTTCTGCGATGCGGTGCATGGGGCGAAAATGGAGCATATTCTGAAACGGCGCCCGGCACGCCTGGGGCTGGCGTATGGGCATTCTCGCATTTGGGGCGATTTCCGGCTCGGCATGGAAATGGATCCACCGCCTGGGAGGTCCTGGGCTGATCGTGCTCGGCCTCGCCGACAACACTCCGTTCATCTCTGCGCCGCCAGGAAGCGTGGGGGCATTCGTGATTTTGCTCTCGGCCCACCGCCCTTCATGGTGGGGCTATTACGCCTTCATGGCTACGGTAGGGGAGGTGCTTGGCGGCTTTATGACCTACCGGCTGGCCGAAAAAGGCGGCCAGGCGACCTTGGAAAGGAAGCTGGGGAAGCCGCGGGCGGAGAAAATTTATCGGCGATTCGAGAAACGAGGTTTCACTACAGTGTTCACGGGCTCCTTGCTACCGCCCCCCTTTCCTTTCACTCCCGTCCTGATGGTTGCGGGAGTGATGCAGTATCCGCGCAGGGAGTTCCTGTCCGCGCTAGCGGCGGGGCGTGCTCTGCGTTTTTTCGGCGTGGCCTTTCTGGCAAGGATTTATGGGCAGCAAATGATCGGCTTCTTTTCCCGGCACGACTGGCCGTTACTGTATCTGTTGATCTCACTGGCAGTAACCGCTGGCATCGGAGCACTGGCCTTTCTTAAATGGTACCGGCCTATGACCCGACATTAAGCAGGTAAGGTACACCAGGGCTTGCGTCGATAGGACTGTACGAAGCTCAGGGCAGACATCGCGATAGGTATACCTCCGCATTATTGTGATGAGCGTGAAGCGTTTGGACCCTGTCATGGCCGCCCACCTGCCTGACCTTGACACTGCGTACGAGGTGGTCCGTGCCGCGTCCTGCCCGGTGCTCACAGTACGCTGACGGCAAAACGGGAAGTACCCAGGCCACAGATACTGGCCGGACCCAAACGGTATGGCGTCACTACGAAATCGTTATGTAGTTCTTCACCGTAGAGACTCCTGGGACAGTCCAGGCAGCCGTTGCTGCTTCGTCATGTTCCGCCCAGGAGCGGACACTACCCGTTGTGTTGTTGACTTCCGCATTGTGCTATCCAGCGCCAGACTTAGGACCGATTATCTTCAACCGGGATTTTGATCGCCTTCTCGACCTTCGGCATCACGAGCTCCAGTACTCCATTCTTGAGAGTGACCGTGACTCTTGAGGAATCAACGTCGGTCGGCAAGTCAATTGACCGGAAAAGTTGGTTTGAGCAATGCTCTGAGTAGAGGGTCTTCCTGGTTTTACGCTCTTCCTTCGTTGCCCGCTTGCCAATGATGATGAGGTGATGGGGCTCCAAGCTGACCTTGAGGTCTTTGGCGTTGAATCCCGGCACCTC
>DATJVT010000501.1:0-2840 GCA_035501695.1 Terriglobia bacterium | reverse complement strand
CCCCGGGAGATTGACGTCCACAAACTCGGCACCGTTGGCGGGTGTGAACTGGCCGAAGTCAACCTGGCCCGGCAAGAGGGGCGCCGCTCCGGCGTTGATTGCCAAGGCGACTGGTAATACGAGCAAACCGACCGTAAGTTTCTTTATCATTTTCATAATGAACTCCTGACGTTGTTCTTTGTGTTTCGGGGGCTTCATGCCCTTGAGGAAACAACCCAGGAGGACACCCAAAAGTTTCAAAGAAACCGTAGATCGCCTTCCAGCAGCACCAACGAGCGGCGTCGCAGCAAGGCGGCCGGCAAGAACGAACGCCGGAAGAAGAAGCCTCCTCAATGCGTCATCAAGTAGTAAATGATGTTTATCCCCAGCGGGTACCCCCGTTTTTCGGAGAATTCATGAAAGAAGAAATCGTCCTCGCCCTCCCGCTCCCAACTGTCCCCGTTGTCGCAGTTGTGCGTGGCGATGACCATGATGCGTCCTTTGTCATCGAAGATGGCGCGGACGTGCATGTAATGGGCAGTCTCGGGGTCCTCGCGATTGCCATACTGGTCGCGATGGAAGTCTTCCCAGGTGTAATCGGTGTCCCGTCGCCGCTCGACCACGTGGATCGAGGGAGTCTGCAATCTCTGGATAGGACCCTTGATATCGAAGACGCAATGAAAGAGCGGGTGGTCTATGTCCAGATCCACAAAATCCCTGTCCCGTAACACCCGTTTGATCTGGCTTGCAAAGCCCTCCCATTGGGCCTGACCCCAGAAATCGTCGGCCATGAGAACGCCCCCGTTGAGCAGGTATTTCCTGAGGATGGGCACTTCCTCGTCGTGCAGCAACAGCGCCCCAGGTTCGACCATGTAAATCCACGGGTAATTGAACAAATCCGGATCAGTCAACCGTAGCACGCGACCGTCGGGATCGGTCTTGATCGTGGTCACCTGCTGCAGGCGGTAGGAGAGGTTAAGGTCGCTGTCCGGGAAGTCCGTGATCCATGAGCCTGCACTGCGCGGACCCGACGGGTCTCGCGCGCGAATGATGCGGACGAAGGTGAAAACGTCCTTATCGAGTCCGGGCGCATTAGTCCATTCGGGCGTGCCCGTGCTGTGGGAGGCAATCTCCCGGGCGGTGCGCACCCTGTCCACATCCACCGGAACGCCGCCTTCGGTATAAGCAATACCCGTGTCGCCGCCGCCTCGGCGTCCCCCGCCCCAGCGCTGCGCCAGGCTGGCCGCCAGCGCCAACACCAGGATTAGGATGATCAACCCGGTCTTTCTCATCGCTCCACATTGCAACAATGCACCATCTTAATGCATCAAGGTGCGAGGCTCAAGCTGGTGCTCATCGTTGAACCCAAGGTCCCGGGGCGTTCGGCGGGTGATGCCGAAGACGGACTTCTGCCCATCATAGAACCGTTCGCAGAGTTCGAAGTTCTCGAAGGCGACCCCTCCAGGAATTGGCCGTGACGACCGCCAGTAAGTGTAACGTCCGTTCACTACCGCCTGCAAGTCGTCCCGAAATTCGCCCGCTGCTTTGGCCCAATACTGCGTCACCTTGCAGCCGGCGTAATGCCAGAGTTCAGAATTCGGGAAAGGATAGACCGTCGCCGGGTTTTCCTCATTATTGGTCAGCGCCACCAGTACTCCACCGGCAGCGGTTTGATGCAGGCGAGCTAGAGGATACTCGCGGTGGGCCGCAAATCCTGTTCCCCGGTAGTCACGGTAAACCTCGAGGCTACTCACCACTTCCTCCCTGAGCCAGAGCCGCCGGGTTCGGGCCATATTCCCCATGGTAGCGGTGAGGATGCAATACTCCAAAGGTGCGCTATCTGGTTCCTGGTAAACGCCCAATTGGATCTCCTCCGGGCGGTCGCTGCGCTGGAGGACTACCAGCCGCAGGTGAGCGCCGTTTTCAAACTTCTCAACCCGGAGGCCCACTTGGAGTTCCTCTTGTCCATCAGACCGATGCCGGAGTTGTCCCGGGACAAGGTCATTCGTCAGCGAACCGCCTGGGCTTTCGGCCCAGATGCGTTTGCCCGGCACTCCGTCGAGATGGCTCTGCTCTAATTCGCTGAGGCCGCGCCGGCCATTGACAATGGGTTCGACCGCAATGAAGTTGACGAGATCGTAGCCCCCTTCCCGGAGCACAGGGTAGCCAAGTCGGATCAACCCACGCGGCTCTCGGTTTCGGAAGCCAGCGGGCGCCAGGGCCCAAAGGAGCCCTCCGCGAACGCCCCAGACAGGCTGATTAGTGTTCAGTCCGGGGCGGATCCATTCGCCTCCCACCCCGACGGGAAGAAAGCCAAACAGGCTAAGGAGACCAAGCAGGGCGTACACGGAACGCCGAAACAGGGGGGCTCTCTGTCGCGTGTCGTCGAGAGTGCGGTTCGTTGTCTGCATCATGGACTCGCCGCCAATTGGAATACCCAGCCGAAGAAAGTCTCTGGCATCCACATCATTTAGTTTAGAAGAGTGGTCCCCCGCAACGTGCGGCGCGAAGGCGAACGGGTGGCCTGACCCAGAGGAATGCCGAGACGAGGTCGGCCGTCCGCTAGCCATCAGCAAGGTCGTACCGGATTCTAGCCGAAGGCCCACAGACTTTAAAGAAACAAATGGTGCTGCTGCGAAGTCTCACATGGTTACGTAAAAGTGTAGTACCCAGGCATAAGGCGCAAAACACTCAACAGCAGGCACTTGGAGAAAGGCATCGAGTTCCACCCCTGGGGCACCCCTCCCCGGCCGGCACCCTCCCATGCCCAGCCTGGAACCGCTCCCTTCACCCTACGGGGCGCCAGACTCGCAACATCCCTCTTATATGCCCGTAGCCTCAGCGTAGCCTCACCGGAACCT
>DATJVT010000500.1:0-3087 GCA_035501695.1 Terriglobia bacterium | reverse complement strand
GCCCAAGTCGCGACGGTCCCTCGATAACGGTGGCGCTCGTGCAACTCCAAGGGGGGCATCGCCAGGAGGATATGAGAAAGTGCGTGTTTTCCTTACCGGCGCTACAGGATTCATCGGGTCGGCGATCGTTCCGGAACTCCTGCAATCGGGCCACAAGGTTCTCGGCCTTACTCGCAGCGAGGCGGGCGCCCAAGCGCTCGTTGCCGCGGGAGCGGAGCCGCATCGAGGCGACCTGGACGACCTGGAAAGCCTGCGGCACGGCGCCGCCCAATCGGATGCGGTGATTCACACCGCGTTCAATCACGACTTTTCGAATTACGCCGCCAACTGTGAAGCCGACCGGCGTGTGATTGAGGCCTTGGGTTCGACGCTCGTCGGCTCGGACCGGCTCCTGATTGTGACCTCCGGCACCGGAATGGCGACCGCGGCGCCCGGGCTTCCCAGCGCCGAAACCGATCCCCCGGCCAGTTCGAAAGTCATTCCCCGCGCCGCTTCGGAAGAGGCGGCCGATGCGGTGGCGGCGGGCGGAGTCCGCGTGGCCGTGGTGCGGCTTCCCCAGGTCCACGACACGGTGAAGCAAGGCCTGGTTACCTATGCAATCCAGGTGGCCCGCCAGAAGGGCGTCTCCGCCTACGTGGGCGAGGGGCGCAACCGCTGGCCCGCGGCCCACCGCCTCGATGCGGCCCGCCTGTATCGCCTGGTGTTGGAGAAGGCAGAAGCGGGCGCCCGGTACCATGCCGTGGCGGAAGAGGGCGTGCCGGTGCGGAACATCGCGGAGGTCATCGGCCGGGGCCTGAGAGTGCCCGTGGTCTCCCTCGCCCCCGAAGAGGCGGCCCGGCATTTTGGCTGGCTCGGACCCTTCGCGGGGTGGGACGTCCCCGCCTCCAGCGCGATTACCCGCGAAAAGCTGGCGTGGAACCCCACCGGGCCCGGCCTCATCGCCGATCTTGAGAACATGCGCTATTCCCAAGCCTGAACGAAAGGAGAAGATCACATGACTGACAAATCCACTGAAACAAAGACGAACAAAATCGCCATCATAACGGGTGGAAGCCGCGGCCTGGGCCGCAACACGGCCGTCCATCTTGCTCCGCGCGGGGTCGATGTGATCTTCACCTACCGTTCGCATCGGGCGGAGGCCGAGTCCCTGACCCGCGAAATCGAGGCGGGGGGACACAAAGCGGCAGGGTTTCGGCTCGACACGGGTGACATCCGGGCCATTGAAGGATTCGCGGCCGAGGTCCGTAAGCAGCTTCGCGCCTGGGGACGCGAGCGCTTTGACTTCCTGGTGAATAACGCCGGCAATTCTCTGCACGTCAACTTCGACCAGGTGACGGAGGCGGACTTCGATGGCATCGTCAATGTGCACTTCAAGGGAGTCTACTTCCTGACGCAAAAGCTGCTTCCCCTCATGAACGATGGCGGCCGCATCGTAAACATTTCGTCGGGATTGACCCGCTTTGCTCTTCCCGGCAGCTCCACGTATGCGGCCGCGAAGGGAGCGGTGGAGGTGTTCACCCGTTATCTGGCCAAGGAGCTGGGCCCGCGCGGGATCACCGCGAACGTGGTCGCTCCCGGCGCCATCCAAACCGACTTCAGCGGGGGAATGGTGCGCGACAACCCCGAGGTCAACAAGCGCGTCGCCGAAATGACTGCCCTGGGCCGCGCCGGGTTGCCCGATGACATCGGGCCGATGATCGCCGCCCTTCTTTCCGACGACAACCGCTGGGTCAACGGCCAGCGCATTGAAGTGTCCGGCGGCATGGCGCTGTAAAGTTGGGAATTGACTCCAGCCCACCCAGCATAAAGACCCAGCTGAACATGGATGGGCAGGATGTTCAGGATAAAAGCAAGCAACAATCACAAAAGCATCGGCCATATGACCTGCGTTGTACTTTGATAGTCAAGCTGGCTAGGTGGGTTGGTCGTCCTTATCCTGGCTATCCTGCCCATCCATGTTCAATCGCTTTGGCTTGTAATGAATGCTGGGCGTTATGCGCTGTTCTCAGCTGGCGTCACTGCTTTTCCGTCCGGATTGACTTCGGGCCGGAGGGAGCGTATATACGGTGCATGTCCCGCCTCCCCCGGGTGGTCCGCTCCTGGCTTTCCTTCGTCTTGTTGCTCGTCTCTGTGCCATACGCCTCCCGCGCCGAAAAACCGCAGGTCTGGCAGCGCTTGCGCAGCCCCAACTTCATTGTGGTCACCAACGCCAGTGAGAAGCAGGCGCGCCGCGTGGCCTACCAATTTGAGATGATCCGCGCCGTTTTCCGGAGGGTGTTCGGCCTCAAGAGTGAGGGGACCGATCCTCCCGTGATCATCCTCGCGGCCAAGGACGAAGCCACGCTGATGCCCCTGCTGCCGGAAGCCTATCAGGCAAAGGGGTCGATGCACCCGGCGGGGTTTTACCAGGGCGGTCCGGAGAAGAACTATGTCGCCCTCCGGCTGGATGTCACCCTGAACCAGGAAGCCTCCGAGCCCTATGAACCGGTCTATCACGAATACGTGCATTACCTCACGCGGCGCTCGATATCCGTCATGCCGCTGTGGCTGACGGAAGGATTGGCGGAGTTTTACGGCAACGTCCGCCTGGACGGCAAAACTGTTTACGTGGGGGCGCCCAGCGATTCCAACCTGATCGTGCTGCACCATGAAGCGCTGCTGCCGCTGGCAGTCCTGTTTGCCGTGAACGCGTCCTCGGCGTACTACCACGAGAATAACAAGGCCTCCATCTTCTACGCGGAATCGTGGGCTCTGACGCACTACCTGGTGACACGGGACTGGCGGGAACATACCCAGCGCCTGAACCAATTCGTGGGACTGCTGGGTCAGAACGTCCCGGCGGAGGAAGCGGCGAAACAGACGTTGGGTGATCCCGCCGCCCTCGACCCGGCTCTGCGGGAATATATCGGGCGGTTCGCTTTCACGGCGGGGAAGCTGGAAGCGCCGTCGGGGATCAGCGCCGACACCTATGCGCTTGAACCTATCTCCGATGCGGAGGCCCTGGCCCTGCGCGCCGATCTGATGGTCCACACCCGCCGCTACGCCCAGGCAAAGCAGATGCTGGAAGAGGCGTTGAAGTCCGATCCC
>DATJVT010000499.1:0-7459 GCA_035501695.1 Terriglobia bacterium | reverse complement strand
CCCTCAAGGAGTTCGGCCCCAGCAAATTCGAACTCGTGGTTCCGCCCGAGAGCATCCTGGCGGAGCCGCCGGTTGCTGTGGTCGACAAGAATGCGGACCGGCACGGGACCCGTCAAGCCGCGGAGGATTACCTGAAGTTCCTTTACACCGAGCAGGGACAGACCATCATTGCGCAGAATTTCTTTCGGCCCCGGATGAAATCCGTGGCCGCCAAGTACAGCGCCCAGTTTCCCAAGCTGAAGCTTTTCACCGTCGACGGGGTCTTTGGCGGGTGGCAAAAGGCCCAGAAAGAGTACTTTAGCGACGGTGGAGTCTTCGATGAGATTTATGGTGCCGCCCATTGAGTTCGCCTTGAATCGCTCCCTATCGGGCTTCAGCGGATTGAACCCCATGGCAAGGCGCAAATCACATGATTACTTTCAATAAGAAGAAATCGGTATTGCCCGGATTCGGCCTGGCCATGGGATGGACGATCTTCTATCTCAGCCTCATCGTGCTGGTACCGCTCTCTACGCTCGTGATCAGGAGCGCTTCCTTGACCTGGGTGCAATTCTGGAGCGTGGCTACCGGCCCGCGGGCGCTCGCGGCATACCGGCTCAGCTTTATGGCTTCGCTGGTGGCGGCGTTGATCAATGGCCTATTCGGGCTCGTAGTGTCGTGGATCCTGGTGAGGTATCGCTTCCCGTTTCGCCGCTTGGCGGACGGCTTGGTGGACCTTCCCTTTGCGCTTCCCACTTCCGTGGCGGGTATCATATTGACCACTCTTTACGCCCCGAACGGATGGGTGGGGACTCAAGTTGCGAAGGTGGGCCTTAGGGTGGCGTACACGCCGCTGGGGATCATCGTGGCTCTCGTGTTTATTGGCCTGCCGTTCGTGGTGCGGACCGTTCAGCCCGTTCTCCAGGACCTGGACGCTGAGGTTGAGGAGGCTGCTTACAGTCTCGGCGCCAACCTTGGCCAGACGTTCCGCCGCGTGGTGCTCCCGGAGATTCTTCCCGCCTGGATCACCGGCTGCGCGCTGGCGTTCGCGCGTGGGCTCGGGGAATACGGTTCGGTGGTCTTTATTGCCGGAAACATGCCCATGAAGACGGAAGTGACGCCGCTGCTGATCATGACCAAGCTGGATGAATTCCAGTACGGGCAGGCGACCTCCCTCGCGCTAGTCTTCCTGCTGGCGTCGTTTTCGATGATGTTATTCCTGAATTTCATGCAACGTGGCAAGAGTGCGCTGCCCGTTCTGGAATAAGCGAGAGGCAGTGGATGGCTTCGACCGTTGTCGCACCGGCGGGGATACAGTTCCCCGCCGCCGTCAAACCCGCTGCCCGTCAGGATCCCGCCTGGGTCCGCTGGGGACTGATCGCGCTCGGCGTGTGCTTCCTGGGGTTATTCCTGGTTCTGCCGCTAACGGCCGTGTTCATGAATGCCTTGGGAGCGGGACTCCCGGCATACTGGGCGGCCATCACTCAGCCGGACGCGCTTTCCGCTATGCGGCTCACTCTCCTGGCGGCCCTCATCGCAGTCCCACTCAACGTGGTTTTTGGCCTGGCGGCTTCCTGGTGCATCGCACGATTCGAATTCACCGGCAAGCAGGTGCTCTTGGCGCTGATCGATGTGCCGTTTACCGTTTCGCCCGTCATTTCAGGCATGCTCTTTGTTCTGCTGTTCGGCGCCCAAGGCGTATTCGGCCCCTGGTTGAGGGAGCACGATATCAAGATCGTTTTCGCCCTTCCGGGAATCGTGCTCGCGACCCTGTTTGTGACCTTCCCGTTCGTGGCGCGGGAACTGATTCCGTCGATGTCGGTTATGGGCAGCGATGAGGAACAGGCTGCCCTGACGCTCGGAGCCGGCGGTTGGCGCACTTTTTTCCACATCACGCTTCCCAATGTGAAGTGGAGCCTTCTTTACGGCGTAATTCTGTGCAATGCGCGCGCCATGGGGGAGTTCGGCGCCGTTTCCGTGGTCTCCGGCCACATCCGGGGCCTGACCAATACGATGCCGCTCTATGTCGAGATACTCTACAACGATTACCAATTCGCGCCGGCATTCGCTGCCGCTTCCCTCCTGGCGATGTTGGCGCTGGTCACGCTGGTCGCCAAGAGTATCGTGGAATGGAAGTCCCAGCGCGATCTGGAAGCAACGACAGCAGGGGAGCGTGGAGAAGCCTGATGAGCATTGAAGGCCGGCAATTGACCAAAAAGTTCGGGAATTTCGTGGCGCTCGACAATGTCACCTTGCGAGTGGAGCACGGAGAGTTGGTCGCTCTGCTGGGGCCGTCGGGTTCCGGGAAGACGACTCTGCTGCGAATTATCGCGGGCCTGGAATTTCCGGACTCCGGAGCGGTGTTCCTCGACGGCGAGGAGGCCACGGCGCGCAGCGTCCAGGACCGCGGCGTCGGTTTTGTGTTTCAGCATTACGCGCTCTTCCGCCGCATGTCGGTGTACGACAATGTAGCTTTCGGCCTCACCGTCAAGCCCCGTCGCGAGCGGCTTCCAACGGAGAAGATCAAGGCGCGAGTAAACGAACTGCTCAAGCTGGTGCAACTCGATTGGCTGGCCGCGCATTATCCTTCACAGCTATCCGGCGGCCAGCGGCAGCGCGTCGCGCTCGCCCGCGCCCTGGCGGTTGAGCCGCGGGTCTTGCTGCTCGATGAACCCTTCGGCGCCCTGGATGCGAAGGTGCGCCAGGAACTTCGCCGCTGGTTGCGGCGTCTCCACGATGACATCCGTGTAACCAGTATCTTTGTGACGCATGACCAGGAGGAAGCCCTTGAGGTGGCCGATCGCGTGGTGGTGATGAACGCCGGCCGGATTGAACAGGAAGGCTCGCCCAACGAGGTTTACCATCATCCTGCCAGTCCTTTTGTCTACAATTTCCTCGGCAATATCAACCTGTTTCACGCGCGAGTGGAGGACGGCCAGGCTTACATCAGCGAGCCCGCGAATAACGGTCCGCCTCCCTTGGACGGCCACCGGTTGGCTTACGTACGCCCGCACTTAATGCAGATCGAACGCCACGCTCATCAACCGAACCCGCTTCCAGTGCGGGTCAAGCACATCAACTCGGCAGGCCCCCTGGTTAAGGTTGAGCTTTCCACCGCGAGCGGCGAGCAGGTCCACGTCGAAATGTCGCACGAGCGCTATGAGGAGCTTCGGCTGAAGAAGGATGAGGCGGTGTTCGTAAGTCCCCGAGACCTCAAGGTGTTCTGAGGCCTGTTTTTCTTGCTGCCACCCGTCATCACGCATCCTGCATTCAGGGTTCTCACCCAAGCCCCGTCCCCCTTATGATCAAAGCCTTAGGCAAGTAGTCTAATCGACATGATTGAGTTTTTTTCGTTGACGTGCATCCGGCCGCTTGCTAATCTACTTACCTGATAGGGTTCATCATGAAGGCGCATCGAGAGTAGCAACGAGCGCTCGCGGCAGAGGTTAGGGCAGCCCTTCCGAGGTATTAACCGGGGTGAGGGGGCAGTTGCCAAAGTAACCGAAGCCGGGGGAAGTTCAGCGAATTCGTACGTTTTCATGGACGGTTCCTTCCAGAGGTGACAGGTTGGACATCAGAGTCAGCTTGCTTGGGCTGGCGGTAGGATTCATGGTGGGGTTGACCGGGATGGGCGGGGGCGCGTTGATGACCCCGGCGCTGATCTTGCTGGGCCTCGCGCGCCCGGCCCTGGCCGTCGGCACCGACCTGGTGTGGGGAGCGCTCACCAAGAGTGTCGGCTCCTTCGTGCACCTCCGTCAGCATACCGTCGACAAGGGCATCGTAAAGCGCCTGGCGGTGGGCAGCATTCCCGGCGCTCTCGCAGGCCTCGGGTTGTTGGCGATTTTGCGGCACCGCGGCGTCCAGCATGAGGACAAGCTGGTCGTCCTGGTTCTGGGCACGGCGTTGGTCTGCGTGGCGCTGGTCCTTTACGCTCGCACAGTTCTGGGCACGCGTCTCCAATTGCCGACGCAGGAGCAAGTCTCGCGTGGCCCCTGGTGGCTGACCTCGGTGATTGGGTTGGTGGTGGGCTTTTTGGTGAGTATCACGTCGGTGGGCAGCGGCACCATGATCATCGCCTCCCTGGTCTTTCTCTATCCGGCAACTCCTCTCAAGAGGTTGATCGGGTCTGATATCTTTCACGCCCTCTTTCTCGTTGGGATCTCCGCGCTCGGGCACGCGGGGATGGGGACGATTGATTACAAGCTCCTGGCCGCCCTGCTGGTTGGATCCGTGCCGGGTGTCTGGATAGGGAGCAAGTTGAGCGCCCACTTTCCGGAGAAGGTCCTCCGGCCGATCCTGGCAACAACTCTGTTATACCTCGGATTAAAACTCCTGTAATATTCATCGCGTATCGTAACTACCCGCGAGGATCTGGCGCGGGTGGTGCGGGATACGTGTGGTCCGGGCGAACGCCTCCTTCGGCCGGACGGACAGGCCGCGACCAGCCCTTTGTTTAATCGAGGGAAGGGGAACCCTGCATCCGGTTCACACGTCCAGGGGGGAGCAGAAATTCTTATATGCCGGGAGCCCAAAAGGCCTTCTGATGCGGAGAAGAAAACATCTTGCCAAGCGTTCCTGATTTCGTGTTAGTCTTACCGGCTATCTTGAACCCGGGGCTTTATTAAACCACAAAGTATTGTATGTAGGTATATTGTACAACATAATTACCATATCGATTCCGGCGCCTGAGCCGGACGCCCTTGCGCCGCGTCCTGCGGGTTCGGTTTCACTCTAAGGTTCTCAAAGGTAAAATTTGGCCTGCTTCTTTCGTGCCCCAAACTGCGACTGTCATATTTGCCAGGGACGCCCTTCCCGGCTTCTTTTCTCCTGGTTTTTTGTTTATCTGGCCGTCGCGGTCAGTGTGGCCGGCCGCCCGCCGGGCGCGAACCTCACGGGGGAGGGCGGGGCGACGGGACCTGTGGCCACGCTTTCTCCCACCGCGCTGACTTTTGCCAGCCAGGCCGTCGGCACCGCGAGTCCGGTTCAGACCATCGCTCTGAGCAATACGGGTAATGAAGTCCTGACGATCACCCACATGTCAATTACGGGCGCCAACCCCGGCGACTTTATCCAACGAAACAACTGCGCGGGGAGCGTGGCCGCCGGAGCCCAATGCATCATCAGCCTGGTCTTCAAGCCCACGGCCAGTGGAAAACGCTCGGCCGCCGTCTCCGTTACCGACAATGCTCCCGGCCATATCCAGAGTGCAAGTCTTTCTGGAACCGGGGCGCCCGGGGGGCCCATCGTTATCCTCTCCCCCCTCAGCCTGACGTTTGCGAATCAGCCCGTGGACATGACCAGCTCGTCCGAAGTTGTCACCTTGTCCAACACGGGCAGCGCAACCCTCAGTATCGCCGGCATTAGTCTTGCCGGCGCGAATGCCCGCGATTTTACGCAGGTCAACACCTGCCACTCCTCCCTGGCGGCAGGGGGTAAATGTACGATCGCCGTGTTGTTCACCCCTTCCATCGCCGCCATTGAAACGGCCTCGCTGATGATCTCGGATAATGCCGCCGGAAGCCCGCAGTCGTTAAGACTTTCCGGCAAGGGGACCCACGACGTCATCCTCACCTGGACCGCGAGTTCGACACCCGCGATTGAGGGCTACAACGTCTACCGCGGCAACGCCTCACACCAGGAGAGCACGATTCCTCTAAACTCCTTCCCTATTACCCAGACCACCTACGTTGACGCCGCCGTTCAGCCCGGGCACACTTATTATTACGTGGTAACCACGGTGGGTTCGGGTGGAACCGCGGAAAGCGCGGACTCCAACGAAGCTGCTGCAACCGTGCCCGCCAATTAGCCCCCAGCCGTCAGGGGCATGTCGGCATACTCCCGGGGGAGCAATGTTAACACCGTTACCGCGGCGCAAAGCGCATTTCCGCACTCATTTGGGCAGGTGGAACCGGTATCCCACCCACGGTTCGGTGAGGATGTACTGAGGTTTCTGGGGCGCGGGCTCGATTTTCTTGCGCAGTTGCTTGATGAAGGCGCGCAGGTACTCGTAGCGTTCGCAGTGTTCCCGCCCCCACACGGCGCCCAGGATCTCGCGGTGCGGGAGGGGCCGGTCGGGGTGTTTGGCGAGATAATGCAGAACCTCGAACCCCCTGGGCGTCAAGTGAACGGCCTTCCCCTCCGAACTTACATGGCGTTCACGGAAGTCGATCTTTACCCCATCAAAGGTGAGAATGCAGGGGCCGGAGTCCATCGCGGCGGCATTGCGCCGCAGGGTGGAGCGGATCCGCGCCAGCAGTTCCGGAATCCGAGGGGGTTTGACCACATAATCGTCGGCCCCCGCATCCAGTCCGGCAATAATATCCCCTTCCTTTTGGACACGAACCACGATGGGCAGTTAGACGTGAAAGACCTGGCCGGGGTGCGTGAGCGCCCGTTCGTGGGCAAATAGCGACCGTGCCTGGCTCAAACCCGGCCTTGCCGCCGGAAATCGGAGGCGACGTACTGTTCCCGCAGCTTGACCTCCGCCGCGACGGAAAGATAAAATGTTGCTTCCTATGGAACTCGGCCTCAACTTGTTCTGGCTGCTGGTTGCCAGCGCGAGCTTCGCGCTTGTCAGTCTCAGGAGGGACCCCCGACCCCCGGCTCCCCGCCGCTCGGGGCCGCGCATCCTGGCACTCGTATGCGCACTGCTTATTCTTTTCCCGGTCATCTCCGTGACGGACGACCTCCACGCCGAGCAGGCGGTCCTGGAAGACTCCAATCCTTCCAAGCGCATCGAAAAGTTTTCCGGCCCGGCCCGAGGAATTTCGATTCTGGATCAATCCTCCTTGGCCTTCAGGATCGTGGCAGCGAGGTGTCTGCCGAGCCCGTTCCTTCGGGTGGTGGGCTGGATGGGAGTCCAGGACGCTCTGCCCTATCCAGTTACCTCCATCACGCCCCTCCATCCGCGCCCCCCGCCCCTTTCCGCCTGAACCTGCTCGTCAGGGTTCATTGAATCCGTCCGTTTACGCAGCCGGTTTCGCCCCATAGCTTCGGGTGCAGCCTATGGCGGAAGGCCAGCCGGTTTTCAAAGCGCATCAACCTGCCATTGTCTGGAGGGCAAATCATGAAGCCTCAGTCTAACGCTGCGGTAGGTCTAGTGATGACTTCCTGCCTGCTGGTGCTCCTCTCGCCGGGGTGCACCAGCCGGGGAAAGGCGGACCAGGCGGCGGAGGGGCCGGTCCCTTCCCCCGTCGAACACGAACAGGATGCCAATGCCTTCAAGGTCGATCATCCCGATCAGTTCCCCCTGGTCACGGCGGGACAGCACGAAGAGGCGCCGGAATTGCGCGTGACCGGCACCGTGAACCCCGACGTGGCGCGCAATGTCCCGGTGATCTCGCTGGCTTCCGGGCGCGTGGTGGGAATTTACGCCCGGCTGGGCGATACGGTGCAGAAGGGCCAACTGCTTCTCCGCGTCCGCAGCGACGACGTTTCCGGCGGGTTCTCCGATTACCGTAAGGCCGTGGCCGACGAAGCC
>DATJVT010000498.1:0-9551 GCA_035501695.1 Terriglobia bacterium | reverse complement strand
GCCACCAGGAGATAACCGAGTCCTGCCATCCAGATGGGCAGCGTAACGGGGTTTACACTGAGAGCGGCAAGTTTCAGAAAGCCGAACGGGGACAGTGGAATGATCTTTTCCGTCGAGGCGTAACCTATGAATTCACGCGTGGGAAAGCCCGCGCGAATCTCCCAAATGACGTGGGGGAGAAAAATAACTGCAGCCAGCATTCCACCCAGCCAGAACCATTTACATTTAAAATGCTTCCACCCTCTGGCTGCTATCAAGCCCACCATCAGGCCCGCCCCCAAAAAGCCCATGGAGTACTTGGTCATCAGCCCCACGCCTGCTATCAGGCCGAAGAGAAGCCAGAGCTTCGGTCGGTCGTACTTCAGGATTAGGATCAGGACGTAAGCAGCCAGCGCCCAGAAAAAATAATCGAAGGCGTTCATCGAGAAGATGTGGCCAGTGAAGAGGAAAATGGGGGCCAGCGCCACCGCGAGGCTCGCCAGGGCCTGGGCGAATTGGTCCCCGCCCAACTCTTGCGCCATGCGTCCCGTCAGCACTACCACGGCACTTACGGTGAGGGCCGGCAGGATTCGAATGGCCAGCAACGACGTGCCCAGGGTGTTGCGGATAAGAAACGCCGCCAAGGCAATGAAAGGTGGATGATCGACATAGCCCCACTCCAGATGTTCGCCACACGCGAGGCAGTAAAACTCGTCGCGGGAATACCCGTACTGGTTGATGAAGAGGAGATGAAGAATTAGCGGAATGAGAGCAATCCCGAACGGTAGGGCCATCTCACTCGCCAGAAATTGTCGGGCGAAGCGTCTGGGTTGCATAGAACCTCCCATTCAGGTTGAAAAACAGAGCACCAGCGTGGAAACTCATCGTACAGAGTCATACCGTCAAGAACGGCAAACTCAAAGAGAATTTACAGGAATACACTATGGGCTAGGATACTCCTGGGGGGTCCCGAGCACAATCAATTGGCCCCAAAGGCTGGGGGAAGACGCGCCCCCCGGCCGGATCTGTGACAAGGTCTAATGAACGCGTGTCGCGAAACGGGCGCAAACACCCAGGCTTCGATGACTGGCGAGTGACGGCGTAGTGTCGGCCTGTGCTAACGCCGCCGATTGTTGGCGACAAATCCCCTACAGCTTAACTGGTGACGTAGTGCCGCACTGAGTCACCGAGCGCATCTCACGCGATCCGGAAGTTGTCCTCAACGGGCTCTCGACCGACGAATCTCCAGGCCCCGGATGACCCGCGAGTAACGGCGTAGGGTTTATCGAACCACTTGGACGAATCGCCAAACCACAGAAATGCCTCAGGCATTCAAACTCCCGAGAAACGGGATTATGAGTTTCGTGGGAGGGGGGGAAAGGGTTCCGGTTGAAAAGTGCTCCAGGTAGCTTATTTCTCCCCCGAAACGTCAACGCGACCAAAGCGGATCGTGCATTCTTAGTCCTGGCTCCTGGCTTCTAACTCCTGGGTCCCGCCTACGAGTTGGCGGGCGGGGGGTTCTTGTAGGGCTTTTGCACGTAGCGATTGGCTTCGTCCAGGGCGCCCTGGGTGTTGTCATTGGTCTGCAGGGCACGCTGGTATTCGTTCAGGGCGCGGTCGCGCTGGCCGGTGACATCGAAGATCTTGCCCAGTTCCAGGTGCGACCATACCTCGACCCACTTGGGGTCCAGGTTGCCGTCCAGGGCACGCCGGAATTCTTCCATGGCCGCGTTGTAGTTGCGCATCTTGAAATGAATTTCACCCAACCGGTAGTGGGCCAGCGAGCTGCTGCTGTTGAGTTGCAGCACCTCCTGATATTGCTTGATGGCATCAAGGTAAGCTTGTTGCTGCGCCAACTGGTCGGCGCGCGCCATCTCCACCTGGAACTTGGTCTGGTCGTCGAATTTCAGGATGCGGCTGCCCGGGTCAATAAAGACGCGCAAGGGCTTGGTGCGCGTGTCGATGGTAAAATCCGAAGTCGTTCCAACCATTTCAACCCGCTGATTGATGGGCTTGGAACCCTCGCAAATCACCCTGATATCCACCGGCATTCGGAAAATATCGAGGTCCTGCTGAACTTTTCCCACCACCTGGTAGCCCTTTTGCAGCCGGTAGACCGCCCAGGTGCGTTTGAACTGGGGCACGCCCGTGGAGTTCACCCACTGCGCGAAGAAGTAGGTCAGCTCCTGCTTGGATTCCTTCTCGGCCAGGCGTTGAAACTGGTCGGCGCTGATGGTCTTCCACTTGTACTGTTCCGCCATCGCGCGCAGGGTTTTGCGAAACGCTTCATCGCCGATCACCCAGCGGAGCATGTGGAACACCATGGCCCCCTTGTCAAAGACGATGGACTGATACTCCGGGGTGAACTCATGCAGTTGCGAGGCCTGGGCAATGGGCGCCACTTCCTCATGGGTCAGGGCTCCCACCGCCGTCTCCCGCATCAAGTCTTCAAATGCCGCCTCGCCCGCCGCATGCTGCACATACATGGCTTTGGAGTACTCGGCGAGGCCCTCATCCAGGAAGGCATCATTGGGGGAAGCCGGGCTCACCAGACATCGCCACCACAGGTGGGAAATCTCGTGCGCCAGCAGGCGAAAGTTGACCGGATTGGTGAGGGCGCGCGAGGCCAGCGCCACCAGGCCGGGCGCGGTATATCCCCCCACGGTATCGTCCCCGATTTCGACGATATCCATGTGACCACTGGGCAGCGGGCCGAACTCGTCGCTATAAAAACCCAGGATTTTGGCGGCGGTTTCGCCGTAGGGGGCGGCAAGGCCTTCGTGACCGGGCTTCAGGTAAAGCGCGATGTCGGCTCCCACCACCGTGGACGGCTGCACCACGTAGTGGCCGGCGAACACCGTGCCCGGGAAGGAGGATTTGTCGTAGGTGTAAGTATAGGTGACCTTGCCGGTTTCACGCACCGGGGCGGCCACCGTGCCGGAAGCGATGACCGCTTCGTCGGAGGGAACGGTGATGCTCATGGTGGCTGAAAAACGGTTGACGCCGTAGGCGCTGACCGGGAACCACCGCCCCGGATACAGGAGGTAGGATCCCTCCGGCCCGACATAGGCTACTTTAATTCCTTCAACGGGGCTGCCGTCGGCGGTGTTGAGCATTCCCCCGTATTGCACCGTGACCGAAGAGACCTTTCCCCCGGGCAGGGGATTGAGAAGAGAGATATTCAGGCCTTGACCTTCCTGACGGAAAGTCACTTCCTGGCCGGCGGGGTCCAGCACCTTTTCCACCCGCAGGTTGCTGTGCAGTTCAAAGGAGAGCGCGGTGATGTCCGATATGGGGACAACATCCACGCGAGCCTTGGCGGTCAGCAGATGCTGGGAAGTCAGCAGTTCGGCGTTGATGACGTAGTTTTTGACCTCGAAGCGCGGCGCGGAGCCTTGTGCCCGGCCCCACGACGGAGCCGTGGCCATGACCAGGCCCCAAAGCACTGCGTGAAGGATGCACCGGCAATTCTGGCGGAACGCACTCGACCGTGCAGCCAGCCCCACAGATTTAGGTCGGATCATTCTTGGCTCCCCTGCATATTCATTGGATTGCGGAGCGGACGTTCGCGTTGCATGTTGCCAGCTTCCTTTTCAGCGGGCAGAGCCCGTTCCACCCTCCGGGGGGACCCGACAGAAAGACTGAAGGACTTCCACCATGGCATCGGCGGCGCGCTCGAGGGCGGCTCCCGGCCCCAGCCGGGGTTTCAGAGCTTCAAATCCCCGGATCATCTCCTCCCGCGCCTCGGGATGGTCAAGCAAATATTCTACCTTTGCGGCCAGGTTGGCGGCATTGAAATCGTGCTGCATGAGTTCGGGAACCAGTTCCCGCTTCGCCAGAATGTTAACGATGCTGTAATAGGGCACGCGGACCAGGAGTTTTCCCACCAGCCAGGTAAGGGCGGAGACGCGGTATACCACCACCATGGGCCGACCGCGCAGGGCCGCCTCCAGTGTGGCCGTGCCACTCGCCACCACGGCCAGCTCCGAGTGCTGTAGGGCGTCGTAGGTGGCGTGCACGGCGGTGCGGATGGTGGCGCGTCCTACGTAGCACTCCAGCAGGGTGGTTTCCAGCCAATGCTTGTCGATGGTGGGCGCCACGGCCACGATGAACTGAAGTTTCCGGTGCAGGGTGAGGCGCGTGGCGGCGTCCAGCATCACCGGCAGGTTCCGCTTTACCTCCTGCGGGCGGCTGCCCGGCAGCAGCGCTACCGTCGGCACGGAGGCATCCAAACCCACCTTGGCGAAGAATTCCTCGCGCGTCAGATGCGGCCGCACCATGTCCACCAGCGGATGCCCCACGTACTCCACCGGCACGCCCGCCTGCCGGTAAATTTCCTCCTCGAAATCGAAGATGACGATCATCTTCGCGATGCGTTCCTTCAGCGTCTGCACCCGTCCCTTGCGCCACGCCCAGACCTGGGGGCTCACGAAATAGACCACCGGGATGCGTCGTTTCTTGAGCTGCCGGGCCACGCGCAGGTTGAAATCCGGAAAGTCAATCAGGACGGCAAGCTGGACCGGGCGCCGGTCCACCGCGTCGAGGAGCTGATGAAAAGCCCGGTAGGCTCTGGGAATCCCGGAAACAACCTCGGTGATGCCGGCCATCACGATGCGGTGGGAGTCCACCACGGTGTCCACCCCCGCCTGCCGCATGGCTTCGCCGCCGCAACCGAAGGCCTCCAGGCCCGGTAACCGCGATTGCAGCGCCCTTGCCAGGCCCGCTCCATAGATGTCGCCGGAGCGTTCCCCCGCCACAATCAGAATGCGGGAGCCGGAATGCGGGGTTCGGGGCACGGGGTACGGGATACGGGACTCGGAGTTCATGATCAGGGGCACAGGCCGTGAACTACGGGAATCCTCCGATTTTCTCACGACTGGTCTGTTTGCGAAAAGGCTAATTCCTGCTTCCCTGACATCGTGAGGGCGGCCGCGGCCACAAGTTTCCGCGTCCCCACGTTCCGGGAAGGCACAGGCAGGAGTGCCTGTGCCACGGGGGTCCGGGACTGGCCTATTCCAACCTTCAGCCTTATGGGCGCTTGGAACCGGAAAATTTCGGGGCAAACCTGCACAGAACGGCGTCGCTGGCGGCGTAAGGAGGATGCAGGGGTCCTCCCGCATATACTGCTTGAAAAGCATTCCGGCTGGGGAACCCCGCGCTGTGCCAGGAACCGGCGGCGACCAGGCTGCCATCGGGCGCCCACGCGTTAGCGTGAAAGCCACCGAAGGCATTCCGGTCGCGGATAGAGCATCCTTTGCCGATGAAGGTGGAATACAGGAGGCTCTTGAAGTCCGCGGCGATCACCGCCAGGTAACCGTTGCCCTCAAACTTATTCTCGCCCGCCTCCCAATCCGGACCATAGACGGATTGGAAAGGCAAGCCCGCCAAGGGGAACCCCGGGTCGCGCGTGGCGCCGGTCACAAAGACGTTGCCATTGCCATCAACCGAAATCCCTTCCACCGGCTTGACCATATCGAGCCCCAGATAGGAGCAAGCCTTTATCGCGCCATCCAGGCCAATTTTGCAGATCACCTGATTGCCGCCTCGCGGATCAGGGCGGGGCTGGAAGGCGTCTGCGCTGATCGGCCAGTTGGTTGACTCCGTACGGATGGCGACATAGGCGTTTCCGAGGGCATCCACGGCGAGTTCGTGCGTATCCACGTTGTCGGATCCGGGTCCTCCCAGGTAGGTGCCATAAATCAGTTGCGAACCGTCCGGCGTCAGTTTTCCCAAGTAGCAATCCGTGGGTCCGCCGCCGAAAGCATGCTGGCCGTTGCCCGGTGTAGGCATATCGGTGGAAGCCGTCGTCGTCAGATAGTAGACGTTGCCCTGGGGATCTACGCGCACCATGCCTTCCAGGTAATCGGCTTTGGAGCCGCAAAGCCAGGTGCCCCAAAGGACTTTGCTTCCCTCGTTCTTGACCTTCAGGACACAGGTATCCCCCCTGGCTTTGTCGGGATCTCCGCCGCCTTTTGGCGCTTTCTGGAAGCCGTGGGCAAACCAGGCGGCCGGCGGAGCCTGTCCGGAGTCATTCCAGCCGGAGGGCAGATAAATGTCCCCGCTGGCGTCGAGGGCAAGGTCGCGGCACAATTGCCCGCTACCCACAAACGAACTCCATATCAGCCGGGAGCCATCCGGGGAAAGTTTGGCGACGAACCCGTTCTGCTTTCCGTAAAGACCCAGGTTATTCCCGTTGGTGTCCACGAACGTCGTTTGGAAGGCGCCCGCCGTTACGGGAAAACCCTCTCCCGCGCGGCCGGCCACGTAAATATAACCGTCGCGATCCACCTTGACGCCATAGGCGCGATCGTAATTCGGCCCACCGAGAAGTGTGGACCAGAGCAGGTGGCCGGCCGGGTCGAACTTCGCCACGAAAGCGTCGCAGGTTCCGCCGCTGCCGATCGATCCGGGCGTGCCCCCCGCGTTTCCCGCATTGTAAGTGCGACAGTAAGCGCGCGGAGTGGTGGGGAAATCGGGTGAACTCGTCCCTCCCACCACAATGATGTTGCCCTGCCGGTCGACACAAACATCGCGGATCGCGTCGAAGTTGCCGCCCCCCAGGTAGGTTGCGAAAGCCAGGTCGTATTGGGTTTCCTCCTTCCCCATGGAGGCCAATCCTGCCGCGAAGAGTACGAGGATGAACACTAGAGCGAGCTTGCTTCTCGCCAGCTCCCGGGATGGCCGCAACGGTCCCATAAATGGTTTGTTCCAATTCGGCATTTGATTTGACACTCCTCCCCGAAACTTCGCCACCCCGTCGGCCCTGCGGCCCCCCGGATTATACTCCCCTCCTGGTCCCGGAGGGGCCGCGCGGAGGCGCGGGGGTGGCTACCAGGGCCCGGCTGTGAGCAAGAACCGTCCGTTAGTTGACGGATCCGCGTCTCTTACGCACGGACCGCAACACCCTGCCGAACGACAATACTGGTCGAATTTGGCACGGAAGTGCACCGATGGGGGATCCCCCCAAACTTGGGGTCATGAGCGTGCCCCTGAACCCGGGGGTTTGGTAGAATACGCTTACGGAAAAGCCTCTGAGGGCCGAAGAACTATTTCCCCTGGTGGACCGCTTGTCTCCGCACAAGCTACTCCGCTTGCTGCGTCTGATCAGCTTGCGGCCGGCCGCTGACGATCGCGACGCCTACCTTGCACTTCCTCCTCGCCACGACGAGTTCGCAAGCGACACGGACCCGCTGGCCTGGGATGCTGACGGCTGGGAGGGGGGCGGTTGCACCGGGGCGAGATCCGCTGGGGGGCTGGCGCAGACACCCGCATCCTGTTGGCGCGATTCCGAAGGAACTGCGCTTGTCCAATCCCATATCGCCGCGCGAGCGGTGATATACCCTTCCGCGCCTGCCATCGTGTTTCCTGTTCGTCGTGCGCCGGAAGGCACCGCGTTGAGATCCAGCAGTCCTTTCGGGATAGCAGGGTCGAAAGAGCAGGTCCAAAATTTCATTTTCATGGGGTTTCGCGGGCCGCAGGCCCTAAAAGGCAGACTTCATGAGGTGGAATTCTGCGCCGGCGCCGATTGGCATTGCCCTCGGACTTCGGATCCCGGACCTCGGACCGTGTTTACCGCCTGACCACGCTACAGATTCGCGGCCCGGCGCGAAGTTCGGGCTACTTGCTCATTCGCCCCAGCAGACTATTATACGTCTCGTGCGAGCCGATCCAGACCCGGTAAAGATCATTGTCAAGACGCCTCGCAATCGCTCGATAGCTGCGCCCAATGGCGACTGTCCAGACTTTTCCCTTGGCCTGAAACTCGAGCGAGGGGTGAAACGGGTCGGCCTGGAAAAGCCGGTATTTCTCCCGCGCTTGTTTCTGAACTTCCGTCGGCAAGGTAGCGATGAGTTTGCGGAAGCTGGCAGTGAGGTGTGAGTGGAAGTGATTCACTTCGACTTGCGGGCGGCTTCCTCTTGGGCCAGGAATTCTCCCAAGGGCATTGAACCACCGGCTTTGATTTCAGCATCCCAAGCCTGGAGCAAAGCTTCGCCAGCCCCTCCCTCAGAGAAATCGGCCTCGATCTGCCGATCCCAAGCCTTGGCATCCTGGACGCTGAGCCAGGCAACAAGGGAAGCCTTCTCAGCTTCGGGAAGCCCTGCGATCGCTTGCTTGATGGCTTCAAGAGTCATGCTTAAAGACTACCGCATTGCCTGATGCGTTGCAACACAACCCGGTGCAGTTTGGTGGCACGGCCATCTTGGCCGTGTCCCTGCACGGGTGGGACGCCCATGCCACGTCAAACTGCACCACAACCCGGAGCTGTTTCTTTGGAACCGTTTCTCCCCCCGCGGCTTTGCGCCTGTCAGCAGACGGGCGGGCTGTCCATCGGTTCTGCTGCCTTTGCGATTTTCGATTGCCGGGGCTGGCGCAGACACCCGCATCCTGTTGGCGCGATTCCGAAGGAACTTCGCTTGTCAATTCCAATATCGCCGCGCGAGCGGTGATATAGCCGAGTTCGAAATCCTTTACCCTGTTGCTCTAAACCAGCGGGATGCCCGTCGGTAATAAAGGCGAGGTGGAAATGCCGAATGCAGGACCGCCAAGACCCACATTGCTCTATCGCTTGGTGCACGTAGACAACCTGGCCACGCTTCTCACCCGCGCGGCGCTGCATGCACGGAACTCGACGCCGAATGACGGCCTTCCTTATCGCACCATCCACAATCCAAATGTGCAGGTCAACCGACACGCTAAACCGATTACTTGCGGTCCTGGCGGGCTGGCGCAGGGCCGGTTCTCAAGGTCTGCGGCTGTTCCGGTGGGGTTTCCTGAAGCGCGCATCCCCGAGTCGCCGCACCGATCGTCACCCGAGACCAAGCACCCCGGACGCTGCGTCGGCGGTCGCGCATACGTCATGGGGACAACCCGAAAAAGGGGAGCAGCTTGTCGCGCATGCGTGCAGCGATTTCGAACGCCTCGGTGGCTCGATCTTGAGGCCCGAAGGGCCGCCCCAACGAAGCCCAGGGCAACGCCCTGGGTTCATTGCCCGCCCAACCAACCCTGAGCCCTGTAAAGGGCGACATAAGCCATTATCCCGCCCTTTCAGGGCTGAGGGAATTGAATGCGGGGCGAACCGTTGACCCAGGCCTTCGGTCCGCCATACTGGTCGGCGGACCTCCAGCCTGGGCTTTGTTATTTCGCCCCTTTGGGGCTCAACCTACCGGACACGATTGGTCCTCCCGCTTTCCGGCGGTCCTGGCGGGTGGCGCAGAGCCGGTTCTCAAGCTCTGCGGCTGTTCCGGTGGGATTTCCTCCGGAGCGCATGCCGGATTCGCCGCTCCGATCATCACCCGAGAGTGCAAAGCAGTTACTGCGGTCAGGCTGGTTGCGGTGAGGGGCCGACCTGCCGGCACCGGCCTTGGAGTCCCTAGGCAATTCCCGCCTTCCGAAGCTCTCCTTTGACCTCGAAGTTCCATTTCCAGACGGCGTAAATGGCGGGGTAGACCAGCAGTTCCAGAATAAATGACGTGAAGATGCCGCCCACCATGGGTGCGGCAATGCGCTTCATCACGTCCGCGCCCGTTCCCGTGGACCACATGATGGGTAAGAGGCCCATGAACATGCACCCC
>DATJVT010000497.1:0-7104 GCA_035501695.1 Terriglobia bacterium | reverse complement strand
GGCGTGTTCAGCGACGGCCAGGAGGCTCACCGCCATCGCGCCCCACCGGCTTCTGTTCAAATTTCTACGTCTTTAAATGCGCGCCGACAGCCAGGGCCCCGGGCGGGGCAGAATATATCACCCTTGGGGCTGGAAAGGAGTTTATCAACAACGCACTGTTGGACGCCGGGGGCATCATCGACTTCTTCAGCCGAAGATCGATTGGTTCAATCTGGCGTTGTGGGAGGAACACGACGGCTAACATCTGAAGTGTCATTGACATATTTACTCATAATAGCCTAAAAGTGGGGTTAGGATCGGCCTCCGCGTCCGGCCGGCGGCATCCCTTCGATCTGCTATGCGTGGGAGGGCCCTCCGGTTTCGGGTTTGGGGACCCCAAACCGTCTTTTGCATTGCCGGCGGCCAGTGGCGGGAGTAATTCGGGAAAAGAGGATACTGTAAGTATGAAAACTACAACCAGGACTACTCAAAAATTGGCACAGCGAGCCTTCGGACTGCTCTTGGAATTGCGGCAGCGGGAAAACGCCGGCCAGCTTTTAGGACAAGCCATCGCTTTTCTGGAAATGCTGGAGCGGGAAGGCGGCGACAGCGCCACGCCCATGATGCTCTCCATCCGGGTCATGCAATTGCGTAAGACATAGGCCACGCCCGGCGCGAACGACTCGCCCGGACAGGCGCGCGCAAATCCTGGGCATCTCACCACCTCATCACGAAAAACCCACTCATGTATGCCAGGTACCGAGTGCAGCAGGGTTTGCTTCGGCGCGCATCGGACTTGCACGGGTGTCTCCCCTGGCCCAGCCTGACTCTCAAGCTGGGACAAAAAGCCGGGGAGGGATCCGTGTGGAAAACTCCGGCGGCGCCGGGTGCGACGGCGCTCCGAGGGCCGGCGCGTCCGGGCGCGCCGCTCTGCACCCACACCTCACCCCTCGACTGAAACGCTCGGAATTCTTGCGATTTTGCCTCGCGAGACGCTCGGCGAGGTTATCCTTCCGCCGGCGCGGCAGCGCTGGGCACGGCCGCGGGCGCGGCTTCCTGCCCCGCCTTGAGTTTGGCCATCTCCCGCTGCAACTCCGTCGCCAGGTCTTCCAGAATACGGACTTGCTCCGTCCGGCGCTGCAGCAGTCCTTCCAGGCGCGTTACCTGCCGCTGCAACTTGTGGTTTTCCCGGCGCAGGTAGATAAAGCTTCCGCCCGGCACTCCCACTGTGCCCACCGTGCCGCCTTCCACCGCCTTGGCCAGCTCGCCGGGCTTGAACTCGGGCAATGGGGCCAGCCGCGCCTGGGTCTGCTTGATCAGGTTGTCCAGTTCCTTCCGCTCCGCGCCCGCCGGGCAGAGCTGCCGCAGGGCATTCAGCCGCGCCAGGTCGGGGTTATTTCGTCCCCTCTCCCAGTGCTGCACCGCACCCTTGGTGGCGTTCAGTAACCGCGCCAGGCCCTCCTGGCTTACCTCGATCCGCTTGCGAACTTTGCGGACTACCTTCGCTGCTGTCATGGGTTCCATGCTTGCTCACCTCGCGTCTGAAATCGGATTTTGATCCTGCTCATATTTAGGCTAGTACGAAAGCCTCTAACTAGAATCCTGCCGGGTATCCGCCCGGACGGCCTCCCGCCGCCCCCCCGGGGCCCACCCCCTTCTCTGGAAGGGGCGGAGGTATGGGAGCCGCCGCAATTCCGCCGTGGGCTACGGTCCCTCCGGCAAAACCTCGGCTAGCGTGCTCGCCACATCCAGCGTTCGGCGTCGCTCATCATAACACGTCTTGCCGCCCGTGGGCATACATAAATCGACCTTCCGGCTGAAAATCTTTAATCCTTCCCTCGCCCGGGTAGGCCAGCGATTGGCCCCCTCCGGGGCGCCGGGGCGCCTCCGCCCCCGGCAGGAGGGGGGGAGCGCATCGGAAGTCGCCCTTAGTCCGGCAAACCTGACTAAGTATATTTGAATCAGTTTGTTAACTTGGAACTGTTTTCCTTTTCGCTTCCGCCCACAGCCCATTTTCCGGGGAGAGGCGGAAGGTTCATGACCCTAGGGTCCTAACCGGAGGCACAGGTAAGGAGGCAGTCCGACTGGATGGGCTCCTTCGCCGTAGGGTCGAAATGTCGCCTACAACACGGAACTGCCCGGCCTTCGTGCCGAGTTCCCGGGACCCCAGTGGGAAAAATCGCCGGTTGGGCCCGGGAAATGCCCCCCAGATCCGGCACGCGGGCGCACCCCGCCGGGAGGCTATCTTCGGCAATCGAGCCACCGTTAAGAAATCGGGCATTATGTCCAGCAGCGACCAGATAAATTGTCGGCCTGAGGTGTTCGAGCAGCAGGGGACATTTTGCACACCCCACCGGCCTCTAACGTGTCCGGAGGGCCGGACCGTGGCGTGCGCGCGCCTATGGGCACCTTGTCTTGCGGGCCTCCAAGCAAGAGCATGCGACTCACGCCATTCGCCGTTAAATCGGGTGACACGCCGACCCAAGCTTCCGCCACTCTACGACAAAATCTATTCACGAAACTCTAATCGCCCGCCGATAACAATCTTGAAAGTCGCAATTGACTGGGGCAATCGCCGGGAGGTTAGGATGAGCACCGTACCTCAAATCGCCATGATATTCTTCCTGATTCAGTTCATTGTAGTGCTGGTAGCTCTCATCGCAGCGACGCGCATGGCGGATCCGCAACTTTCACTTCCCACCCGGAAGCTCTCCCAACGCTTGTTGATGCGAGCGATGACGAAGGGCCCGCGCGACTAACCGTTGACGGACGGACTTCATCCGGAAGATGTCCTAATTCCTCACCTCACCTAGGGAAAAGCGTGGCTGGCGTCAAGCCTTGAGTTCCGTAACGGCTTAGGGCCCCACATCATACCTCTGGCGCGCACGCGTTCCGTGGCGCAGCGTTACAGGACTGCCTGACCTTATCGTCTTCCTCACATCAATCCTCTCACATCAATCCCCCAAGCTTACGGACCTACAAGCGAGTACAATGGCAGGTATTCTGAGGTCCTTAGCTTGAGGAAGAATCTGGTTCCACAACCGGTCCGAGTGGTCCGCAGTCTCGCCACTCTGGGAATTATCTGCGGGATCACCCTTTTTTACTCGCGGGTCTTTGCCGCCAATAACGCGACGGTGGCGCTTTCCTACCTTCTGGCGGTGATGGCGAGCGCCACGCGCTGGGGACTCTTGGAAGGGCTGCTGGCTTCTGTTGCCGGCATGGTCTGTTTCAATTTCTTCTTTCTTCCCCCCATTGGCACTCTCACTATCGCAGATCCAGAAAATTGGGTGGCGTTGTCAGCCTTCGTCGTGACTGCGGTGATCAGCAGCCACCTCTCGGCGAGTGTCAGGAAGCAGGCGCTGGAATCGACCTGCCGCCAACAGGAGATGGAACGCCTTTACACCTTGAGCCGGAATCTGCTTCTCCTTGAAGTCCATGGCCCCATGGCGCAGGAGATCGCCAATTCCATTGCCAAGGTATTTGAGTTGACGGGAGTGGCATTCTATCATCGCAGCAGCGATCGGATTCACCGGGCCGGCCCGCATGACATACCCCTGGAGGTGTCCAAACTGCGGGCCATCGCCTTGCAGGGCACGGTCTTTCACGACGCTGCCACAAGAACCACAGTCATTCCCATCAGCCTGGGTGGCCAGCCGATCGGGAGCCTGGGTATTCAGGGTTCACAGGTCTCCGAGACGGCTTTGCAAGCTATTGGAAATCTCACGGCAATCACACTGGAACGCGCTCAGGCGCAGGACGCTGCCACACAGGCCGAAGCCGCCCGGCAAAGCGAGGAACTGAAGTCCACCATGCTTGATGCCTTGGCGCATGAGTTCAAAACGCCGCTTACTCCCATCAAAGCGGCCGTAACCTCCATGTTGTCTGACAGCGACATGAACCCGACTCGCCACGAACTGCTGCGCATTGTCGATGAAGAAACGGACCGGCTGAACTCCATGCTCACGGAGGCCATCCAACTATCGCGGATTGAAGCCGGCCAACTCCACCTGCACCGCAGCCCGCAACCTCTGAGCAAGATTGTACAGGCGCAATTGGGCAAGCTGGGAGAAGGCCTGGAGGGCCGCGAAATGAAAGTGGAGGTTCCCCAGAGCCTGCCCCTGGTAAGCGCCGACCCCGAATTCCTGGGTATCGTCATCTGGCAATTCTTGAGCAACGCACTCAGGTATACCCCGCCCGGTACCCCCCTTGCCCTCCGGGCCACCGCGGATGAAGTGGAAGTCATCGTCAGCCTGGAGGATTCCGGGCCGGGGATTTCTGAATCGGAACAACGGAGAGTGTTCGACAAGTTTTACCGCGGAAAGGACCAGCGCGAGAGAATACCCGGCACGGGCGTGGGCCTCACCATTGCCAGGGAAATTGTGCGTGCTCACCGCGGAAGAATCTGGGTGGAGAGTAAACCGGGAAAGGGAGCTATATTCTCATTTTCCGTGCCGCTTGCTCCCAAGGAGTCTTAACCATGACCAGCGCCAGGATACTCGTGGTCGATGATGAGCCGCAGATTCGCCGCGTGATGCTAACCACGCTGGTGGCGCGCGGCTATGTGGTCAGCACGGCACGCAATGGCGAGGAGGCCCTGGAAAAGATTCGCGAGGACCGATTCGACCTGGTCCTTCTGGATATCAATATGCCGGGGATCGGTGGCATGGAAGCCTGCCGCAGCATACGTGCCCAGAGCGAAATTCCTATCGTGATTCTTTCCATTCGCAATACGGAAAAGGAGAAAGTGGAAGCCCTGGACGCGGGGGCAGACGACTATGTGACCAAGCCATTCAGCATGCCCGAGCTCCTGGCCCGCATTCGCGCCGCCCTCCGCCGGGCACCACTCTCGACCTCGAGCAACGCCGAGGCCCTGGATTTGGGCCAAACCGAAATCAACTTCGTCGCTCGCCGGGTGACCGTGAATGGAAAGGACGTGCGATTGACGCCCAAGGAGTTTGACCTTCTCCGCTACTTTTCCAGTAACGCAAATGTGGCCATCCCCCATGCCAAGCTTCTCCAGGCTGTCTGGGGGCCAGACTATGGGGAGGAAGTGGAATACCTCCGCGTCTTCGTCAACCAACTGCGCAAGAAGATCGAACCAGACCCATCGCACCCCGCCTATCTTATTACCGAGCCCTGGGTTGGCTATCGGCTCAACCTTCCCAAGGACTAACGAAATCTTGACCAAGTCTTTATGACTTTTTTATGGGGGTCCGGGCACGATGGGTAAGGCGGCCCCCATGGAAAAATTCTCAGGCGATGATGGCAGTCCGGTGTCTCCTGTTTATGCTTATGTTCCTCAGTATGACGACTCGCTGGAGAGGGGCACCGATAAGGGACTGCGACTGTTCGTGATCTTCACCGACATGGCAGGAACTCTAGCAGCCTTGCAAATGGCTGACGGTTTGGCCCAAAGGCTGGAGTCACATATTCGCCTGCTCATGCCGTATGAAGTGCCTTATGCGTTACCCCTCACTCGGCCTGCTGTGCCGGTGGGATTTCTGGAGCGCCAAGTACGCGACGTTGCCGCCATGTTTCAGGGGGAGATTGCGGCGGAGATTTATCTGTGCCGCGACAAGATACTCACGTTAAAATCTCTCTTGCGGCCAGAGTCTTTGGTCCTCGTGGGCGGCAAGAGACGCTATTGGCCCAATTCTTCCCTTCGGTTGGCACGGGCACTCCAAAAGAGCGGGTATCAGGTGATATTTGCCGAGGTGAGGTGACATTGCCTTGTTCGACTTTGCTTACGTTTTAGTGGGTGTTTTGTTCTTTGTCGGTTGCTGGCTCTTCACATTGGCCTGCGACCGTCTTTAGGGAGGGAGCCCCATGGACTACATCATTGCTGGTGTTACCGCACTCTTCCTTTTCGCCTATCTCGTGTACGCACTTTTGCGGCCGGAGCGGTTCTGAGAGGAAACGATGACCCCGAATGGCATTCTGAACATCCTGATCTATTCTCTGCTGATTCTGCTGGTCACCAAACCCCTGGGTGTCTTCATGACCAGGCTCTTCGAGGGCGAGCGGACTTTTCTCCATCCGGTACTGCATCCGCTGGAAAAGATGATCTATCGCGTGTGCCGGATCCACGAGAACTTCGAGCAGCGCTGGACACAGTACACCGCCGCGCTGGTCGCTTTCAGTTTGATGAGCTTCCTTTTCGTTTATGCCCTACAGCGGTTGCAGGGATTGCTGCCCTTGAACTACATGCACTTCGGGACACCCAAAGCACCCACGGGTTCCACTCCCATGACCGCTGACCTCGCCTTCAACACGGCGGTCAGCTTCGTGACCAACACCAACTGGCAGAATTATGGTGGTGAGACCACGCTCAGTTACTTCGTGCAGATGACCGCGCTCACGGTGCAGAACTTCCTCTCCGCCGCCGCCGGCGTGGCGGTTTCCATAGCCCTGATTCGCGGTTTTGCGCGCAAGCAGGCCAACAACATCGGCAACTTCTGGGTGGACCTGGTGCGGGCCACGCTCTACATCTTCCTGCCGCTATCGCTGGTCGGCGCACTCTTTCTCTGCTCCCAGGGCGTGATTCAGAATTTCAAAGGCTACACAACGGCTCATACGCTCGAAGGGGCAACGCAGACCATCGCGCAGGGGCCGGTGGCTTCCCAGGAGGCCATCAAGATGGTGGGAACCAACGGGGGAGGATTCTTCAACACTAACTCCGCCCATCCCTTCGAGAATCCCACTCCGCTCACCAACTTCGTTCAACTCCTGATGATTTTTGCCATCCCCGCCGGCCTGACTTACACCTTTGGCACCATGGTAGGCGACAAACGCCAGGGGTGGGCCTTGTTCGGAGCAATGGGCGTCCTTTTCCTGGCGGGAGTACTGATCTGTTATCCGGCCGAGCAGGCGGGGAACCCACAACTCGCCAAACTTGGCTTGGAAACGAAGGTTGGCCATCACCAGCCGGGTGGGAACATGGAAGGCAAGGAAGTGCGATTCGGCATCGCCAGTTCCGCCTTGTTTGCGGTGGTCACCACCGATGCCAGTTGCGGGGCCGTGAACAGCATGCACGATAGCTACACCCCGCTGGGTGGTTTGGCTCCTCTTTTCAACATTCAGCTTGGCGAGGTGGTCTTTGGCGGGGTCGGCGCGGGCATCAAAGGC
>DATJVT010000496.1:0-17651 GCA_035501695.1 Terriglobia bacterium | reverse complement strand
TAACCGACCACGGGTAATTTACCATCGACAACTGACCACTGACAACTGGCCGCTGTCAACTGAAGACTGACTACTGCCTGCGGATTCTCGCTTCCACGCCTGATCGCGTAGAGCCCAGGGTCATGAGCAACGATTCGCGCGGGATGCTGGTTACAAAGCCTCGGATCATCCACGCCAGGCCCGATGGAATGTCCCGCGTCAGGGAAATCGACTCTACCTCGACGTAAACGCCTTGGTCCTTCTCTTCAAATCGCCAATAGGAGTTCAACCGCCACAGGAATCCGCCGTCGTGCCCGATCGGCTTTTCATGCTCACCGGGCCGATCGGCGTCCGCAACTTCCGCGATGCGGGTGGCGACGGAGCGGCTGCGGCAATGCGTGGCGTCGATGGGGAAGTAATGCACGTCGTGGTTGGTGTTCAGCGTGACCGTAATGACCTTCTTCTTCCTGAGCCGGTAGTAGATCTGATAATCGTTCCCCTCGTGCTTGATCAATCGCGAGCGGACCACCTCCGGCTTGTAGATGTCCTGGTGATGATCATAGTCCTGAACCAGATCCAGGACGTCTTTCAGCGTCGCTCCGGGAAGGAAGACTGCGCCGATCCAGTGGTGGATCAAACCGTCGGGGGCTTCGATGACCGAACCAGAAGGATCCCGGGTTTGGAGGCGTTCCATGTAGATCTCGCCCTTGCGGACGGTTTCCAGAGTCGCCAAGCGCTGTGGTTCCGGCAAGCCCTCGAGGTAGAGAAAAGGCCCAGGCTGCGTGACCTCCTTGTCAATGCGTGCCTCCGTGGCTTGGACATAGCGATCGAAGGCTCCCACGGTTACCGGTTTCAAGTCCGCGCTAATGACATCCGGCGTCTGAGGTGAAGAGGCTCCCCAAAAGACGAGAAAGAGAACTGTGGAGACAGAACGAAGATTGGGCATAGGTTGCACCGCGGGCTGCCTAAAGCAAACAACATCATACTCTCAGCCTTTTGGAAAGGGGAACACCTCCGGATTGGGCGCGAGCCATCGGGACAGATCCAATGGATGTACGGCAGCCTGAGCCGCTACGGCCTGTTACAATAGCTCGCGCACGGTGCAATGAGGTGCACTCTAACCATGCGAAGCGAAACAAGTGAATGATCCCGTGAAAAGCGCCTCGCCTTCGCGCCTCAAGGTTGTTCTGGCGTTCGGAGTTGTTTACGTTATTTGGGGGTCGACCTATCTTGCGATCAAGATTGCGATTCAAACGATTCCACCCTTCTGGATGGCCGGAACGCGGTTTCTGTTGGCGGGATCAATTCTATACGCGTTTATGCGATGGCGGGGGACTCCACCCCCGCTTCGCAAGCACTGGCTCGCGGCGGCGGCAGTGGGTGCTCTTTTGTTAGTTGGCGGGAATGGCGCGCTGGTGTGGTCCGAACAGCGGCTTCCTTCCGGCCTCGCGGCTGTCCTTCTCGCCATGATTCCGCTTTGGATGGTCCTGCTCGATAGCTTTCGCCGTGGGGGGCCCAGGCTGACCGGCCGCATGGTGAGCGGGTTGACGATCGGATTGGCGGGCATCGGGATCCTCGTGGGCCCGGCCAGGCTTTGGGGAAGCGCCCGCGTGGACATTCCTGGAACATTGGCTCTGATGTTGGGCGCCTTCTGCTGGGCGATGGGGTCCGTTCACTCACGTGGCGCCAGTCTCCCGTCCTCTCCCTTTTTGGCTGCGGCAATGGAAATGCTGGCAGGCGGGGCGATGCTTATCCTCCTCGGGTTGGCAACTGAGGCGAATCAATTGCGCTGGCATGCGATTTCGTTGCCGTCCGCGGCCGGTCTCCTGTATCTGGTCGGGTTCGGGTCGCTATTGGGTTTCACGGCTTACATCTGGCTGCTCAAAGTTGTCTCGACATCCCGCGTCGCCACTTATGCCTATGTTAATCCGATTGTGGCAGTGTTCCTGGGGTGGGCCATCGGGCATGAGTCCATTTCCGCGCGCGAATTGCTGGCCGCGGTCATCATCATTGCTGCAGTGGTGCTGATCCTCTTCCACCGCCCCCAGCCGGTGGCCGTGGCGCCTGACACAGACGGACTGCCGACCATCGACGAAGAACGCGCGATGGGATTGCGGGAATGAGAACGGGGGGGAGGCGAGGGATTCGGGGTTCGGGACAAGGTTTTGGCGAGCAGGTCCTTTTGCTGGCGGCGAGTCTTGCTACGCATCCAAAACAGGACCCGAAACTATGGGCACTACGACTACCATCGAAAAGAACTGTCTTGCCCGAACCCCGAATCCCGGATCCCGAAAAGAGCAAGATTCGGGTTGCTCCACTTCAGTGGTCCCTTCATGATGGGAACGAATCATATGAAGGAGGCGACGAGCATGCAATTGGCCGAATCTCAATCCCCGTATCCCGTTTCCCGAGTCCCGTATCCCGCCAAGCTGGACGACTATTCTCGAATCGAAAGGGCCATTCTCTTTCTGGAAGCCAACTACCATCGCCAGCCGGAATTGCGCGAGGTGGCGGCAAACGTCCACTTGAGCGAGTACCACTTCCAGCGCCTGTTCCGGCGCTGGGCGGGCATCAGTCCCAAGCGCTTCATCCAGTTTCTGACCCTGGAACACGCCAAGAAACTGCTGGAGGGAGCGCACAGCGTGCTTGACGCGAGCTATGACGCCGGCCTCTCCAGCCCCGGGCGGTTGCACGACCTGTTCGTCAATATCGAAGCCATGACCCCAGGCGAGTTCAAGTCCAAGGGGGCGGGGCTACGCATCAGCTACGGCTTCCACCCGAGCCCCTTTGGTGAGTGCCTGCTTGCGGTGACGGAGCGGGGCATTTGTGGCCTGGGATTCGTCGGTGCGGGCGGGCGCAGGAAGATCCTGGCCGACTTCAGATCGCGGTGGCCGGAGGCCGAGTGGGTGGAGGCTCCCCGTAGTACGCAGCCTCACGTCAGCCGCATTTTTAGAGGTGATCGGCGAAACGGTGACCGGCCTCTTACCTTGTTGCTTCGGGGGACTAATTTCCAGATCAAGGTTTGGGAAGCTCTGCTCAAGATCCCCCTGGGCGCAGTGGTTCCCTATGAAGAGCTCGCCGCGCGGGTTTGCAGCGAGCGTGCCGCGCGCGCGGTGGGGAGCGCCGTGGGAAAGAACCCCGTAGCCTTCCTGATCCCCTGCCATCGTGTCATCCGCAAGGCGGGAGGAATCGGCGGCTATCACTGGGGTGCGGCGCGGAAGAAAGCCATATTGGCCTGGGAGGCAGCGCGAACGCTCGGGGCTCGGGACACGGAAAACGGGACAGGTGATTAGGGAGGCCCGGCATACACGCATTGCGCCGGGGCCGTGGTTCTTGATATCCTGCCGCCTCGAATTCCCAAATTGGATTTGAGGTTACAGGGCTTAAGCGGATCACCAAGCGCATGCGCTCTCAACGCTGGATTCACATCATCCCCGTCTCCTTCATCATGTACACGATCGCGTTCATCGATCGCACCAACGTGTCTTTGGCCCTTCCCTCGATGAGCCGGGCTCTGCACATGGATCCCACGCAAGCCGGAAGCGCCGCGGGGATCTTCTTCTGGGGTTATGTTCTGCTCCAGATTCCGGGCGGGTATCTGGCCCAGCGCTGGAGTGCAAAACGGTTCGTCAGCATCCTGCTCGTAATGTGGGGGCTTTGTTCCGTGGTCTGTGGCCTGGTCCAGACCTGGCAACAGTTCTGGGTGATGCGCCTTTTGCTGGGCGTGGCGGAGGGCGGCGTATGGCCCGCCGTGTTGGTGCTGCTGTCGCACTGGTTCCCGCGGGGGGAGCGCGCGCGCGCCAATGCCTACTGGATGCTTTGCCTTCCCATGGCCGTGGTTCTTTCCTCTCCCCTCTCGGGTTGGATTCTGGGCCGTTGGAACTGGCGTGTTCTGCTGATCTCCGAAGGCGCCCTCCCCTTCTTCTGGCTGGTGATCTGGTGGGTCTTTATCGACGACTATCCCAGCCGGGCAAGCTGGATTTCCCCCGAGGAGCGCGATTACCTGGAGACCACGCTGCGCGAGGAGTCTTGTGAACTCGATTCCGCTCATGCGGGCCAGGCGGCGGAACCGGGGCGCATGGGGACCGCGCTGGCGGGAGTTGCGCGGTCGCTGGTCCACCCTGTCGTCTTGATCATGGTCGGCATTTACCTGATGCAGAATGTGGGGAATTACGGCTATCTTTTCTGGCTTCCTTCAGCGCTGGAGAATGCCAGGAAGATGAGCAACCTGCTGGTGGGCATCCTGATGGTGATTCCTTACATCATCACGGCGATCGGCATGATCCTGGTTTCGCGCCATTCCGACAAGCATCGCGAGCGGCGCGGCCACGTGGCCTTCGGTCTGGCCTGGGGCGGCGTCTGCATGCTGGCCTGCATTCTCCTCATGGGACGCGCCCCCACCTGGAGCTTTTTGGCCATTTCGCTGGTGGGCGCCGGATCGTACGGGATGCTGGGGCCGTTCTGGGCGATCCCCACGGAAACACTGCCGCGCTCGGTTTCCGGTTCCGCCATGGGGATGGTAAACGCCCTGGGCAACCTGGGTGGGTACTTTGGCCCGCTGGCCGTGGGGTTCGTGTTTCATCACACCGGGGACTTCCGCTATGCCTTTGCCGTGCTCAGCCTGGCGCTGCTCACCGGCGCCGCAGCCACCCTGCTTTTGCCTGCTCCTGCCGCCCGCCAATAGTAGAATTGCGCAGTCATTCCAAAGACTCGCGGAGGGGTAATGAAGATCTCCCGGATTGTCTCCCTAGGCATTCTCATTGTTGCCCTGACGGCGCTGGTATTAGCGCTCCTGCCTTCCGCCACGGCGCGCGTTGCGGCCAGCGCGCAAGGCGTCAAGTCCTTTGACGAGAAAGTGGCCGCACTCGCCCTGGCTCAACAGAATGGCGCCGCCCAAACCGCCCACATCACCGAGGCAGAACTGACCTCGAAGCTGGAGGAATCGCTTATCGCAGGCGCGTCCAGCGGTGGGAACGTACAATTTAAGACCGCCTCCGTTCACCTGGAAGACTCCGGGTTTGTCGGCATCTTTACATTGGGCGTCTACGGGAAGGATCTTGACCTGACGCTCGCCGGCACACTGGGAGCGGCCGGCGGCAGGCTTCGGGTTCAGATCACCGGAGCCAAGTTGGGAAGGCTGCCCATTCCTCCCGCCGCTGTGAGCCGGCGCCTCGAAGCGCCGCCCGGCGCCGGCCCGTCCGACGACCCCTTGCGCCTGCCGGATTTCATCAGGGACGTGCGCATTGAGAATAGCGAATTGCTACTGGAAGCGCATTAGACAACGAGATTGCGCGGGCGCGCGCAGTTCTGTGCTCGTGGTCTCGCGTCCATGCATCTCATTCTATACAGAGTAATGCTAAGTAAAATATTACTGTACTATGAAAAGAAGGGGAAGCAGCAAAGCGCTAGAGCGCTGCCCCCGTTGCTAAACCAGCGCCACGGCGCGAATGGGCGATCCGGAGCCCTTGCCAATTTTGAGCGGGAAGGCAAGAAAGAGGAAGAAGTCCGGGAGTTGATCGAGATGGCAGAGGTTCTCAATAATCAGCACCTGCTTCTCGAGAACCACGGGGTGGATGGGCCGCGTGCGCAGCGCCTCCGGCGGGTCGGGCGAGAGGGTATCCACGCCCAGGGCCGCAACCTGTTTCGAGAGGAGATATTCCGCCGCGTCCATGCCGATTCCCGGCCAGTCCTCCACGTAGCGCTGGTGGTGCGGGCGTAACGCCCAATGGGCGGACCAGCCGAATTCAAAGAGCACGATGTCGCCCGGTTGGAGCGGGCCGCGCTCGCGCTCCCATTCGAGAATCCGGGCCTTTGAAACGTACTCCCCCACCTTCATCTCGCGGCAATTCAGATGCGCGCCGCGGCCCATCAGTTGGTTGAGGGGCACGTTCTCAATGGTGACGTAAGCCTCAGCCGGGGCGTTCTTGAGAAAGTGTATGGGGGCATCTACATGCGTCCCATTGTGCTCGTGCAGCGCCAGCAAGTAGTGCAGAGAGCGCCCTCCTCGCTCGTAAGAGCTCCAGAGATTGTGGAAGAACATCGAGTGGGTAGGGAAATGCGGCATGTGTTCTTCCAGCGTCTGGCTAAGATCGATCATCTGCAGGCCGCGGAGTTCTGACAGTAAGGCGAGAGCGTAGCGCATCGATTCTCCATGTCAAGGTTACAGGGGCAAGTAGCTTCAAGCCGAGGGGACTTGGCTTTCAGACAGTTTCGTGGGGCGTTCTCACTCTCCCGCCACGGCAAAGTATCCGGGCTTCCACCGCAGCGTAACACCGCGGCGTGGAGTTGCAATCTTAATCGTCCGATAGGTTCCGTCCAGGGCGCTTCGCAAGGGGCGGTAGCTGAGCGTGTATTGTTCGTCCAACTCGCGGCCAATGGATTCCAGAGCATCGGCGAGCTGGACCAGGCGCTCGGCGGAAAACCTTCCCGTCTCCGCCCCCAAACCCTTGTTTTGGGATGTTTCCCCGATCTGTCCATGTGACAAGTAGCCGGTTTCCAGGTCGGTGCCCGGGGCCTCGCGCAGGGGGAAGAACGGGGCCGCTCCCGTCTGACCGGAAAGGTCCTCCAGGAGTTTGTCCCCCGGATTAGAAAACCCGTAAGCTGCCGTGCCGACGGTGTAGACCAACGTTTCGGTCCGGCGAGCCATGGAGATTGCCTGGTCCAGCGTATGCTGGCTTTGCACGTCCAGCCCGTCGCTCAAGACTACCAGCACACGACGCACTTCTTCTGGTGGCCCGGTTTTGAGCATCTTATCGCGGCAGGCCGTATAGATGGCATCGTAAAGAGCCTTGCCCCCGCCGGACTTGATTGCCTGGACCTTCTCATTCAGCACGTCCGGGTCGTTGGTAAAATCCTGCAAAACAGAACTGGTGGCATCGAAGGTCTGGAGGAACATCTGGTTTTTCGTTCCCCCGTTGCGCAGCATCTTGAATATGAATTCGCTGGCGGCTTCCTTTTCATACGGTATCTTGGGACGGGCGCTGTTGCTAGTGTCGAGGATCAAGCCGATACGGAGGGCCGTGTTCGTTTCCCGCTCGAAGTGGTAGATGGTTTGCTCCACCCCGTCTTCATAAATGGTGAAATCTTCCTTGTTGAGATCGATGACCTGCTGCCCGCGTTTATTAATAGCAGTTACGGGGACGTTGACGACCTCGACGGTAGTCCGGATCGTGTGGCTGGCCGTCGCCGGGGCCCCTGGTGCCGGAGGGGGTGTTTCAGCCGCTCCCGGGGGCGCGACGGGTGCGGCCGGTGGCATTGCCTGCTGGCCGGTGGCGCGCCGGGCCCACAACCCCATCGGCACTGCCGCCAACACCACTGCAGCTACCAACGCTTTCCTGTTCACGGCTAATTTCCACAACCAGCCTTGGCCCGGCCCGGCACGGCGTGACTTTCCTTGCCTGCCGGTCTTGGAATCCTTCATGGTTCTCCCCGAATCCTGATGTCCCGGAACCCCTATTCTACCTCAAACCGAATATCAGCGCTCCTCGCCTGGCTTGGGCGCCGTCCTGACCCCATGCGAGGGCGGGAGCTGAAGTGTCGAAATTTCGTGCGATGTCCGTTCAAGTAGGGCCAAATGTCGGGGGTAATTCGTTCAACTGGGCACAAATGTCACGCGATTCGCACTCAACTCGGCAGGAGTATCCGGCAATTTCTCGGTCATATTGCCCGGGCTCCATTTGTTTTCATATACATTCCGGCTTCGAACGGGAATTACTTTTTTTGTTGAACCCCGTACCCTGACTTCTTGTCCAAATTCGGGGGAATCTGCCCCCCAGAGCCCGTCGGATTCTCCTCTTGACCGCGTGCCTCCCCCCTTCCGCATTCCATGGGATTGCCACCCCGTAACCCCTGACGCCTATTATTCTGGCCCAGAGCCTATGTGTCTTGTCAAGAAAAATCAGCCGATTATTCGGCCGAAAAGGACAATATGTCAAAAATCCGGCGGTGAATTTCCTGCCGGTAGGAAAGCCCTTTTTCGAATCGCCGGATCGGGTGACAAGAGGTCCGGCTTAGACCTTTTGGAGTGCGGGAGGAGCCGCTCCCGCCTTCTCCCGTCAGTCCATACGTCTGAGGATGACGCAACGGAGGAAGGCGGGAGCGGCTGCTCCCGCACTCCAAAGGTGGATCACCAGGATCTCCCCATTTTTTAGCGAAAACCAGTACTTACGATGCTGCCCTGATTGCTCCGAGGCGTCTGTATTCCCGGTCGGCGCCCGTCGAGAACAATGCCCACAAAGTGTAGATGCCGAGCGCTGTCCCGAGGGGGAGATGGATCAGGTTGATGATGGCAAGGACAAGGATCAGGATGCGTGCCCAGGGGGCGTAGGCCATCAACCCCAAGGCTGCAATAATCCCGGCTATGGCGAACCCCGAGATGGCAAATCCTACCGCCGAGAGGAAGGGCCCCCCGATTTCGCGAATCTGCCAGGGGACAGGCATTATCATAAACGGGAAGCGCGTATGGCCAAGAAACAATAAGCCGATTCCGGGTATCAGTCTCAGCCCGGAGTAGATGAGCCAAAGGATGCCAAGCACTTTGATGTGCCGGGCGAGCGAGGATGGTCTGGGCAGGCTGGGACTCTGACTCGTCGCGGGCGCTTGCGGGGTGATGGGTGCCGGCGCCGCCGTGGGAGGGGACCCCGGGCCAGAGGGTGCAAGGGTCGTGAGGGGACGGCCGCATAGACTACAAAACTGCTGTCCAGGTTGTACGTTGGCGCCACATTGGCTACAAAACATAACATCACCTCCCGTCGTCATAAACTTGTACGCATGGGTTCCTTGCGAAGTTCCCGGCCGGGCCCGCACTCGTGGAATGCAGAAGGGCACAAATCTGCCGCTACAGTTATGCTCGCAGTCACTTATTTCACTTGGCGTAAGCCGTGGTGTGAAACCATATCCAATGGTAAATTGATAGTGACAGCCAAAAGGAGCATACACCGTGGAACTGGGATTCATTGGCCTGGGGGCAATGGGCGACCCCATGGCTCGCAACCTGATCAAGGCGGGGCACGGGTTGAAAGTTTACAATCGCACGCGCCGCCGGGCGGAGGCGCTGGCGGCATTGGGCGCTACTACCGTGGAAACGCCCGCGGCGGCCTGTTCGGCCGGCGTCGTCGCCACAATGCTCTTTGACGACGCCTCTGTGGAAAGCGTGGTGTTCGGTGACGATGGCATCCTGAACGGTTTGCCGCGGGGTGGCGTGCATATCTCACACGCCACCATCAGCACGCATCTCTCCCGCCGTCTAACCGAGGCACACCGCCTAAGGAACCAATTGTTTTTGTCTGCCCCGGTCTTCGGGCGTCCGGACGCGGCGCTGGCAGCGCGTTTGCTGGTGGTGGCGGCGGGCCCGCCGGAGGCGGTGGAGCGCTGCCGTCCGGCGCTGGAAGCCATCGGCCGGAAGCTCATTGTGATTGGCCCCGATCCTGTTGCCGCGAACACGTTCAAACTCGGAGGAAACTTCCTTATCGCGTCCATGATCGAAACCCTCGGCGAGGCCTTCGCGCTCCTGCGAAAATCGGGTGTGGATCCCGGCACATTCCTCGACATCATGGTGGGCTCGTTCTTTCAATCGCCCGTCTACGAGAACTACGGCAAGATAATTGCAGAGCAGCGGTACGAGCCTCCCGGCTTCAAACTTCGGCTGGGTCTGAAGGATGTCCGTTTGATGTTGGCGGCGGGGGAGGAGGCCGGCGCGCCCCTGCCCATCGCCAGCCTGATTCGCGACAACCTGATCAGCGGGGTCGCGCAGGGACTGGGCGAACTGGACTGGTCCGCCGTGGCGCGCGTGGCGGCACTCAAATCAGGGTTGAAATCCTAAGGAGGAGGGAACCATGAAAGCGATACGCGTACACGAATTCGGCGGTCCTGAGGTTTTGAAGCTGGAAGGTGTTCCCAGTCCCCAACCCGGTGCGGGGCAGGTGGTAGTTCGAGTGAAGGCGGCGGGCGTGAATCCCTACGACACTTACATGCGCCAGGGAAATTACGCCGTCAAGCCTGCGCTCCCTTATACGCCGGGGAGCGACGCTTCCGGGGTGGTGGAATCGGTGGGAGAAGGCGTGGAAGGCTGCGCACCGGGCGACCGCGTCTACACGAGTAGTACGATCACCGGCGCCTATGCGGAGCAGGTTCTGGCGGAAGCTTGGCAGGTGCACCCCCTGCCCCCCAACGTGACCTTCGCGCAAGGAGCGGGGGTCAATGTTCCTTATGCCACCGCCTACCGGGCTTTGTGGCAGATCGCGCACGCGCAGGCGGCGGAGACGGTTTTGATTCACGGGGCCAGCGGCGGCGTAGGGGTGGCGGCGGTGCAACTGGCGCGCGCCGCCGGAATGACAGTGATCGGCACCGGTGGCACCGAACGCGGCCGCGAACTGGTGGCCGTGCAGGGCGCGCATCACGTGCTGGACCATCATGCGCCGGGTTATCTCGACGAATTGATGAAACTCACCGGGGGCCGCGGCGTGGATGTGGTTCTCGAGATGCTGGCCAACGTGAATCTGGCCAAGGACCTTTCCGTTCTTGCCGCCAAGGGGCGCATTGTGGTGATCGGCAATCGCGGTAACATCGAGATCAACCCGCGCGAGATCATGCGCCGCGACGCCGCCGTGTTGGGCATGGTGCTGTGGAACGCCAGCCGGCCGGATCTGGCAGCTACTCATGCAGGGTTGGTCGCGGGACTTGAAAACGGATCGCTCCGTCCGGTGGTGGGCAGGGAATTGCCCCTCGCTGAGGCGCCCCAGGCCCACCGAGCCGTTATGGAGGCCGGCGCGTTTGGGAAGATCGTGCTGGTTCCATGACCGAATTCATGCGGTATCAACGGTGCTATACTGAGTCGTCAGGGTTGAGTTACTTCGCGAATTACATGTCTGGCCGAGCAAGGTTCGGCGCAGAGCCGGGTCCGCTGGCCCGGCAAATTCAAAAAAGGAGCTGAACAAAAATGGCAGCACGGACTTCGGAAGCGGAATGGAAGGGTAATCTCCTGCAGGGGAAGGGAACGATCAAGCTGGGCAGCGGGGCCTACGAGGGTCAGTACTCATTTTCCTCGAGGTTCGAAAGCGGCACGGGCACTAATCCCGAGGAATTGATTGCCGCGGCGCATGCCGGGTGCTATTCCATGGCCCTTTCCGCCGGGTTGAGCAAGGGGGGCTTTACCCCGACGCGCGTTCACACCAAGGCCACCGTGCACTTGGAAAAAGTGGGCGAGGGCTTCAGCATCACCCGCATTGAGCTCGATACGGAAGCGCAGATCCCCGGCATTGATGCCGAGACCTTCGCCAAGTACGCCAACGACGCCAAGGTCGGCTGCCCGGTCTCCAAGGTGCTGGCGGCGGCGCAGATTAGTCTGACGGCCAAGCTGGTCTGAACCCTGTGCACTCACACCACGGGCATCACCATCACGCGCCGAAAGCAACCTGGGTGGTTATCATCGCTCTGGTGGCGACGCTCGCGCTGGTGGCCACGGAGTTCGTGGCAGGCACGCTCTCCCACAGCCTGGCCCTGGTGAGCGACGGATGGCACAACCTTACCGATGTGCCATCGTTGATCCTCTCGTGGATTGCCCTCTATTTCGAGAGCCGTCCGCCCGACCGTCAGAAAACCTTCGGGTACCAGCGGGCCGGGGTGCTGGTGGCCTTTGTTAATTCTCTCCTGCTGGTGGCGGTTGCAGTTTACCTCTGCTACGAAGGTTACCAGCGAATCGTGCATCCGGAGCCGGTGGCCTCCGGGGCCATGCTGGTGGTGGGGATTATCGCACTCGTGGTGAACGGCGGGATCTCCTGGGGACTGCTGGCCGAACGGAGCGACCTGAACCTGCGCGCGGTGTTCATCCACAACCTGGGCGACGCGTTATCGAACGTTGCGATCATCGCCGGAGCGTGGCTCATCCGGGTCAGCGGGCGCACCATCATCGACCCGGCGCTGGGATTCCTGATCGCGGGTTTGATCCTCTGGTCAGCGGTGGACATCGTCGCCGACTCCGCCAACATCCTGCTGGAAAGCCTGCCCAAGGGCATGAACTTGGATCGCGTGGCGGCCGCCATGCTGCGGGTGGAGGGTGTCAGAGAGGTTCATGACGTGCACGTCTGGAGCCTGGGATCCAATTCCCACGCCCTCTCCTGCCACGTCCACATTCTGGATATGCCCACCTCGGAGAGCGAGTGCATCGGGCACCAGGTGCGCGAGGTCCTGGCCCACGAATTCGGGATATATCACACCACGATACAGTTCGAGCACACTCACCCGCCGGGCGAGTTCCATATGTACATGCCGGAGCCGGCGCCGTCCGGGAAAGGAAAGTAGGCAGTAGGCAGACAGCGGAAGGCAGTAAGGCAGAAAGCAGAAGGCAGAGGGCAGGGCGGTCGAAATGGGCACCCGCAACTCAAGTGGATTGCAACGGGGCCAATAGGCCTCTGCCTTGTGACTTCCTTCGTCGTAGGCGCCGAGTAACAGATTATTCAATCCGGCCTTGCCGGTGGCGGGGCTCTCGAGTGTCTACATCTAGGAGCATCGGGTTGTAACCACCCCATCCGGCAACTGCCGGACACCCCTCCTGAATCAGGAGGGAAGCTTTGCTGGAGTTCCCCTCCTCTGGTGATAAGGGGCCGCCCGGCACTGCAGGGCGAGGGTGGTGCGGAACAGGAAATGTGGAAGCTCCAGGGCCGCCGTTGGGGGGCCTTCTGCCTCATTGCTTACTGCCTTCTGCCTATCTGGCCACTGCCTGCCCACTCCCTGCTTGACACCTGCCTGGGGCGGGCATAGGATGCACCTATGGAAACGCCCACGGTCCGGCGCCCGGCCGTTGCGGGGCGCTTTTACCCAAGTAAGCCCGCAATACTTATGAAGCAGTTGGATGAATGCCTGGCGGCAGGCACTCCTCCGCCCCCTAAGTTCGGGGCGGCTTTGGGGTGCATGGTTCCCCACGCCGGCTATATGTACTCCGGCCTAGTGGCCGGAGCGGTGTTTCAACGCCTGCCGGCCCGCGCCGCCTACATCATTCTCTGTCCCAATCACACCGGGCTCGGCGCGCCTTTGGCGATTATGTCCAAAGGGGAGTGGTTGACGCCCTTGGGGGCCGCGCGCATCGACGCGGAACTGGCCACGAACATGCGCCAATGCTGCCACCTGCTGATGGAGGATGCCAGGGCCCACGAAGACGAGCACGCCATTGAGGTTCAGCTTCCCTTCCTGCAACGCAGCGTGGAGGCCTTTGCCTTCGTTCCCATCGCCATCGGCGTCAGCCGATATGCTGCCTTGGAAGCGCTGGGGCATGGGATGGCCCAGGCACTGAAGCGTTCCCCAACGCCCGTTATGATCGTTGCTTCCAGCGACCTGAACCACTACGAACCCGATGACATCACGCGGGTCAAAGACCGCAAGGCCATCGACCAGATTTTGGCACTAAACCCCGCCAGTTTGTATGAGGTAGTTCGTCAGGAAGATATTTCCATGTGCGGGTATGGCCCCGCCGTCGCCATGCTCACCGCGGCCAAGGATTTGGGAGCGACCCGCGCAGAACTGGTTCGCTACGCCACCTCGGCGGACGCCGGCGGCGACCGGAGCGCCGTGGTAGGTTACGCCGGCATGGTGGTTTCCTGAATCGGGATTACCGGGAGATTAGTGGTGTGCTCCCGCCGTACCCCCTGACGGGGCCGGTCCGGCGTGTCCGCCTCCGCCGGAGGCAGAGCTAGAGGAGCCACCCGCAGACGCACCACTCCCGCCCACATGATTCCCACCTCCGGGGCCTTCGGGACCAAGGGGTCGCCCCCCATAAGAATTCCCAGTTGGCGGAGTATTCCCCGGGCGCGGTGGCTGAACGGGTTTGGTCGGACCAGCTCCGATGCCGGGTCTCGGATCAGGTCGTACTTGGCCTCCCTGCGACTGGTACGCGTCTGTGTTCCCGGAGGGGGGGGAACCCGCACGCGGTCGCGTGGGTATTGGCTTAATAGAGCCCAAAGCCCCCTCGGGATTTGGTTGCTCGAGCTCTGGGCCCTCTCTGGATTGCTCACCCACCTGCGGTCCGCCAAATGGGACCGGCTCCACCCTTCCAGGACTTGCACCCGGCGCAACCGGGGACAACGCGGTTGCGGGTGAAGTCCGGGACCCGTGCGGCATTGCGACTCGGTTTGAATTGACGTAGGTATTGTGCTGCGGGTCATAAACGATGGATGTATGGGCAGGCATCGCTGCGGGGCCTTGTTTCTCCGGAGTAGAAATCCTGGCACCCATCGTGCCGGTGCCGATCGCGGCGCGAACAGGCTTTCCTCGCGACCCGGGGCTATGTGAAGCGGGGGACGTGACCGCCGGTCCGGGCAACTTGGCGGCCAAAGCGGGGGTAATGGCCGGCGCACTGACCATCTGTCCCATGGTGGGATTGATATTCAGCATGAGATTGGAAGCAATTTGCCCCCCATGCTGGAAGGTTGATGCGCTCACCACCCCACCCCCACAGTTGTTTCCGCAGGCTTCACTACCCCCTGTCCGGTGCGGGCGGGGTCTCCACCCGACCCAATTCGGCCCGGTGTACCACGTGACCAGGCCAGGCGACCACGTTTGGAGACCGCCAGGGAACCAGACCCAACCCCTTCCCGGAACGAATCCCCATCCGCCAAAGTGGTAGGGCAACCACCCCCAGGGTTCCGCCCCAATCCAGGTGTAACCCCATCCGGGGTACCAGCACCACTGACCCATGGAGTAAGGTGACCAACCGGCCGGTACCGTGTTGGGACTCCAGCCGTATCCCTCACCGTCTACGTTGGACCAACTGCCGTATTGCTCCAGATCATTCCATCCGTAGGTGGCGTCGCCGGCGTCACCTCCGTAAGCATTGGGGGAGGGGGAGATCTGCGGACCGTCCATGCGAGCCTCGCGGTCGTCCACCCACTGGTCCCAATCATCTTTGGTGATGCCCTGGGAAAGCGTGGAGGGATCGGGGGCACCCGGCTGCAGGACCAACACGGCATCCCCCTCCAACGTCATAGCTCCCAGGTTGCTTTGCAATTCCACCGCGCCGTCGAAGACCTCGACGCGCTCCGCGCCTTGGTCCAAATCCACTCGGAACTTCGCCTCGCCTTTTGTCAGCAGGTTGCCATAGGGGGTGCCGACCGTCAGGGTATCCGTAGGCGAGGAAGGAAGCGGGTGGAAGGTGGCGTAACCCTTTCGAAGCTCCGCGTGATTGACTCTGCTGCCATCGGGGGCAAGCTGCAAACTCGTGAGTTCCAGCAATGTCAATTGCCCCACGCGGATGGCGTCGCCGTTCTCAAACTGTAATTCCGCGAAGCTGCTTTCCCCCGTGGAAAGCTTGAAACCTTCCTGAAGTGGAGTGTTGACCGGCGCTTCGGCCCAGGTCTGCACGTCGGGCCGCAACACCGTGACGTTGCCTTCGACGAAACTGAGGCGAACGGCACGAGTGTTTGAGATGTTCTGCGCCCAAACCGGGCATGCGGTAAGTAGCGCGATTACTCCTCCTGCTAAAACTCCCGTTGAGAAAACTGGGCGGGATTTCATAGCCACCTCCTTACTGCTTCCGGTTGGCTCAATTCCCATCCTACACCTACCTAGACGATTCCAATAGACCCGGGGTTGCAAGGATTTATATCAGCCTGGTATTAACTCCAGGCATAATCCGTGGGGCCGCGCCGCATCCGCATCTCGTCCCCGAGTGCCACGGAACGTTTGCAGGGCTGCGGGGTCGGTGGCGGAAAGTGCTACTTGTTCTCCTGAATGCGCTGCACGATCTCCTGGGCACGGGATTGGGCCAGGTGCAGGAAGCGAGGGTTAGCGGAAATCTTCTCCAGCGTGGGAATCATCAGGGCGGCCTCGATGTAGTCGTGGTCGTTCAACCCTTCCTCAATCTGGAGCAGATCCTCGGGCAGGCTGAGGTGGTCATATTTCATGGCATATTCAAGCTGGGCGATCTGCTCCTCGACGTTGCCGATCTTCTCGAAGGTTTCGCTGAGTTCCACGGCGGTGCGGTTCTCGCTGTAGTTGTATTGCACCTTATTGGTTTCCCCACCGCCCTCGTATGTCAGCGTTTTCAATCCCATGTTCGCCACTTTGTGCCGGCTCTCCAGGTCATTGGAGCGGAAGTTGTTCAGGGCCTGCGCCAAGGAGAAGATTCGAGAAGTGGTGGCGGCGGATATACGCAACGGGTGAGGATCCGGGGCATCGTCCAATTTTCGCAGGTCGCACGAGCCCTCTCCGCTGGCGTCTATGCTCAGCGCCATGTACTCGGGGCTGCTGCCCTTTAGAGTTTTGGTGAAGGTGATGCGGGGGACGGAAGTGGACACTTGCGCTTCAGAACAGGTTGCGCCTGGAAGGATCCCAAGAAAGGCCGACACCATACAAAGTGAGCCTGTCCAGAGCATCTTGGAGCGGATCCTGATGGGGGAGCTACCTCCTCGGGCAAAGCCCTCCAATAATCCGGAGTGCGTCTTGACGGCCCACGCCACGATATCAATCCAGTGAATGATGTTCACTCCCGTGCATACGAGGCCGGAATCGGCTGCCACTTCTCCGGGGCAACTTCATTTTCGCCGGCCGCGCACCACCCGCGATTTCCTCGCCGTTCAGGAGGCAGGGAAGCGGCTAGTGGGCCTGCGTCAAGGCGTGCAGTTCCGCCTCTTCGATATCGAAGTTGGCGTAGACGTGGGACACGTCTTCGTGGTCTTCCAACTCTTCCATCAGCCGCAGCATCTGGTCCGCCTGCTTGCCCGTCAGCTTCACGTAGTTCTGGGGAAGCATGGTGACTTCCGACGCAGCGGGGGTGATCTGCGCCGTCTTGAGGCTCTCCAGAACCGGCTGGAACTTCTCCGGAGCGGAAATGATCTCCCAGTTGCTTCCGTCGTCGTTCATGTCGTCGGCGCCGGCGTCGGTGATGAGTTCCAGGAGCTTTTCTTCATCCGCCTTCCCCTTTTCCACCACGATGTAGCCCTTCTTATGGAACATCCAGGCCACGGAAGCGCCGAAGGCTCCCCCGTGTTTGGAAAACATGTGGCGGATTTCGGAAGTGGTGCGGTTCTTGTTGTCGGTCGTGACTTCCACGATCATGGCGACCCCGCCCGGTCCATAAGCCTCGTAGACTGCTTCCTCAATGATGGTGCCGGGCAATTCGCCGGTGCCTTTCTGGATGGCGCGTTTGATGTTGTCCGCCGGCATATTCTCGGCTTTGGCCGCTGTAATCGCTGTGCGCAGGCGAGGATTGGAATCCGGGTCGCCTCCGCTGATGCGGGCGGCGACGGAGATTTCCTTGATGATCTTGGTGAAAATCTTGCCCCGGCGCGCGTCGGCCGCGCCCTTCTTGTGCTTAATGGTTGCCCATTTGGAATGGCCTGACATATTAGAGCCGTCCTTTCAGTTTCGTTGTTTTGCTCCCCATGGCAACCTATTTCGAGTTGAGGTGTGAGGTTGCGCGAGTATGAACATAACGCACGCAAAATGTTAACACAAGCCCGCGCTCTAATGCTATTCCGCCCTTGCGAGTGTACTGTCCCCATCTGAAGGTAGGACTGGGCTTGAAAAGCGTACTGGCCCGTCCTTACCAGGCTTCGGGATCAGCAACTCCGCCGCCAGATCAACAGGTTGTAGGCATACAATGCGATGCAGAAGAGATTGGCAGGCACAAAGCCAAACTGTGCCGTGCGGATTCCGATGACACAAATGATGATGCTGTTTGCCCC
>DATJVT010000495.1:0-25219 GCA_035501695.1 Terriglobia bacterium | reverse complement strand
GACGAACCCGAGGCCTGGACCTTGCCTACTCCCGGTTGCAAATCTAAATCGGTGGCATTCTGAGAAGACCAGCTCAGCGTGACCGATTGGCCTTTATCGATGGTGCTGGGTTCTGCAGTCAACGTCACTGTGGGGGCCGGTGGCGGCGGTGGCGGTGGCGGTGGTGGCGGCGGCGCCACGACTTTCTTCTTGCAGGCACCTGCCAGCAAGAGAACTCCCAGAATTCCAATGAGAACCGCAAGACTGCGTTTCTTCATTCGCATGCTCAAATCCTCCTTGAACGGTAGAAAATCTTGTGATCCCGCGGGCACTTGAAGCTACCAAAAGTTGCCACCCAACGGCGCATGCGCTCGCGGGCCTGCGTAGCTTGCACACCGGGGAAGACAACCTTTAGAAGCAGGAATACTACCACTAAAGTCTTAAAGAACACAACCTTTTGGCGAGAAAAAATGTGTCATATCCAAAAGGGTCATGCTTGCGGCAATACCGACCGTTTATCGCGGGGCCGGTCCCGGCGTCTCTTGTCGCTAGTCCACGTTGATAGTCTCTCAAAGTTTCAGCCGCCGCGTCGCCTTTGCGCTGTCCGCGTCCCGAATACCACTTATACCAGGCGCGCTGCCGGGGACGGAACTGTCAATATTAACAGGTGCGAGTGGGGCCGAGACGCCACACCGCCCAACCCCCGTTGCCAGGCGCCCCGCCGTCAGTTTGACCAATTGGCGTTCCAGTTCTCGCTGTCCTTGGTCAGCGGCTTCGGATCAAGCCCGTTGGCAAGCATCGTCCAGACCTGGCGCGAGCCGGAGCGCGTGGATTCAAAAGCCAGGTGGCGGCCGTCGGGCGACCAGGTCGGATGCTCGTTGCGGCCGGCATCGTGCGTCAACTGGACAATCCGCCCCGTGGCAATTTCCATTATGTAAATATCGTACGTTCCCGTCTCCGAAACGCGCCAGTGAAACGCCATGAACAGGCCGTTAGGAGACCAGGAAGGGGAGCTGGCATCGCCGCCCTCTTTGACTGTGGTCATACGGCGAAGGTTGGTACCGTCAGCGGACATGATGTAGATCTGAGGTTGGCCGCTGCGGTCGGAGACAAAGGCGATTTCATTGCCGGTCTTGGGATTCCAAACCGGTGAGATATCAACCCCCGGAGAGAAAGTGAGGCGTTGCAGATTGGATCCGTTGGCGTCGGAGACATAGAGCTCCGGGTCCCCGCCCATGCTGGAGCAGAACGCGATCCTCTTTCCATCCGGAGACCAGGCGGGCGTGGCGTTGAGACCCTTGTAGGCGGGGAAGGGCATTCGCCGGTTGGTTTCAAAGGAGAATATCGCGATCTCCGGGTTGCCCACCGACGCCCCTGTAACATAAGTGGTAAAGGCCACCTTGGTATTGTCGGGCGACCACCGGGGAGTCGTCGAAATGGAGCGATAACTGGTAATGGGGTGCTGGTTGAACCCATCGTAATCCATTACCCAGATTTCCTCATGACCGGTGCGTTTGCTCACAAAGGCAATCTTGGTTTCGTTGATTCCGGGCAGGCCGCCGCCCAGGATCTTGATGATCTCATCGGCGAAGCGGTGCGCGGCTGCGCGCGTGGAGACCTCATTCATCGTGGCGACGTACCGCTTGGCCAGGACGCCGGGGTTGGCCTGGTTCCCCAGGTCAAACAGCCGCCCCGTGACCACCAGGTTGGAATTGATGTTCTCGGCTTTGCCGAAGACCAGCATCTGGGCGGATGCGGGAGGGTTGCTCCAGGCGTTGAAATCGACGTCCAGCGGCTCCTGCGGAACCTTGAGGGGATAGTTGCTCTTGCTGACCATTTCGAAGATTCCCGCATTGCTCAGATCCCCCCAGAGGACCTGGTTGAACTCCTGGGTCAAGCTCACCAGTTGCTGGTCGACTGTGGAGGGCGGAAAATCCGGAACTGCCAGCTTGATCTTGGGCGCCCCCAGGTTGACCCCGGTGTCAATCTGCCAGCCCTGCTGGGTCAAGCCTGTCCGGGGACAAAGGGTAAGGAGCGATGCCGCGGCGAAAGTCAGCAGGGAAGAAAGCGCGATTCGCTGCCATTTCATAAGTGTGAAGAGCTCCGAGTCTATTAGGATGCTTGCAAGTCAGGTTTCCGATGTCTCGCAATGTGATATATTTCGGCGCCGCGCCCGCCCCCGGCGCCCTTACTGGCGATGAAAATCAAAATAGAACTGCGCGCTGACGCTTCCCCCGGCATAGTCGGGCGGCAGGGAGGGCAACGGGTCGGAAGCCAGGATCGCCCGCAGGGCGGAGCGGTCCACCTCCGGAATGCCGCTGCTTTGCGTCAACTGCACGTCGGTCACGCTCCCATCGCGGCGAATTTCAAACGTCAGGTAGACCCGCGGCGCCGATACGATGTTGGGGCTGATCGTGGTCAGCAGCCAGTTGGCGCTGATGCGGGCGCGCATGGCGGCCACGTACCAGCCGTAGCGCTGGCCGAAGTTATTCCCCTGGCCCAGGGCCACGCCTCCGGTGCCCGCGGCCGTGACCATTTGGGTGTAATTCATCGTGGGCGCGCCGGTCTGCCCATAGGGAACGGCGTTATCCGGCGGCGCGATTTCCGCCTTTTGAATCTTCTTATTGACCCTTTCGAGCTTCTCCGGCTTCACCGCGTCCTTGAACTTGGGAATTTCCTTGGCTTCAGGAGGGGGCGCCACTTTGGGTTCGGGCTCGGTCTTGTAGACGCCGGTGTTCTGGGTGGCGACGGTGCTAGGGGTGGTCTGAAGCGGGGACGGCAGCGGAATTCCGGGAAGGCTGCTCACTGCCCCCATACGGGTCGCACCTTCTTCGCCCCAACTCGGCCCGCTGGCTCCCAAGTGGAAACCGATCAGGGTGTAGGTCACCAGCAACGCAAAAAGCGCGCCGTGCAGAATGAAAGAAGCCAGCAGCGTGCCGCGCAGGTTGTCGCGGCGTTGATCGATCAAGGCTAGGACTTGAGTTCCCATAGGCAATACGGTCAGCCTCTGTTCACTGACCACTGTTCACGGTCAAGTGCCTTTTGTTTCCAGCGGCTGGGTGACGATGTTCAGGTTCGTCAGATTCGCCTGCTTCAGCGCATCCACCACCCGCGCGAAGGCCCCGAAGCTCACATTCTGGTCACACCGGATAAACACCGGTTGCGTTCCCGCCCCCTTGAGCTGGCCGAGCACCGTCACTCCCAGGCGGTGAATATTCACCGGGTCATTTCCAACGTAGATATTCTGGCTCTTGTCGATGGTGATGACCACCTTTTCCTCGGAGACAATCTTGACGGTTTTGGTCTTGGGCAGGTCCACCTCGATCCCCGATTCCACGATGGGCGCCGTCAACATGAAGATGATTAACAGCACCAGGACGACGTCCACAAAGGGAGTAATGTTGATTTCGGAAAGGGAAGATTGGGTTTTACCCGTTGGGTTGGTGAACGCCATCGCGTTATTGCCTCATTGATTCATTTTGCCATCGAATCATTGTCGATTGCCGATTGGTAATCTCCCCGTGGACGGACTTGGCCGGTGCTGCCAATCGACAATCGGCAATCGTCAATCGGTGAAGTACCGCTCGGTCATATTCAGGAACTCCAGGCCAAAATCGTCCATCATCGTCCCAAATTCTTTGACGCGTTGGAGGAAGAGGTTGTACGCAATGACGGCGGGGATGGCCGTAAAGAGGCCTGCCGCGGTCGTAATCAGGGCTTCGGCAATGCCCGGCGCCACGCTGTGCAGGCTGGCGGTCCCGGCCGTTGCCAGTCCATGGAAAGCGTCAATGATGCCCCACACCGTGCCGAACAGACCGACGAACGGCGTCACTCCGCCGGTGGTGGCCAGCCACGGCAGCCATTGCTCCAGGCGGCCGAGTTCGGAAGAAGCGCCAATCTGGAGAGCCCGGCGCACTGCCTCCAGACTGCGAATCCTCGGCTTTCCCGGATTCTCCGTCATGGTCGCCTGGCTCTCAATCTCGCGATAGCCGGACTGGAAAACCTCGGGCAGGGGGCTCTCCTTCAGGGTCCGGCAGAAGGCGCGAATTTCCGAAAGTTTCTTGCTCTGCCGGAACACTTTGAGGAATTCCACGGACTCGCGCTTGGCGGCGCGAAAGGTTCGAAATTTGCGGAGAATAATCGCCCAGGAGAGGATCGAAAACGCCAGCAGCATCAAGAGCACCAGCCGCGCCACCGGCCCGGTGTTCGCCAACAGTTGCCAAACTTCGCCTTGGTAGAAATCTTGCGTAAAACCCTGGTAGAAAACCAGAATTGCAGCAGCCAATTAACCTCCTCGTCAAAAACAGGAGACTGAAATAAACATTCAACTCAACCTAACATACCGACCCCGGTCCGTCAACGATGCACGGGAGACGGATCACGGGACACGGCTCAAAACCCGTTTCCCGTACCCCGTGACCCGTTTCCCGTATCCCGTGTCCCGTACCCCGTCTCCCGTGGTAGACTTCTCCCGGTCACCCATGCTCCGAGAAATACACATTCAAAATTACGCCGTCATCGATAATCTCGCGGTGGAGTTCGAGCCGGGGTTGAATCTGCTCTCCGGGGAAACGGGATCCGGGAAATCGATTCTAGTCGACGCGCTGGGCCTGGCACTGGGGGGGCGTACCTCATCGGAGGTCATTCGAAGCGGGGAAGACCGCGCCTTAGTCACGGCGGTATTTTCGGCCGAAGGCAGAGCCCCCTGGGGCGATTGGCTGGAGGAATACGGGGTGGCGGCGAGCGACGAGGGCGACCTGATTCTGCGTCGCGAACTGCAAGCCGGCGGCAGAAGCCGCATGCTGGTGAATGACCAGCCCGTCACCCTGGCCGCGGTTCGGACCCTGGCGGCACGCCTGGTGGAAATGCACGGCCAGAACGAACACGTGTCCCTCTTTGCCCGCGAGGCTCAGCTCAAATTGTTGGACCAGTTCGCGGGGACAAATTCGGAGCTGGAAGCCCTGCGAACCCTTTACACTCGGCGGCGCGAACTGGAGCAGGAATTCGCCAGTCTCTCTTCCAACGAGCAGGAGCGCCTGCGCACCATCGACCTCTTGGGCTTTCAAGTGCGCGAGCTCGACCACGCAAGGCTCGAACCCGGGGAAGATGCCCGGCTGGAAGAGGAACGGGGAATTCTATCCAACCTGGAGAAGCTCCGCGCCGCTGCCAGCCGCGCTTTCGCGGAGCTTTACGAGGACGAAGGGGCGGCGATTTCCCGAGTGGCGGCGGCGGCGAGAGAACTCGAGGAATTGCGGCGCTACGATTCCGCTCTCGCCCCGGAAATCGAGCCAATGGCTGCCGCGCGCGCCACGCTGGAGGACATTGCGGCGTTCCTGCGCGATTACGTGGAAAAGCTGGAGGCCAATCCCGCCCGCCTGGAGGAAATCGAGGACCGCTTGGCGCTGGTCGACCGGCTGAAACGCAAGTACGGGAGCAGCGTGGAAGCGATGCTGGCCTACGCCGAAGAGACGCGGCGAAACCTCTCCGCGCTGGAACATGCCGATGAACGGCGCGGGGCGGTAGGGAAAGAGCTGGCCAAAGCGGCCGCCGAATACCGGAAGGCCGCGGAAGCGCTCTCCGAAAAACGCCGCGAGGCGGCCCGCCGCATGGTGAAACTGGTGCGGGAGGAACTCGCCCAGCTGGGCATGGAAAAGACCCGCATGGAGGTCAAGTTCGCCGGCGCGCCGGAAGGGCAGGGAGGCCCCCTGGGAATCGACGACATCGAATTTCTCATTTCGCCCAACGTGGGAGAGGAGTTGCGGGTGATGGAAAAGATCGCCTCGGGCGGGGAAATCTCGCGCCTGATGCTGGCTCTGAAGACCGTGGTGGGGCAGGCTCGGGTGAGCCGCGGCCCGCGGGGCGGCCGCCCCAACGAAGCGACCTTTATCTTCGATGAGATTGACGCGGGCATTGGCGGGCGCGTGGCGGAGTGCGTCGGGCAGCGCCTCAAGCGCCTGGCCCGCGACGCGCAAGTGTTGTGCGTGACCCATCTCGCACAGATTGCCTGCTTCGCCGACCGCCACTTCTACGTGGAGAAATCCGCACGCGCCAACCGGACCATTACCACTATCAAGCCCCTGACTGGAGAGAAGGAAAGGGCCGGAGAACTGGCTCGCATGCTCTCCGGCAGCCAGATCACCGATGCCGTCCTTAAGCACGCCGCCACCATGCTGAAACAGGCGGGTGGCGGGGTCAGGGAATAGTCCGGAACCTTCCTGCCGGCAGGAAAACAGGAGAAGGATTTGCCGCAATATTCCCTCCGGCAGGCAATTTGGCATTCCGATTGTAGCCTATGGCCGCCAGGCTGCGGGCGAGGAGAGGTGAAGAGGGAAAGGCCGCGGGGCGGGAGCGGCTTAAGCTGTTGGCAGAAGGGGGCATGGCTCTTGTCTCTTCACGGCGCACGCGCGTCGGCCTGAGTGCCCGCACAGTCCGCGGGAATAGACGAAGTTGCTCCACGCATGAATGCTCACGTTTGATATGAACCGCGCGAGGCGGCGATATTCATGAAAAGTAAACAGGTTGTGGCCAGAATGAACCTCTGCTTCCAGGCCCAAGCTGATGCCCAATCCCCTGAAGTCAAAAGAGTTAATTGATTGCAAGGAAACGCCGACGAAAAAAAGTACAGAAACCAACCCGCGATTTGCTTGAAAACAAATGGACACATGACATAATGTCATGCAGTAGGGCGCGTTTTGCACAGGACTTTGGGCGGTAAAATAGGCCCCTTGTATCAATTCTGAAGCATTAACCCCGTCGGAATGAGGCGAGAGATGGGATGGCCTCACTCCGGGCTCGGGTTCGCTAAGAGAATCGCTAATCCGCATCGGCCGTTGCTTTCTGGATAGTCCGCGGAGCCGGTAGCGGATCGATCAGCTTGGCCGGTCGCGGGTCACAGGTCATGCCGCGGTATCGCGTGCGTGCGACTTCGGCGCTGCGGGCTGTTGCTACTCAAAGTTGAGGTTTCACGCTATACTGAATTCGTCGACCCAGTGCTGCTCCATGGGAAATGACTTCATTCAAATTGGCGATGCGAGGCCGCAAGGCGGCGCTATGTTGGAAGTGTTGCCCGAGCCTGGGGCGGATTTCGCCCCCGCGACGCGGCTCGCAGGTGAGAGCAAGACCTTTTACATTGAAACGTTTGGCTGCCAGATGAACGTGCACGATTCAGAGAAGGTGGCGGGCGTGCTGATGGCGCGGGGTTACCAGCCCGTCGAGTCCCACGAGGATGCCGATATTGTTCTCTACAATACCTGCAGCATCCGGGAAAAAGCCGCGCAAAAGGTCTTCTCGCGCCTGGGCGCTTTCCGCAAGGCGCCCTCGGCGGGGAACAAGATCATCGGCGTGCTGGGATGCGTAGCCCAGCAGGAAGGGGAACGGTTTTTCGAGCGCGCCCCGCAAGTCAGCCTGGTGTGCGGTTCCGCCAGCTACCCGAGATTGCCCGACCTTCTGGAGCAGATCGAATCCGGCCGGCGCCGCGTCATGGGCCTGGCGCTCGATACCGAAGACTGTTTCGAAACGGAATTCACCCGCCGCGACAATCGTTTTCGCGCTTACCTGACCATCATCGAAGGCTGCGACCAGCGCTGCGCCTTCTGTGTGGTGCCCATGACACGGGGCCCGGAACGGAGCCGGTCAGGCGCCCGAATCGTTGCCGAGTGCCGCCGCCTGGCGGACGCCGGTTATACAGAGATTCAGATTCTCGGCCAGATCGTGAATGCCTGGCGGGATCCATCCCCGGCGCGTTGGAGTTTTGCCGAATTGCTGGGGCGCGTGGCGGAAGTGCCGGGAGTGCGGAGGGTGCGCTTTACCACCTCGCATCCGCGCTTTTTCACTCCCGACATCGTGCAGGCGATTGATTCTCATCCCGCGCTGTGCGACCAGGTCCATCTCCCCGTGCAGGCGGGTTCCTCGGAAGTGCTGGCGCGCATGCGGCGCGGCTACTCGCGCGAGGAGTATCTGGAGAGAATCGATTGCATCCGCAAGGCGCGTCGCGGTATTAGCCTCTCCACGGATATTATTGTGGGTTTCTGCGGCGAAAGCGAAAAGGACTTTGAGCAGACGGTTTCGCTTCTGGAAGAAGTCGAATACGACCAGGTTTTCTCCTTCAAGTTTTCCCCGCGGCCCAAAACCTCCGCATTGGATTTCGCCGACACAGTGGCCGAGGAGGAGAAGGGGCGCCGCTTGTCGGTGTTGCAGGAAGTTCAGCGCCAGATTCAACTGCGGCGTAACCAGACGCTGGTGGGTCAGAGGTTCGAAGTCCTCGTGGAAGGCTATCAGGCCCGTCTGCGGCAGGCGGTGGGGCGGACCAGCAGCAATCGGGTCCTCAACTTCCCGGGTGAACCCGCCGATGTAGGTAGTTACCGGATGGTTGCGGTGACATCCGCGGGCCCCAACAGCCTGGTGGGAGAAGGAATTGACGATGGTCGATTGACGATTGCCGATTGAGGAGCGGGGTCGTCAATTTTCATTCGTCAGTAATCAGTTGTCAGTTATCAGTAATGAATCCCCAGAGACTGGGAACTGCCTTTACTGACTACTGAAAACTGAGAGGGGAATCGCCAGTAATCGGTTATCAGTCATTAGTAACGAGTCCTCAAAGGCTGGGAACTGACTTTACTAACTACTGAAAACTGAGAACTGACAACTGAATCTGACAACTGATTCCCGCCAATCGTCAATCGGCCATCGGCAATTTAACGGGGGGGCTTATGGAAGTAGAAATGAAGATCCGCGGTCTGGTCATGGATCCCGTCACCAACATGCCCATCGTCATCCTCAAGGATGTAGCCGGGACGTCGGTGTTGCCCATCTGGGTCGGAATCTATGAAGCCAACGCCATTGCCCTGGAGATTGAAAAAGTCACCACCCCCCGTCCCATGACGCACGACCTGCTGCGGAACCTGCTCCTGGGGTTGGAAACCCGCGTGCAAAAAGTTGTTGTAAGCGAGCTTCGGGATGATACTTTCTATGCCTTGATCTGGCTGGAGCGCGAAGGCCAGATGATGTCGATTGATTCGCGTCCCAGCGACGCCCTGGCCCTGGCCCTGCGAGTGGACTGCCCGATTTATGTGGAGGACGAGGTCTTGAAGAACTCCAAGAGTTCCGCCAACTCCACGGACAAGGTCAGCAACGAAGAGATGCGCAAGTGGCTGGAGAATTTGGGCGACGAAGATATGGGGCGTTACAAGATGTAACGCCCGGGATACGGGTTACGGGATACGGGTTGAAATCCGCCACTCATTTCAGGTAAGCACTCCTCCCGGCGCCAGTTCGCGTAATCTGAACGACGTGCCCCGTTCCCCGTATCCCGTCACCCGCATCCCGTAACACGGGTCTTATAAATGTCTGCCACCGTCATTGCCATTGCAAACCAGAAAGGCGGGGTGGGGAAGACCACGACCGCCGTCAACCTCGCCGCCGCCTTTGCCCTCAAGGAGCGGCGCACGCTATTGATCGATCTTGACCCCCAGGCCAACACGACGCTGACCTTTTTCTCGCCGGACGAAATCAAGAATTCCATCTATGATGTTCTGGCGGACCACCACGTGACGGTGACGGACGTCTTGCAGCCCACCAAGGTGGCCAACCTCTGCCTGGCCCCCGCCCGCATCGCCCTCGCCAAGCTGGAGGCCAATTTAGTGGGCCAGTTCGACGCGCCCTTCCGCTTGAAGGATGCCCTGGCGGGGGCGCGCGACAATTTCGACCTGATCGTCATTGACACCCCGCCGGCGCTCGGGATCATCACAGTCAATGCCCTGGTGGCGGCGAATTACCTGTTGGTTCCCATCCAGGCCTCCTACTATTCGCTGGAGGGGACCGACGACCTGCTGGAAACCCTGGAACGAATCCGTGCCCGCCCAAATCCCGAGTTGCAATTGCTGGGGGTCATCGTGACGCTATACGACAAGCGCACCAACCTGGCGCGGGACATCTACAAGCAGGTGCGAGATGTCTTCGGCGACAAGGTTTTCAAGACCGTGATCGGCAAGAACGTGCGTCTGGAGGAAAGCCCCGCTTACAAGGAGACCATCTTCAGCTTTGCTCCGGAGTCCACCGGGGCGGCCGAGTACGCGCAACTCGCGCGGGAGGTGATGCAACGTGTCAGTTAGACGCGCCGGCCTGCCCGTTACCGTCAAGATGCGGCACAACTCGCACTATGTGGAGGAGATGATCTCCCGCAGCGGCGCCGCAATCGGCCGCATGATTCCTGTCGAGCAGATCCAACCCAACGCCGACCAGCCGCGAAAGGAATTGGGTGAGATGGACGGCCTGACGGAGTCGGTGCGTGAGAAGGGCGTCCTGGAACCTTTGCTGGTCCGCTACCTACCCGATTCCGACCGGTTTATGATCATCTCCGGGGAGCGACGCTACCACGCCGCATGCGCCGCCGGGCTGCGCGAAGTGCCGTGCATCGAAAAGGACGTGGACGACGGCGAGACGTTGGAAATTGCCCTCATCGAGAACCTGCAACGCAAGGACCTGACGCCCTTCGAGGAAGCTGACGGCGTGCAAGCCCTGGCCGACCGCTTCACCCTGACCCACGAGGAAATCGCCAGCCGCATTTCCAAATCGCGGTCTTCGATTACTGAAACCCTGAGTTTGCGCGGGATTCCGGACGCGGTAAAGGCCCAGTGCATCGAATCGGGCGTGCTTTCCAAATCGCAATTGCTGCAGGTGGCGCGGCAGCCGAATGAGGCGAAAATGCGCGACCTGGTCCGGCGCTTTGCCCTGGGGCTGGTCAACCGCGAACAGGCCCGCGCGGAGCGGAATCCGGACCGGAAGCCCCACCCTGCGGTCTTCAACTACATTCCCCCCGCCAAAGATTTCAAGCTCGTTCTGAGGTTTCGCAAGAGCAATGTGGAGCGGGAGGAGATCATTGCCGCGCTACGCAAGATCCTCGAAACGCTGGAAGAGAATTGAGCCATGGGGTGTTCTACCACCGAGATAACCGACCCTCCCGGCAGCGATTCCCAGTGACAGGTTCTGGACATATCGATTCGGTAAGAGTAGTCCCACGAGGGGGTTCAAATGGACCGTTTGGCCGACAAGGTTGAGAATATCGTCCTGGAAACGGAGCGCCTGCGCTTTGCCACCTGGAAGTGGGAAGACTGGAGGGAACTCCGTAATCTGACTTCGGATCCCCTGGTCGTACAGTACCTCGGGACAGGGGAACCGTGGCCGGATGAGCGTGTGCAGGAATTTGTCTCGCGGCAAGACGAGAACTGGGACAAGCAACAAATCTGCCTGTGGAAGCTGATGCCGAAGGACAGGGACGAACTGATCGGAATCTGCGGCCTGCAACCGCTGGCAGGCGGACCGGAGGTCGAGATCGGCTGGTGGCTGGCGCCCGCTTGCTGGGGACAGGGTCTGGCCACGGAAGCCGCGCGGGAAGCGTTGGCATATGGTTTTGAAGTGAGCAATCTCTATCGCATCGTTGCCATCGCCCAGTCGGCCAACCGGGATTCCTTACGCGTGATGGAGCGCATCGGGATGCGGTTTGAACGTGAAGCGGTCCATAAAGGAATCCGGGTCGTCCTGTATTCCATTAACCGCGAGCAGTTTGATGCGCAAAGGGGAGAAGGGAAGAAGCTTGCCTGAAACCCCGCCGCCCACTCTAAGTCCTGGGCAAGTCACATGCCTGGAAAGGTTGCTCCAGGCGGGCTTTCAATTCATCACCTTCGAGCAATTTGCCAGATACCCGGCGGTAGAAAAGCAGGGCTGCGTCGCGCTGCTGGATGTTTCCAGCGGCAGAGTGCGGCAGTTTGGAAGCATGGGATACCACCTGGGTGGCGGAATCGGCGTCCTGATTGAGCGCGGGAGTGGGAAAGCGTTCGTCTGGAAGAACGAAACGAGGGAGGCCACGCCGGAGTTGCTGGCGACCTTCGAAAGCGTCAGAAGGGAACTAACTGAGTTGTTGGCGGGAACGGGGAGGCAGTAGACAGGCATGCACGAACCTTTGGATATCCTGGTAGTTGGCGCCGGGCCCACGGGCTTGGCCTGTGCCATTGAGGCGGTGAAGCACCGGCGGAAGGTTTTGGTGGTGGAAAAGGGCGTGTTGGTGAACTCGATATACAATTACCCCTCCACTATGACGTTCTTTACGACCCGCGAGCGGCTGGAGATCGGCGATTTGCCGCTTCCCAGTCTCAACACCAAACCGCATCGTGCCGAAGCCCTGGAATACTACCGGAGGGTCGCGGATTACTACAGCCTCCCCGTCAACTTCCATGAGCGCGTGCTCGGAATCTCCGGCCGGGATGGCGAGTTTCGCGTGGAGACGGAGACCCCCGGGGGCCGCGGCGCGGAATACCTCACCCGGAAGGCCATCATCGCCACGGGATACTACGACCTGCCCAACCTGTTGGGAATCCCCGGCGAGGAACTGCCCAAGGTCTCGCATTACTATACCGACCCCCACCCCTACTACCGCCGCAAAGTGGCCGTGATTGGCGGAGCGAATTCTGCCGCGGTTGCCGCCCTCGACCTGTGGCGCCACGGGGCCGAAGTGACCGTGATCTATCGCGAAGCGGAGCTTAGCTCCCACATCAAGTATTGGATCCGGCCCGACCTCGAGAATCGCATTAAGGAGCGCTCGATTCGCGCTTTCGCGCAATCCGAGGTAAAGGAAATCCTTCCGGACTTCATCTGCGTGCATCGCGGCAACGGGGAAGCCCTGCACCTGGAGAACGATTTCGTTTTCGCGCTGACCGGCTACCATCCGGACTTTCGCTTCCTCCGCGATATAGGGGTGGAAATTGACCCCGCCACGCATCGCCCGCGCTGTAGCAAGGAAACGCTGGAAAGCAATGTGCCGGGTATTTACCTGGCCGGGGTGATTATCGCGGGCATGGATACCAACGAAATCTTCATCGAAAACGGGCGCTTTCACGGCAGGCAAATTCTGGGGGACATCGAAGTGAAGCTGGGATCCTGAATTGATCTATTCTGAGGGGGGATTCGGATGCGCCGGCGGAGCAATTCGCTTGGAGAGGAAGGTTCGGTCCAGGACAAAGGTCAGTTCGGTGCCCGGGGGAAGGAGCACTCCTTGATGTTTCTTCGCGGTACTGTGGACGATGCCCGTGATGGCGCCGATGGCCATGCCAAAGAGAGCGCCTTTGCCGCCATCGATCAGCATACCCCCGCCGGCTCCCACCGCGGCGCCGATGCCGGCTTCCTTGGCGGTGTTCTTGGCGCTCTTGCCGGGGCCCTCAATGGTTCCTTCCGCGTCCTTGACTTTGGAACCTGTGCCGGTGTCGGCGTCTTTGAGTTGAGCAACGATGGTGAAGGTGCCCTGTTCGGGAGTGGAAATCGTCTCAGCCACCAGCCGCATTTCGCCTCTCCCCGTGGCGCGGCCGGCAGGTTCCATGAAGGTTACGTGGCCGCGCACCGTGCTGTTGGCGGGCACGACTTCCTGCCCCTCGGCAAAAATCGGCTCGGCCACCTTGCCCGCCCAGGGGTCTCCTTCCTCGCTCCCTTTGGTGCTCAAGGTGTTGGTCAGCTTTACGACTAGCTGAGTGCCGCTGGGCAGGGCAATGTCGCCCCCGTCTGCGGCCCGAACGGGCAGGCCGGCGGCCCAAATCAACCCGGCAGCCAGGATGGAAATTGCGCACCTGAGTTTCATCCGTAATTCCTCCGCGGAGCAGCAGCAACTCATTGGCTGGGACTTGCCGCCCGCAGTATTTGCCTATCGGAATAGCGCCAACGGTAGTATTACTGCTTGGCGTCTTCGGTGGGCGGAGCGGGGGTGGCCTGCTCGATCGGCTTGCCGGTGCCGGCGTCAACCGACCGGTTGATGACGAAGGTCATGGTGGTGCCCTGGACAAGGATAATGTGCTTCTCGTGCTTCAGCAGGTCGTAAATCAGCACGGTACCGGCACCAATCCCCGCTCCCATACCGATGGAAGAACCCCATCCGGGTCCCCCGCAATTGCCGTAGTACTCGCAGTCGATTTCGGAACCCATACCCACCATGGCGCCGGCGCCCGCTCCCATGGCGCCCCCGATCGCTGCATCCTTCATGGCGTCCTTCTTGTTCTTGCCGCAGCCCTTGATGGTTCCTTCATCGTCGCTGCCGGTCTTGGCGCAAGCACCGCCGTTCATATCATCCAATCCCGCGGGGAGTGCCAATTTGACATCATCGGTGGTGATGATATCGTCCAGAACCACGCGCATCTGCGCCACGCCCGAGATGCGTCCCGATTGCTTGACGAAGGTCACATGACCTTCCACCGTGCTGCCAGCACCGATGATCTCCTTGCCATCGGCCGAAATCGGCTGCGTGACGACCCCTGTAAAGGGATCGCCGGGCTTGCTGGTCTTCGATGTGAGGGTGCAGGTCAGCCGCACGTGCAAGAGAGTCCCCGCGGGGATCAACTGACTGGCCGGGGGTGGTGCCTTGGTTTCAGTGGCCAGAGCCGCCGGCAGCAGCAGCGCTCCTGCCAATAGCCCAATGGCGATGCGAACAGCCCATCTCTTCATTGGTATCTCCTCAGTCAACGACCCGATTTCGTTACCAACCGGCGGTGGTTTCAATCCACCTGGCAAACCCCTAGCATCACTCTACACCTCGCCATGCCGATTGACAAGCGCCCACTGGCGGAGCGGGGGAATTCCTCTGCTTAGAAGCATTTACATGTGAAGCGGGTTGTACGGGCGCCAGAAGTGGGGCAGCCATCTTGGGGGAGGGATGGGTTTAGGGTTAGCCGGGTCCGGAAGGGTGAAATTGACCACCCGCGGACCATTCGCTATACTCGGATAGGGTTGCAGATCGTCCGATCGAAGTGGTCGTATTCGACCCCACTGAGGGGCTATGCCAAACATCATTCGCGAAATGGTCGACTCGGCAACTGCGCTGGCCAAGGGATTCGCGACCACCTTCAAGATGATGGTCGGACCCACCGTGACCGAGAACTATCCCGCCGAACCGGTTCACTTTGAGGATCGCTATCGCGGCGTCCATGTGCTGCGCCGTGATGAAGACGGGCTGGAGAAGTGTGTGGCCTGCTTCCTGTGCGCCGCCGCCTGCCCCGCCAATTGCATCTACATTGAGGCTGCGGAAAACACCGGCGATCACCGCATCAGCGCGGCCGAGCGCTACGCCAAGGTTTACAACATCGATTACAACCGTTGCATCTTCTGCGGCTACTGTGTGGAAGCCTGCCCCTGCGACGCCATCACGCACGGCCACGACTTTGAAATCGCCGCCTTCGATACCAACACCCTCGTCTACCGCAAGGAACAATTGCTGCAACCGCTTCCGACCCCGCCTAAGTGAACCGCTAATCTCAACTCTTGGCTCCTAACGACTCCATCTCTGGTTTGCCCGCCGGTGGAACCATTGCTCCGGTTGGAGTTGGGGGCGGGAGAGCCCATTTCTGCCATTGACACGCGGCCCGCGCAAGGATATCGTCTGCCTCCGGAATGATGAACGCACTTATTCAAGGAGAAGGCACATGGCACGCAAAACTCGTGAAAGTCGGAATGCTTCTCAAGGTGAGAGCAGCCGGCGGGATTTCCTGAAGGGCGCCACCACCGTGGCAGCCGGTTTGATGGTGCCCCGGGCGCTTCAGGCGGAGCCCCCCGATCTGCTGCCCACCACCATGCTGGGCTCGCATCGCGTCACCCGCATGATCGTGGGGAGCAACCCCATCTATGGCTATTCCCATTTCAACCGGCAATACGACCAGCACATGCGCGAGTGGTTCACCGACGAGCGCATCGTCAAGCTGCTGCTCGACTGCGAAAAGGCCGGGATCAATACCTGGCAGTACAGTTTCAATTACGACCAGAAACGACAGATCCCCAAGATCCGCGCCGCGGGATGCAAGATGCAGTTCCTGTGCCTGGCCGCCTCCTGGCACTATGACGAGAAGATGGGGAGGACGCCCGAAGATATACTCAATGGGACCATCAAGTGCGCCCAGGCCGCGGCCGAGTTTAAGCCAATCGGGATCGCATTCCACGGCGGGGCCAGCGATGCTCTCTTCCGGGCGGGGAAGATCGATCTGCTCAAGAGCTACGTCAACGCTGTGCACGACCTGGGAATCCTGGCAGGAATCTCGACGCACAACCCGAAAATCCTCGAGACAGTCCACGAAAAATCGTTTGGTAATGACTTTTACATGACGGGATTGCATTACGTCACCCGGCACCCCGAAGATTGGATAAAAGAGATCGGCACCACGCCGCTGGACGAGGGCTGGATTGCTTCTGACCCGCCGAAGATGGCTGAGGCCATACGCAAGGTGGATAAACCGGCGTTGGTTTACAAGGTTCTGGCGGCCGGCCGCAAATGCCAGTCGGAAGAGCAGAAGCAAGAAGCCATCAAGTGGGCGTACAAGAACATCAAGCCGGTTGACGCTACGATTATCGGCCTCTACCCGCGTTACTCGGACCAAGTGACCGAAACCACCAAGATGATTCGCGACATTCTGGCGTGAGGGAACCCTGTCTGGCATGCAGGAGCCAGTGGCCTTCTTGCAGATGTGAACATATCTCAGGAGTGGACCCGAAACGCGCGCAGGTTGGCGGGACGCGATTCCCCTGGCCAGTATACGGGCTGAGTTTCGCGTCTGACGGCGATTGCGTGTCAGATCTCGCCGATTCTGTCCCCCGGCCTCGCAATGAGGGAGTAGAGAGTCGGTAGGAGGATAACGCTAAGGAACAGGTCCGTCGTAAGGCCGCCCACGATCACGATGGCGAAGGGCCGTTGCGAGTCGGAACCGATATCGTGCGAAAGCGCGGCGGGGAGAAGTCCCAAAGTGGCGACGAGCATAACCATGAGGGTGGGCCGTAAACTCCGCACCGCACCTTCCACGACGGCTTTCATGATATCGGATTCCATCAGTCGCGCCTGGTTGATGTACTGAATCATAATCAATCCCACCTGCACCGAGACCCCGAACAGAGCCAGCATGCCGATGCCGGAGGACACGCTGAAGTGCGTGCCCGTAATGACCAGGGCCAGCATCCCACCAATGGGGGCGGTGGCCAGGGTTGCCATGATCAGAAGCGACCAGTTGAAGGCATCAAACGCCGTATAAAGCAGCAATACGATCAGCAGGACTGTGATGGGCACGATCAGCATCAGGCGGGCATTGGCGCGTTGTTGGCTGGCGTATTCACCCGCCCACTGCAAATTGTAGCCCGTGGGCAGTTTTACCCTCGCGCCGACCGCTTGAATTGCGTCGCGCACGGTGCTGCCCAAGTCGCGGCCCCGCACGCTGTACTTGATGGCGATGTAGCGGGAGTTATTCTCGCGGTAAATCATCGAGGCGCCGTCCTCAATCCGGATGGTACAGACTTGTCCCAGTGAAACACGCTCTCCGGACGGCGCGAGGATCCGCAGGCCGGCGATATCGTCCACGGTCGTTCGATAGGGCGACTGGTAGCGAACCACCAGGTCGTAATGTTCCTCACCGACCAGAACCTCGCTGACGGCTTTCCCTCCGACCGCTGTTTCAATGGCATCCTGAATATCGCTCACGTTGATGCCGTAGCGGTCTGCCTTGGCGCGATCGACGATCAAATTCAGGTTAGGCTGGCCGAGAACGCGAAAAACCCCCAGGTCGGCGACGCCCGGAATTGGCTGCATCACGTTGACGATCTCGTCGGCCATGGTTTCCAGGGTTTTCAGGTCCGTCCCGATGATCTTGACTGCAAGTTCGCCCTTGACCCCGCTCACCGCTTCTTCCATGTTGTCGGAAATGGGTTGGGAGAAATTCCAATTCACGCCAGGTATCTTTTCTACTTCTTTGTCCAGTGAATCAATCAGCAACTCCTTGTTTCTGTGGAAGCGCGGTCGCCATTGGGCATGGGGCTTTAAGTCGATGAAGTACTCCGTGTTGAAGAACCCTGTGGCGTCGGTGCCATCGTCCGGCCTTCCCACCTGCGAAACCACCTTTGTGACCTCGGGAAACCTGGCAAAGGCAAGGCGTGCCTGGTTCATGATACGGATGCCCTCGCTGGGTCCGGTGCTGGGAGCAAGAGTGCCGCGGGCCCAAATGGCGCCTTCATCCAGATGGGGAAGGAATTCGGAGCCGATGAAGCCGCCCGCCACTAACCCAAAAGGGGCCAGTACGACCACGAGACCGCCCGCCAGGGTTATACCGCGGTGGCGCAGCGTCCACTCGACCGACCGTCGGTAAATCCGGGTGACGAACTCCAAGGCGGGATTTCGCCATTCACGCGTTTCCTTTCGGAAGAAGAAGCTGGCCAGTACCGGGGCCAGGAACATGGCGAATAGAATGGCGCCGAGAAGCGCAAACGCCACGGTCCAGGCCATGGGGTGAAACAGCCTTCCCTCGACATGCTCCAGGGTGAAGATTGGAAGATAAGCTGTGATGATAATCGCGATGGCATAAAAGACCGGCCGCTGCACTTCATGCGCCGCCGCGCGGATCGTATCGGTCAGACTCCCCCCCTCGGCACGTTGCTCGCTGATGTGGCGCAAAATATTTTCCACCATCACCACGGAGCCATCCACCACCATGCCGAAATCCAGTGCGCCCAGCGAAAGCAGGTTGGCGGGGATGTGGCTGAGGTCAAGTAGGATTGAGGCGAAGAGGAGGGAAAATGGGATGGTAAGGGCAACGATGAGGGCGGAACGTATGTTCCCGAGGAACAAGAACAAAACAATGACCACCAGAGCGATGCCTTCCCCCAGGTTGTGCAGGACAGTATGGGTGGTGAAACTTACCAGGTCGTTGCGGTCAAGGTAGGGAACGATCCTCACGCCGGAGGGGAGCACAAAGCGATTCACATAATCCACCTTTTCGTGCAGGGCAGCCAGTGTCTTTTCTGCTTCCGCACCCTTTCGCAGGAGAACGATCCCTTCCACCACGTCGTTGTCATCGACCACCTTGCCGTCGTCGCGATGCAGCGTTTTGCCGAGCTTCCCCAGCCGGATCTTCGCCTCCTGCACGACCACGGCGACATCGCGGATGCGAACCGGCGTGCCGGCGGAGGCTTTCAGGATCGTTGCTCCCACGTCATTCGTGGTTTGCATCAGGCCCACGACGCGAACATTGAAGGCCTGCTGGCCCTTCTCGATGAAGCTTCCGCCTGCGTTCACGTTGTTGGCAGCGAGCGCCTGTTCCACCTGGCCGATGGTTAAACCGTAACTAATGAGCTTGTTGGGATCTACCTGGACTTGGTACTCGCGTGTCATCCCTCCAAAGATATCCACGTCCGCAACATCCGGGACGGATTTCAACTGTTTCAGCACCACCCAGTCCTGAAGCGACTTTAACGCCATGATGTCATACCGCGGATCGGTGCTTTGCAGCGTGTAGAAGTAGATCTGGCCCACCGGACTGTAGTCCGGCCCGATTTGCGGGCTCAGGTTGCCGGGCAGGTTCACCAGGGAGAGGCGCGCCAGCACCTGTTGACGATTCTCGAAATTTCTCGACTCGTCGTCGAAGATCATGGTCACGGAAGAGAGCCCAAACAAGGAAGTGGAGCGCAGATGGGTGAGGTGCGGGAGGCCGTTCATCTGCAACTCGGTTGGAATAGTGACTTGACGTTCTACTTCCTCGGCGGCGCGGCCCGGCCACTGGGTGATGACGTTGACATAGTTGTCAGCCACGTCCGGATAGGCTTCGACCGGGAGCCGATGAAATGAAACCACTCCCCAGACCAGGAGCAGAACCCCCAGACTCAAAACCAGGAACTTTTCGCGCAGTGCGAGGTCAACGAGGTAACGGATCATGATTATTTGGTCATTCAATCATCGGGTCATTGAAACATTGGGTGGTCTCTTCTTGAATGACCCGTTGACCCGATGGTTAAATGGATCGGTGCACTCATTCCATCCCAGCCGCGCTGGAAAATTGGAGGGCGTTGGCGACGACCTTGCTCCCCACGCCGAGGCCTCCCAAAACTATCTGAAGACCAGCAGATGATACCGGGCCGGTCTGGATTTCCTGGCGGCGGAACCGGTTTCCTCCCAGCGGCACGAAGACCCAATCCTTATCGTGCAGTCGTATGATGGCCGTGGTGGGAATCATGGGCTGCATTTGCTCAGTTTGTGAGCGGAAGGTAGCGGTGGCAAACATGCCTGCTCGCATCAGTCCACCCGGGTTGGCCAGTTCCAGGCGGACTTTAGCGGTACGGGTCGACGGGTCAAGCACGGTGCTGATGTTGCCCACCCGGCCCGTGAGAACACGGTCGGGAAAGGCGCTCAGCCGGACCTCGGCAGAGTCTCCCACGTGCACCCGGCGAAGATCGTTCTCGTAGACATCGCAGAGGACCCAGACCATGGAAAGATCCGCGATGGTAAAGAGGTTGGGGGAATTATCCAAGGAGCGGACGCCTGTGCCGCCAGTTATGTTCTGCTCCACAATTGAGCCGGAAATCGGGGCGCGAATGGACACGAGGGGAGAGGGGTTGTTAAGATCAGCCCCCAACACACTGATCCTTTGCCTGGCGGCGCGGACATCCGCTTGCGCTTTTTGCTCGGCATTTTGCGCGCTTTCCAGGTCCAGGTGGGAAATGGCGCCCTTGGCGTAGAGGTCCTGCGCGCGGATAAGCTGTTGCGTGGCAAAGTGCTCTTCGGACTGAAACTTGTCATAGTCGGAAAAAGCCTGGGAAACCTCCGGGCTGTCGATGACCAGCAGAACCTCGCCCTTGACAACCTCATCGCCCAGTTTGGCGCGGATTTCGACAGCCCGTCCGCCGGCCAGGGACAGCACCTGGACGGACTTCTGCACGTCCGGCGCTACGACCCCCGTCACGTGGAGTTCGTCTGCGGCAGGGCGCCGCTCAACCGTAACCAGGGGAAATCGTTCGGGATTATCGACCTGCACCGCCCCATCGCCGTGGATTTCCTCGACCTTCGCCTCCCCTTGTGCGGGGTCTCCCGCGCCGGGGCCTGTTTGGGAATTGCATCCAGTGAGCAACAGGATCAAGCCGACTTGGATGCCCACGATAAGCAGTATGCTGCCCTCACGGGTCGACATGAAGAACTCTCTGCGGGATTGTCGGGCGCAGGCCATCTGTGGTTCGGTGTTGTAGCCGCGCCGGGGGTGTTGGGCACCGGAAATTCGCTCGGAATCCGTGCTCCGCCTCCGGGGAACATTGCTCCGGGAATTGCAGCCGCCTAATCGTACCATGATCTTCTTGGAAGGGCGAATCAAGCATGGTAGTCTAGCATGTTCCAGAGTGAAGGGCTTCACCAGGCAATTTGAGAGCATATGCAGCCATCAAAGGAGGCGGCATGAAACGCAGGGAGTTCCTTAAGACGACGGCCTTGGGTGTGGGCGGCGCATGGCTGGGTGCGATGCCGGTCGCGAGTCTGGCAGTGGATGCAGGCACTCGCTTCAGCGCCACCGATACCGTGGTGCTGGGAAAGACGGGAATTCGCACCAGCCGCCTGGCGTGCGGAACCGGAACCATCGGGTACAATCATCACTCCAATCAGACCTCATTGGGAATCAAGGGCCTTTCGGATCTCCTTTGGCGGGGTTACGACCACGGGCTGCGCTTTTTTGACACTGCGGATTCTTACGGCTCACATCCCCACGTTGCGGAGGCGCTGAAGCACCTCCCGCGCGAAAAGGTGACGGTCATGAGCAAGTCTTGGGCCCGCCAGCCGGACCAGATGCGGGCGGATGTCGACCGTTTCCGCAAGGAACTGAATACCGATTACATCGACTTGTTGATGATGCACTGCCTGACGGAAGAGAATTGGACAGAGCGCTTCCGCCCCGCCATGGACGTGCTATCCGAGATGAAGGACAAGGGGATTATCCGCGCGCACGGGTGCTCCTGCCACGACATCGGGGCCTTGCGCCTGGCCGCGCAATCGCCCTGGGTGGAGGTCATGCTGTCACGCATTAACCCCATCGGCTCCCACATGGACGCCGATCCCGACACGGTGAAGGCAGTTCTGGCTCAGGGACGGGTCAACGGAAAGGCCATCATCGGCATGAAGATTCTGGGGCAAGGCGATATGCGCAACCGCCAGGATGAGGCGCTGAAGTACGCCCTTTCTCTGGGGATCCTGGACGCCTTCACCATCGGCGCGGAAACTGCCGGTGAACAAGACGATCTGCTGCGCCGGATCGCCGCGGTCAATGCATGACAGGGCCTAAGGTGGTTTGGTTCTAAGGAATCGGGGTTCGGCCCACCGCAACGTCAAGGCGTGCGGCGGAAGTCTGGCAATCGAATCGCGAAACAATTTCCTGCACCTGGGAGTCGGTCAGCAGCGTTTGCGCGTCTGTCAGTTCGATGATGTTGCCGTATCCCGCCGAATAGCGGCCTTCGGCGAGCGTAAGGTTTTCCTTCGCTTCAGCAACGGCCTGTTGATTAAGCTGGATCTTGTCTTCCGCCACCTTCAGATCGGAATAATCCGCATAGACCTCCTGCCTGATCTTCTCCACGAGCGAAATGAGATTGGCGCGCGCCACGGTCTCTTCCGACTGCGCCGCTTCCAGGCGCGCCTGCTTGGTACCCCCATCCAGAAAGTTCTGGGCCACCAGTCCTGCCAATTGCCAGTTATAGACGAGGGGGAACTTCAGGTTCTGATAGTTGAAGACAGCGCCCAGGCGAAGGTTGGGGCGATAGTAGCTGCGCGCTACGATGATATCCGCCTGAGCGGCGAAAATCTGGTCGCGCAAGGACCCCAGATCGGGCCGCTGTCTTTCGGCCAGCAGCATGAGGTCATCGAGTTTGCCGGCATCGGGAACTCCCGGGCCAGGGTTCAAGGGTTCGGGTGACTGGTCCAGGGGTATTCCCATGGCAGTGGCAAGAGCCGCCCGCGCCACATCCAGGTTCTCCTGTGCCTGGCGGTAATCCACCTGGGAGTTTGCCAGGTTCACCTCCTGCCGGGTCACGTCAATCTTGGGGCGCGTGCCCACCTCGTGGAAGGAGCGCACCTGCTCGAGATGCTTGAGCTGGTTCTCGACCGCGTCCTTGCGAGCTTGCAGGATCTCCTCCGCCGATAAGACCGTGTAGAAAGCTTCGCGCACGTTCAGATAGACGATGTCGTGGACGCGCTTCAGGTTTTGCTGAGATGCTTCCAGTTCCGCGCCGGTGCGCTCCACCGCGCCGTGGGTCCGGCCGAAGTCGTAGATGAGTTGGGAAAAAAGCAATCCGCCGTAATAGTAGGGTGCCGACGACATACTCATGCCAGTGTAACTGGATTCAAACTGGCTGGGAGAAGTGCCGGGGGTGGCGGCATAGTTGTAGGTAGCGCGGTCGTAGTATGTGCCGCCGTCCATTTGTGGCCGGTAGCCGGCGCGGGCAATCCGCACCTGCGCCCGGGCGGAATCGATCAAGCCGCGCGCGGCGGCCAGGTCAGGGTGATTCTGCTCGGCGATCTGGAGACACTCCGCCAGCGACATGGGGCGAGGCGGGCCGGCTGCCCCCGCGATGGGAACCAGCAATGCCCCCGCCAGCATGACCTGCACGGCCTTCATGGAACCTCCCATCTACTTCGCGATTACCGGCTGGATGTGGCTCCCTTGCTCGATGTTGTCCCCGAGGTTGAGAGCAATCTGGTCCCCCTTTTTCAACCCGGAAACGATCCTGACGACGGGCCCCTCATCCACGCCAATGACCACGGGTTGAAAAGCAATGGTGTTGCCGGGCCTCACCAGGGCAACGAAAGGTTTGTCACCGCGCATGACAAGCGATTCGGAGGGAATCTCCAGTCCACCCGAATCGGGTTGGTGGATGCGCAAGCTTACCTGCACAAAACTGCCCGGCAGAATAAGGTCCGACGTGTTCTTGAAGTCGATCTCGGTCAGCATGGTGCGGGTGCGATTGTCCAACTGGCCGCTGATGCGGGTTACGGACGCAGGGAGGTGCAACTCGGGACGTTCGGGGGGGGTGATTTCCACGGGATCGTTTACGTGGATGAAATGCGCGTCACGCTGGTCCGGATAGACGTAGACGCGCAGGAGATCCGTCTGGGCAATGGTGACGAGAGGCAACGTGGACGTCTGAGAAGTGGCGGCGTTCTGCATCAGCGCGCCAGGATCGGCGAAGCGGGCCACGACCATGCCGGCAAACGGGGCGCGAATGATTTCATAGTCCGTCTGGGCAGCCAGCGAGCGGACGGTCGCTTCCGCCACATCGGCGTCGGCCGAGGCCGTATCCGCGTCTTGCTTTGAAATCATGTCGCGTGCCGCCAGGGTTTTGGCCCGTTCGGCGTTCAAGCGCTTGTTCTTGGCGTCGGCCACGGCGGCCTGGTATTGATGATCGAGTTCGGGGGATTCGAGGGTCGCAAGGAGTTGGCCGGCCGTGACGCGGTCACCCTTGTCGACGGTGATCTCCTTCAGGTATCCGCTCAACTTGGCGTAGAGGGTGGCGCTGACGAAGGGCCGGGCCTCACCCAGCAGGGAGAGCATACGATCGCGAGGCGATTCATTGACGGTTACCACCGTCACGCGCGGGCCCGCGTCCGCAGCCTGGGCACGAGATTGCTGCTCCTCAGCCAGGCTCACCTTCTTGCTGATCCAGAGGTGATAGGCCGCGCCGACGCAGGCCAGGAAAAGCAGCCCCCCGAAAAGATAGAGGGCAATTGCCGCCAGCCAATGATGGGGTTTCGGGTCGCTCATTCCACCGCTTGTTCTCCTCGTTCCTCTGCCAGGAATCGCTCCTCCAGCAGGTGTTTGGTAACCGCTCCCTTGCGGAGCAGGGAATAAATCACGGGGACCACAAGCAACGTGACCAGGGTTGCCACCACCAGTCCCCCAATGACCGCGCGCCCCAGCGGAGCATTCTGCTCTCCTGCCTCGCCCATGGCCAAAGCCATTGGAACCATCCCGATAATCATGGCGAGCGCGGTCATCAGGACGGGACGGAGGCGCGTTTTGCCCGCTTCCAGGGCCGCCTCCCGCGCGGAAATGCCTCGCTCCACGCGAATGTCGTTGGCGAAACTGACCAACAAAATCGAGTTGGATACCGCGATCCCGACCGCCATGATGGAGCCCATCAGCGATTCCACATTGATGGTGGTTCCCGTCAAGGCCAGCATCCAGAGAATTCCCACCAGCGCGCCGGGCACGGCGAACATGATGATAAAAGGATCGACCCAGGATTGAAAGAGGATCACCATGAGAAAGTACACCAGGACGACCGCCACCAGCAGGCCCAGCAACAGGCTGCGGAAGGATTCCTCCATCACCTGATTCTGGCCGCGGATCAGGATCTGGATGCTGGCGGGGAGGTTCCCCAGCCCCGCGATTTTGGCGCGAATGTCGCGAATGACCCCGCCCAGGTCGCGGCCCTCCACATT
>DATJVT010000494.1:0-6309 GCA_035501695.1 Terriglobia bacterium | reverse complement strand
AAATCACAAACAATGCCAGGTAAGGAGCGACGACTTTTGCGGCATCCAGGCAGCGTCTGGTCCAGTCACGCCATCGCGAAGAACCGACCGGCTCGCTCCACACCAATTCACACGCGAAGATGATGATGGGCAGGATAACCGCCGTTTCCTTGGAAAGGCAGGCAAACGCATAGAGAATCAAAGAGGCGGCCCAATACCTGCGAGCGCGGGCGGGTTCGGCTCGCTTCTGAAGGTAACAAAGGTAGGAAGCGAAGAGGAAGAGGGCAAACAGGGGTTCGGTGACTCCTGAGACCCAAGCCACTGCCTCGGCGTGAGTAGGGTGCAAACCGAATATCAAGGCCGTGAAGAGGGCAGCCAAGCGGTCCTCAAGCAGCCGCTCCGCCGTGCAGTAGGCCAGCAGCGTCACTCCGACGTGGCAGAGAATCGTACAGAGGTGCCATCCCCAGGGCCTCAACCCGAAGACCAGATATTGCAGGCGCAACCATAGCAGAAACATGGGACGGTAGAAGGTCCCGCGAAAGACGGGGTGCAGGAAGGACCAGACGTCCGCGGTGAAATAGCGCGGCAAATACTTCCAGGCCCGAAGCCAGGTGTTTCCCACGATCTGCGGCCGGTCGTCATGAACAAAGTCGAACCATAAGGTTCGGAAATAAACCAGGAAAACCAGCGCCAGGATTATCAGGATTGCAACCGTTGCCGCCCGGGCGCTCATGGGGACGCCGGCTAGCCGGTTGGAGGATGGTGAGATTTCAGCCTGTACTTTATCCTGCTCTGATTCGGACACTTGCACTTCCCTCTTCCCTTATTTCCGATCTGGGGGCATGTATTATGCCATGAAGAGGGTAATTGCAAGTAGATGTTGGAGCGCAAGTGTCCGGTTCTGATCCCGACTGCCGCGCCGCGAATGGATCAGTTCTGATTCGCGACCGGTGTTGCAGCCGAACCCGGGATGTTGGGAGCGTGGGTCACCGTTCCCTCAATAGCGTCACTTAATTCCAGGTTGTAGTCGGAGAGAATCGTGCCGACGGCTTGCTGGTACTGGGTAACGGCCTTAGCATAAGTGGCGCGCGCCGTGACATCATTCCCCTCGGCAGTCGCCAGGTCGCGTTGGGCCTGAATGACCAGGAAGACCGTGGATTCGCCCAACTGGAATTTCTTCTGCTCGGCATCGAGGGTCTGGCGAGCCAGAATCATGGCCTTGGCGGCGGCATTGATCTGGGCTTTGGCTTGAACGACGCCGATTTCCGCGGTGCGCACCTGCTGTGCGATGTTATTCTTCCACTGTTGCAATTGGGTTTCGTATTGTCGCCGCTCCAGAAGCGCCCGGGCCATATCCGCCTGGGCTTGACGGTTGCGAATGGGGATGTTGAGGTTAAGGCCAAAAGAATAGTTGGGGTACTGGGCTTGCATCGTCTGGGTGAAGGCCTCGGAAAGACCGCCAACCGATTTTCCCGTCGAGGGGACGAAGCCGCCTGCCTGAATGCATCCCTGGCCGTAGGGAGTTGCCCCCGCCGGGCAGAGAATTTGATGGCCGGACAACCCTTCCGCCGCATAAGTGCCGAAAATATTCAACGAGGGAAGCAGGCCGTTGCGACGCGCCGCGAGGTTTACGTCCTCAGTCTTCAGATTCATCTCGGTCTGCTCGATTTCAGGGCGATTGGCATACGCGCGCCGCAGCGCCTCTTCCAGCGGAGGGACATCATCCGGCCGGGGCTCGGGTAACTTGTCCAAGGCCTCAATCTGGGCAGTAGCCAAATCCGCATCCACGTGACGAGCCAGCGCCGTTTTGATCAACTCCCCCTGCTGTTGCAGGTTGGTCTGGGCCACGATCAAGGCCTGCTGATCCGTGGCCACTTCGGATTCCGCCCGCACCACTTCAATGGGCGCCAGGGTACCAATTTCCACCTGCTTCTTGTTATCTTCCAGAAGCTTCTGGGAATAAGCCATCGCCTGCTCTTTCACCCGCACATTTTCCTTATCCGACAGGAAATCCCAATAGTCGTTGAGCACCGTACCCAGGGTAGTGATGACCTGCTGGCGAAAGACAGAGTCCGCGACCTTCATGTTATTCTTGGCGATGCGAATCTGCACGGAGTTGGCGCGCCGCCCAAATCCATTCAGCAAGGGCTGGGTGAACCCCACTCCGAGAAAGGTGTTGACCTGAGGATTGTAGACCGGAGTAAGCGAAGTGGTGGTCCCGCGGCTCCCACCCAGTATCACCTGGTAGCTGGTTCCAGATTGGAAAGCCTGGGTGAAGCCGGTGGTGTAACTTGACCCTTGCAAGTCCACGTAAGGGACGCCGGTGACCTCCGCGGTCCCCAAGGGTGTGGTGTTCTGGTTCCAGCCGTAACTGAAGAAGAGGGAAGGATCGAAGGTCCCGCTGCCCCCCAATTGGATGGCGCTGGCGCTACCCGTAGCTCCACCCGCTCCGCTGCTGACTCCGCCGCCACCGGCGCTGACACCGGCGCCCACGGCCCCGGCAAACAAGGCCGCAGACGTAAATGATCCGGTGAATCCACGCGCGGCGCCGCCCCCCTGGGTGCGCAGCAGGTCCGTCTGTGAAAAGGCAATGTTATAGCGTGCCACCGCGAGATCGAGATTGTTCTCGAACGCCAATTCGATCAGGTCGGGGATGGACAAGTGCAACTTGCCGTCGCTCAAGAGCGAATGCAGGCGGTCCGAATTGCTCATCTTCGCCTCGGGCACGTAAGGCGACTGGTAGGGGTCCCAGAAGGACGGAAACCAGCGGGTGTTGCCGAAACTCATGCTGGCATTCGGGGCGGGTGCGGTAGCCGGTGTCGACACCGAAGCGGGTTGTTGGGCGCAGGCGAAGGGGTTGGCAATCAGAGTGCAAGCAGCGAACAGAAATGCGACACGGCTTGGGCGATATGGCTTCATCGATGGTCCTTTTCCCTTGCAAGCTATAACGGCGGTCTGCAACCGCCAATCCAGCGGCGCTCTTCCAGCGCCACGACAAAAACCCAGTGTTGCCTCGTCATGACCGCTACCCGGTACTACGCAATGATTGGACGCAAAGTTTCACCAATCGTCACCAGCCGGAGAGGTTGGTCTTGACGGAAGGCCTTCGCTCACCAGCCGCTCGTCGGGGCCAGGATGGGTCGGGCGCGATCCTAGCGAGAGCGTCAGGCGAAGATCCTACCCCCAGCCTGACTTGGACAACTCGGCCGCTGAGGAGTCCGGCAACGGGGATTGCACCGCTCCGTTGGCCGGCGCGGGCACAAGCAGCAAGAAGGAGTTTATCACTCCCCCCGCCCGCCGCACAACCTTGGCCGCCCGAACCCGGCGCTGACCCGCCGTCATCATAGCCTCCGGTTCGGCCAAACATTTTTATGGCCTCACGCCCGCCTGACCCAAATGGGGCTGGACCACACCATGGCCACCCGTCCCCGCACCACGCCAGCCTGCCGCAGTCGCAGATAGTAGATCGAATCGTCCTTGTATCCCGCATCCGTTCCGCTCCAGGTGAAGTCGGCGTCATCGGGATGCAGCGTATTGATCGCGATAAAAGCTCCGTCGGATTTGGCGTAGCGGAGGATTTCGACCAACTCAATCGTATCGGTCCCGTGCGCCTCCACCTCCAGGCGCGGCGGACCCGACGCCTTCACACTCCCCCCCATGGGTTCGCCATTGATGGAGAAGTCCAGCAGGATTTTGCTACCGGTGGTGCCGTAGGTCCGGCGATGGTAAAGCGCGTCGAAAATCTCTTCCCGCGTTAAACCCGCCGCCGCCACCGCGGTTTGTCCATAGTGCGGCTGGCCGGGATGGGCGCGGTGATCGTCGCTGGCGGCCACGGTGCTGAGCGCCAAGCCCTGCATCCATGCGTCCTGGACATATTGCGGGCCTTTCACTGAATGGCTGGGCTCCGTAAAGAGGCTGTGCTCGAACGAAAGCGGGCCGCCCGGGTCGTAGGCCTCGCTCAGGCCGTGCGCGGAATAGATCTCGATGTTGCGGTCGATCTCCTCGTTATGCGGAAACCAGAAGATGGGATGCGGCATCTTCCCCGTGTGATGGGGAATGGTCAGGGCCTCGCCGGCGGTGAGCGACGCCCACAACTCCGGCAGGGTCACATCCTCTTCGGCCAACAGCGGTCCCGGCTTGCCGCGGAAGAAGACGTTGTGATGCCCGTAGGGCGCGCCGAGCGAGCATTCGTACGCGTGGAGGGTGGCGAACTTACCCGGCTCGTAATACCTGTCGGTCTTGGCCGTATACTCCTCCCAAACGTGCGGGCCGAGGCCTTGTGTATACTTACCCTCACTGGGATTGCTGTGGTCCGTCATCGCATAAAAATCCAGGCCGGAGATGTGCCGTGCGTAGTCGAAATTGTCGTGTCCGACACCGTCCCAACTGTAGTGCGTGTGCGAGTGTAACTCGCCCCAGTAAATCTTCGTTTGGGGCTCGGTATTGTGCACTCGCATAGGATTGCTGAATGCGCGTGCACCCGCCTGTAGGGCTGCGGCTTCGCCGGCCGGCGCTCCCTGCGCCGGGAGTGTCATGACCTTCTCCATGCCGGTTGCACGGACCACCCGAGCTTCCACGCGCAGAATCCCCGGCGCCGAAGGCTGGAAGGGAATGTTCATCCACCCACTCTCAGATTGGAATCGCACCTTGGAAGGGAGCGTGGCGCTACCCTTGGTAACGGTGAGTTCCACCTCGCCGTCGAAGGGCGCGGGATTGGCGTTGGCGTCAACAGCGGCCAGACCCAATTCCGCCTGCCGCCCGGCGACAAGGGTGGCCGGACCCCAGATCATCAGTTCCACCGGTGCCCCCGCGTGGGAGCGGAGCGTGGGCCGGTCCGGATGCAGGCGGAACTCCCCGGCGCCGCCGGAATCGACCGCCAGCAGCAGTGGCTCGGGATGGGTGCGAATCACCCCTGCCCTCATGCCTGGGCTGCCCGCGTCGGTGTCGCCGTAGACTACGGCGAGCGTGTCGCCTTCACGCAGCTCGCCTTCCGTCACCCATACTCGAATCACGTAAACGTAGCGCTCGAATCTTCCGTCCAGGCTGTGTCGCGCCGTCTTCACCAGGGTTTCGCCCGGCTCGTCTTCCACCCAGGTTCGGAGCTTTACTCCCGCCCGCGAGCTGCGCGCGGTGATGTAGTTCTCGCCTTTCGGGTCGGAGGATTGCAGGCGGTTGGCGGAGTTGCGAATGCCCGAGTGCCACGCATCCGGCAACTGCACGCGAATGCCGCCGTGTTGGCGGATGCCGGCCCTCCCCACCCGGTAAGCGACCGTCCAGGTGCCGAATTCCCCCGCAACACCCTCCGCGGGAGTGACGGTGACCGTTCCCCCTGAGGTGTCCTGTTCCAGCGAAGCTCGATGCGCGGGCGCATCCGTTGGCGCGGCCGCCTCCTGCGTTGCAGCCAACGCCATGGACCCCATGGTTCCCGCGCTGAGCTTCATGAAATTCCGCCGAGAGTGCTTCACTCTTTCACCTCCGGGCCCGCTGTTCGCAATTTAGCAAGTGTAGCGCGACCTGCCCGTTAGGACAGCGGCTTTTTGTGGGCCATCGGAAGTCGGCCCTCAAATACCACACGGATCAGAATTCGCTTTGGCGCCTGCGAAGAAGGTGTTCCCCATAATGCCCGCAAGCGTGCCACGCCGTTATTCCATTTTAAGCGGTCCAAACGGGCGCTAACCTCAGCAACTCGCAAAATCGATCAGCTTCCGAAAAGGAAGACGAGGTTCAAGCCATCCGTGAGGAAACAAACATAGATAAGCAGGATAGTCAGGATAAAGACAAAGAAAAAACTTAGAAGACTGGGTCGCAGGAGATATTTTCAGCGTATGGGCGAATGCCGTAATCGTCTGCTCAAGTTCTTTTATCCTGAACATCCTGCCCATCCATGTGCAGCCTTGCCCTTGCAAAAGGCGCCGCGAGCGCATATTCTGCCCCCGCTTCCGAACCGGAGAGTGCTGTGCGCAAACCCAAAAGGAGACATCCGTCGCATGCCTGACTCCCCTGCTCTACCCCCCCCTCGCGCGAAACCCCGCAAAGGCCCCAAAACCGGCCAGATCCTTGCCGGCCTGGTCCTGGGAGCAGCCTCCGGCGTGGTTGCCAACCTGGCATGGGGGAAGACGGCCGCGCTTGCCAACCTGGTCCATTACGGCACCGAACCGGCGGGTCAAATGTGGCTGCGCGCCCTCATCATGGTCGTGATCCCCCTGGTCTTTTCGCGCCTGAGCCTGGGCGTGGCGGGACTGGGAGACCTGCACAAGCTGGGCCGCGTTGGATTGAAGACCCTGCTCTTTTTTCTGATGGTCACCACACTCGCCGCGCTCCTGGGCCTGG
>DATJVT010000493.1:0-11566 GCA_035501695.1 Terriglobia bacterium | reverse complement strand
AGATTCGCAATGGCCGTGGTCACGCAACTGTCCATGCCACCGCTGGCGAGAATTACCGCCAGAGGCTTGTCAGGGGCCCGGGGTCCGGGGTCCGGAGTCAGCTGGGGGTTATCAGTCATCGGTTTTCAGTCGTTAGTTCTCGATTTTCAGTTTTCAGTAATCAGTTGTCAGTGTTCTCTGCGTTGCGCTTACGGCCTTCTGGCCTCCGCCTTCTGCTTTCTGCCTTCTCTCCCCTAGACTCCCCTGGCCTCGGGGTCCCATATGAACTTGTGGATCTGGAGGCCCAGGCGGACCTCCAACCCATCGCGCAGAATCCACTCGGCAAGTCGCCGCGGGTGCAACTGCCCAAAAACCGGTGAGAGGATGATTTCGCCAACCCGGCCGCGCAGATCATGCCGGGAAATAAAGGTCTGGGCATACCGATAGTCATTTTCATCGGCAACCACAAATTTGACCTGGTCCTTCCCATCCATCGCCTCCAGGTTGCCAGCACAGAAGCTTCCCTCCTCGCCGCTGCCGGGGCATTTTACGTCCACGACTTTAATGACTTCGCGAGGCAGGAGGCCGATGTCGCGCTCCCCGCTCGTTTCGATCAGCACCTGGTATCCCCCTGCCAAAAGTCGTTCCGACAGCGGATAGACCTCATCCTGCAGGAGAGGTTCCCCCCCGGTCAGTTCCACCAACTTGCCGCCCAGGTCGTGGATCCGCCCCAAGACTTCCTCCACGCTCATCCGGTTGCCGCCGTGAAACGCGTAGGCCGTGTCGCACCAATGGCACCGCAGATTGCAGCCAGTCAGGCGGACGAAGACGCACGGCAATCCGGCGAAACTTGACTCGCCTTGAATCGACTTGAAGATCTCCGTAATAAACATTATTTCGAAGGCGTGACGGCATCCGCCAACCGCCCCTAACATTCTACATTACTTTTAGTTGTGGGCCGGAGAGATGGGATTGCCAAAACAGGCTGGGGCGGCCAATCAGGCGGATCGCGGCCCGATATGGTGCAGGAGCAAACGGTGGTCATGTCGATGTTATCCCCCGCGTCCCAAAAGTGGAAGCGGTGTGCCGAATTGGGCCAAATCACATAACATAACGCGGCTTGACGCACGAAGGGAGTTGATCATGGTCACATTTGCCTTGCCGCAATTGGCTGAATCTAAACCGGATCCTGAATTTGCCGATCACCCGCAAGAAAGACACATGTTGGCCCCCCGGTTGCATCTGATCAGGTAGACGCGAGGGATCTGGTTATGCTCAGCCACGAAGAACTCGAGAAAATACGGGAAGAACGTGAGGTTTTGGATACCTGGCGAAACTACTCTCGGCACGTGGTTGCTGACATGCTCGAGGGCTGTGTCATATGTGGCGCTGTCCGCGAGAAGGATCGCCTGTCCCGTTGTCGCTGGTGCGAGGACACCTACATCTGCAAAGAAGGGGTCTGCGCCCAAAAGCACCAGGCGGAACTTCACCCCGCAGTGGCCTTCTGGACTTGGTAGAAAGAAGCCAGGAGTCAGAAGCCAGAAGTTAAAGGGATGTGCAGCAAACCACTTTCTCCCTTTACTCCAGCCATGGGTCCTTCAGCTTCTGACTTCTCACTCCTCACTTCCAGATTCTAACTTCCTATACTGGCCGATACGTGGCCGAGGTCGTATCGGTTTCCCAAATCGTTACCGCCTGAACGCGCAGCCCCCGATCCCGGATTCGCGGCTCCAATTCATCACAAAAATACTTGGCGATGTTCTCCGCCGAGGGATTCAGTCTATCGAAAGGCGCGAGGTCATTCAGGAAGCGGTGATCCACGCGCTCCACCAGTTCTTTGATGCCTTTGCGGACTTCCACAAAATCCATCAGCAACCCCGCGGAATCAAGCTGCTCGCCGCCCACCACCAATTGGACCTTGTAGTTGTGGCCGTGAACGTTCTCGCACTTCCCCTTATAGCCGCGCAAGGCATGCCCAGCCGCAAAAGTGTACTCGACGGAAACTTCAAACATGGAAACCTCGAAAAGGAGACAGGAGTCAGGAGACAGGAGTCAGAAGATCGCGTCACATCCTCCACCGGGGGCCCCGATGGCTCGTTAATCCGAAGGCGCAGACTCCTGACTTATGTCGCTTGAATTCTGTCTCCTGTCTTCTGACTCCTGACTCCCGACTTTTCATTCTCGCATGAAGGCCTTCACATCTTCCAGCCGATTCGTCCGGTGGTAGGGAGGGAGGCTCTCCAGGAAAACTCGCCCGTAGGGCATTCGGATCAGGCGGTGGTCTAACATCACCAGGATGCCCCGGTCGGTTTCGCTTCGGATCAGCCTGCCGAAACCTTGCTTCAAGGTGATGACCGCCTGTGGCACCTGGTACTCGGTAAAAGCGTTGCCTCCCTCTTCGTTGATCTGCCGAATGCGAGCCGCCGTCACCGGATCGGTGGGCACGGCGAAGGGCAAGCGGTCGATCAGCACGGCGCTCAACTGCTCTCCCTGCACGTCTACCCCCTGCCAGAACGAACTGGTGCCGAAAAGGACGGCGTGAGGCGTGGAGCGGAACTGGTCGAGCAGTTCCGTGCGGGGCATCGATCCCTGAATCAGCAGTGGATACCGTAGGCGCGGGCGCACCCGCTCGTATATGTCGCGCATTTGCAGGTAGGAAGTAAAGAGTACGAAGGCTCGTCCCTTGGTTGTTTTCAACAAGAGAACGATTTCTTCCGATGCCTGGCGGGTGAAGTCCGGCTGGCGTGGGTCCGGCAAATGGATCGGGGTATAAAGGAGCGATTGTTGGGCGTAGTCGAAGTGGGAGTCGAGAATCCGCTCCTTGGCGTTTTGGACCCCCAGGCGGCGCTTGAGAAAATCAAAGGTCCCTCCCACCGCCAGCGTCGCGGAGGTGAGCACCGTGGTCTCCACCTTCTCGAACAGTCGTTCACGTAACAGCGCGGACACGTCGATGGGCGTAGCCTGCATGAACACGCCTCGCCCCCGCCGCTCCCACCAGTACACCATGTTGCGTTCGTGCCCTTCCATCACCAGTTCAAAGGCGGCGCGCAGTTCGAGGGCGCGCCGAGTGAGATTGTTGATCTCCTCCGGGCGATCCGGCAGGCGGCTGAATTCCGTCTGGAGGAGCATGAGCGCGTTGGTCAGGGACGAGTAAGCGCCGCGATTGACATCCAGAAAGCTGTCGCGGTTGTCGAAACTGGATCGCCCTTCCGTTCGCGGAAAGAGCTCGAAGAACAAGTCGGCGCGGCGCCGCAATTCGCCCACGGCCGCCAGCACATCGTGGCTCTGTATGCCCTTCATGCGGAGGGTGGCTTCCGTGTCCCGAGCCAGTTCTTCCACGCGGTAGCTGCTTACCTCCACGCCAAAATATCGCGTGGCCACATCTTCCATCTCATGGGCTTCGTCGAAAACCAGTGCCGCATAGTCCGGCAGCAGCGCGGCGTAATCGTTTTGCCGCAGGGCGAGGTCAGCAAAGAAGAGGTGATGATTCACGATAAGCAGGTCGGATTCCGCCGCGCGCTGATGCATGCGGGTGATGAAGCAGCGCTCGAATTCGCGGCACTTCTGACCCGTGCACGCCTCGCTGCGGGCATCCACCTTCTTCCACAACTCGCTGGCGTCAGGCAGCCAGCGCAATTCCGCCCGGTCGCCGGTTTCGGTGCGCTCCTCCCATTGGCGCAGCTTCGGGTATTGCTCCACTTCCTCCATGCCGTTCAGGACGGGCTGCCGCTCAATGTCGTATAGCTTCTGCCGGCACAGATAGTTCTGGCGCCCCTTCATCAGCGTTACGCGCGCCTGCGGGAACATCTTCTTGATAAAGGGAATATCTTTATAGAAGAGCTGTTCCTGGAGATTCTTGGTCCCGGTGGAAATGACGGCGCGCGCCCCGCAGCGAAGCAGAGGGACGAGGTAGGCGAGCGTTTTTCCAGTACCAGTGCCCGCTTCCACGATCAGGTGCTGGCGGTTCTCGATTGCGGCCTCCACGCTCTCCGCCATTTCGAGCTGTCCGGGGCGAAACTCGTAATTCGGATGGTGGCGCGCCAGCCATCCCCCAGGGCCGAAGATCTTTTCCAGGGGCACCTTTTCGGGCGTCTTGTTGCCGAGCATGGACATATCTAGGGCCGCCGAACTGTCGATGCGACTCAATCAGTCATTATGCATTTGAATTGCAGTCCAGGGAAGGCGGTAAACCGCCGATGCCTTTTGCTTTTCGCGCCCGACACACCTTAGAATGCTGAGGGGAAGCTGCAGTGCGGGGCTGGCGGCGCGTTCGGTCCTGCGTATTCCGAATTTCAATCATTAAACCTTCTTCTTTGGGGAGTCATCCATGGGGCAGGAAGGATTCTCGATTTTGATTCTGGCCGGGGGCAAGGCTACACGTTTCAAATCCGAAGTCGCCAAGTTGCTGCATCCGCTGGCAGGCCGCCTGCTTGGCGAGTATGTTCTTCGCACCGCAGCGGCTGCCGGGGCTGAACAGGTCTACATGATTGTCGGCCACCAGTCGGAGGAAATGCGGAAGGCCTTCGCTCGCCCCGGGCTGGAATTCATCGAGCAAAAGGAACAACTGGGGACCGGTCATGCCGTGATGGTGGCTCGCCCGGCGTTAGAGGAATGCCCCAGCGGAATGGTGCTGGCACTGGTGGGCGACTCCCCTTTACTCCAAGCTGAAACGCTGCAGGCCCTGGTTGCAACGCACCGCAAGGAGCAGGCGGCATGCACCGTTCTCTCCATGCGGCCGGATAATCCCACCGGTTACGGGCGCGTTGTGCGGGGAACCGGAGGGCGCGTGCGCGCCATCGTGGAAGAGAAGGACGCGAATCCGGCCCAGAAGAGGATCCACGAGGTAAACACCGGCATCCTCTGTTTCTCGCGCTTGCCGCTGCTGGCCCATCTTGGCGAACTCTCGTCCGCGAACGCCCAGAAAGAGTACCTGCTTACGGATTTTGTTGAGATTTTCAACCGGCATCGGCTGAAGGTAGCAGTTCACGAGGCGCCGGTGGGCGAAGCCTGGGGCATCAATGACCGGGAGCAACTCGCCGAAGTCAGTAGAACCCTGCACCGGCAGAAGGCCATGGCCCTGATGCGGGATGGCGTAACGCTTACCGATCCAGCCGCCACCTACGTTGACTTGGACGTAACGGTGGGCCCCGACACCGTTATCGAGCCGGGCGTCAACCTGCGCGGCCGCACCCGACTGGGGAGCGGCTGCCGAGTGGGACCTTACTCGACCATCAGCGATTCCGTGCTCGGCGACGGCGTCACGGTACGCCCATCCTGTGTCATTGCGGATAGTGAAATCGGCGCCGGCGTCACTATTGGCCCCTTCGCCCATTTGCGAATGGGCGCGGTTATTGAACCGGACGGCCGCATCGGAAACTTCGTCGAGATTAAGAAATCGACCATCGGGCGGGGCACGAAGGCGCAGCACCTGACTTACCTGGGTGACGCGACCGTAGGCGCGGGCGTCAATATCGGAGCCGGCACTATCACCTGTAACTATGACGGCAATAAGAAGAATCCTACCATTATCGAGGAGGGCGTGTTCGTCGGCAGCGGCAATATGCTGGTTGCCCCCTTGCGCATTGGCCGCGGATCCTACACGGCGGCAGGCTCGACGATCACAGAGAATGTCCCACCTGAGTCCCTGGCCATCGGGCGCGCCCGCCAGGTCAATAAGCAAGGCTGGGCACGGGAACGGCAGAAGGGCAAGGGTCAGAAACCTGGTTAGTTCCATTCCCGGCGCGCCCTCGCGGTCTCGGCCTCGCGCCGCAGTTTTTACACTGCGAGAGTAAGATATGCGGGACCAGCGGCGGCGCGGTCTTCCATCCTCCCTCATAACCCCCTTAGAAACCATTGCCTTACTGCTGGCCTAGGTTGGCAGTCGGGTTGCACCTGTGCCAGCTGGGAAGTGAGACGCGGGTAGCGGGCACCACTTCCTGAACCAATATCGAAATGTGAGGGGAGAGACTAACATGGCAATCGACGAAACCACTGTCGTTTCCACGCAGCCGCCGGCTGATTCGGGAAGCGGCGCAAAGTTTGTTGTGGTGTTTGTCATTCTTGCAGTCCTGGCTGTTGGCGAATTCTACGTGCTCGCCCGCATGAATACCCTGCGCGACCAGTTGACGACGCAGCAGAGCCAGTTGAAAGAAGATCTGAACGGGCAGTTGCGCACTCAGATTTCAAGCCGCCTGTCGGCCGTCGAACAGCAGAATACCGAAGCGCTGGAGGCCGTGAAGTCGGAGATCGACTCGGCGTCCCAGCGAGTGGGCGCACAGAGCGGAGAACTGAAACGCGCCCGCAGTATGGTGCAGCAACTTCAGGATCAGCAGCGCGCCCAGTCCGAGGAACTAAAACAACAGATTGCCTTGAAAGCCGACCAGGTCCAAGTCGGCGCGCTGACGCAGGACGTCTCCGCCACCAAGGACGATCTGAGCTCCACTAAGAAAACCGTTACCACCATTGCCTCGGACCTGGGGATGACCCGCAGTGAAATGGGCACCCTCATCGCGCGCAACCACGATGACATCGAGTACCTGCGCAAACTCGGCGATCGCGACTACTTTGAATTCACCTTGACCAGGAACGAGCCCGCCAAGGTGGCGGGGGTGAGCCTGACCCTGAATAAGACCAACGCGAAACGCTATCGGTTCAACGTCACCACGCTGGTGGACGATATGTCTGTCGAGAGGAAGGATTGCACCATCAACGCCCCCCTCTTCTTTTACGTGAACGGATCAAAAAAGCCTTACGAGTTGGTTGTGAATCATGTAGAATCAAACCAGGTGAAGGGGTACTTGAGTACCCCGAAGGGCGTCACCGAGGTTGCTGCGCGCTCGGAGGGAGCGCACTAGCAATATTCTGCGGGGGGCCCATCACCGTGAGCGGGCCTCCCGTCTCACCCCGTGGCTACTCATCATCAACTCTGCTGGACAAAGCGCCAGGGTCCGGCCATGAATGACCTTCGAGGAGGTTCACCATGGTCAAGCGCGCTATACTTGCCGTTGTACTCACCCTGGCATGCCTTTCCCTTGCCTTCGCGGAAACTCCCGTGCCATCCGAACCCGTCGCCGTTCCCGCCGGCACCATGCTGCATTGCCGCACGCTTCAAACCCTGACCACCAAGCTGAATTCCCAGGGAGACGCCTTTACCATCAGCGTCACGGAACCCGTCAGTATCAACGGCCACGTGGCGATTCCCGTGGCCTCCACGCTTGCGGGGCACCTGGCGCGCATGGACCGCCCCGGCCGGATCAAGGGCGTGGGCCAGATGCGTCTGGCGGTAGAACAGATCACGCTCCCCGACGGCCGCAGCTTCCCGATTGGCGCAACCCTGATGGCCGCGTATGGGGTCGACAAGGTCAAGGTGGTGGGGAGCGAAGGACTCATCAAGGGGCCAAGTTCCCGCGTCCCGGATTTTCAGGAGATTGCCGCGGGAACCGCCGGCGGCACTCTCATCGGCTTGATGTTTTCGCACCCGTTTGTCGGCATGACCGTGGGGCTGACGGTTACCACTGTCGATCGTATGCGCCGCCGGGGGAAAGACTTGACGATCCCGGCGGGGACAGAACTCAATTACCAGTTGACGCGGGAACTATCCATCGCCCGCGACACCACACGTGCCAGCGCCGCCCATCCGGTGCGGCTCGCCGGCGAGTGAGCGTGCCCCTCAACGGCGAGCTCATCGAGGCTTGAGGAGTGATGTCTCTCCGCGCACTTATCTTGGAGCCGCTTCCCCTTCCTCCCTTCGCGAGGAATTCCCGCGCAGGTTGGAAACACTGCCGCGTCATTGACGGGGAGAGCCAATCAGGCCAGCTCTCTCCCCGTCACATTATCTTTCACTTCTTGATGTTCTTACCAAAGTTGAAACAGGGACCCACGGAGAACCGGGTCGTCCATCGGCCGTCCTGCAAAACATCGCTGAACAGGTGATCGTAGACGAGGTCGGCTTGCACGCGCAAACCGACGTGCTTGGAAAAGAGTAGATCGACACCGCCGCCAAACCCATAAAAAGGAGTCCAGTCTGTCCTTTTGCCATTAGGCGCCAACGCTGACACGATGAGTTTTGAAATCGCGTCCGTGGGCTGGGGTGTTGCCACCTCGTGAATGGCCCCTATGGACGGGCGCACAAACAATGTCACTTTTGAAAAGTGACGGTATGCCAGCTGTGGTCCGCCGGCAAAGGTCTGGGTGGTGGAATTTGAGGGTACAGCCACTGTGTACCCTGGAGGGAGTTGACCCGCAGCCGCCAGTTCTTCCAGCAATCCTCCCAATTGCTCCTGCCATGCCGGTGTCAGCAGATTGGGCGTGAGCGTCAAGTTGCCACCCGATATGCTGTAGTCAAAGCCCAGGGAACACCAAGTCTTGGGCCTGACCCCTGCCTGAAAATGAAACCCATTCTCAAATAGGCTAACATGAGGGCTGTCAAGGAAAGTGTACCCAACAAAAAGATCGTAACGCGAAACGTAGTTCTGCTGGCCAAGCGCCGGCAAAGATGCAAGCGGGAGGGCCAGGATGAGCATAAGGAGCGTCGTACTCACCCGGCTCGCTCCTGTGCATCTGAGTGGAAACTCACCTACCATATCATCTCCTATGACTCCGAGTTTTTGATCATGATGGCGCGCGGGAATGACGGCGCGCCCCGGCGGGGGGAAACGCCCGCCGATTAGGCGACACACCTATATCATCAAATCGAATTGGGTGCACAACAAAATGTAATCATTCCTTAATGAGGTTCTGGGTGTACCCCAAACGGATGAGTTCCTGGCCGGCCTCCCAAACGTCAGGGGGTATGTCCTGCGGAATCTGAAAACCCTTGGCGGGATAGTGCCGGATTCTTTGCAGGTCACCCACCATAATGCCGATAACCTCTCGCTTCGAAATCTCTTGATTGGGGTAATTCTCAAACGCGATCTGGGGTGAGGTGACAAGTGCCCGCTTCTCCGGCCAGAAGTTTCGGAAGGTGGCGAAGGCCCGCCGCTCCATGTAGGGTTTGTGCACCAGGATGAAGATCTGCGGATTGAGGCCAAGCTCCTCCAGGAGATCTTGGGTGAACCTGACATTTTCACCGGTATTCGTCGAACGGTTTTCAATGATGATCTTCTCGCGAGGGACGCCCATGCGCATGGCAAGGGCGGCGAACCGGTCGGCTTCAGGCTGGTCCCACAAGCCGCGCGTGAGGTTCCCCAATCCCCCGGAAAAAACCAACAACGGAGCCCAGCCTTCCAGGAAGAGCTGCGCACCCCGCTCGGCCACACGTAAGTCGTGGCTGCCCATCCCCAGGATCACATCAGCCTTCTCGAGCTGGTGATCCAGGTGATGGTAATCCCAGACTTTCTGCGCCAATTGATCCACTTCCAAATTCATGGATGGCTCCCTTGTCACAACGACCTTGAAGCGGTGAATCGAACAGCCTCAATTCGATTCGTCCAGCACTTCATCAATCAGCATGCTGGCGAGGTGTTTTGATCATACAGAGCGACATAAATGCTTACGCATTCGGTTGTAGCGGCGGTCTCAGACTGCCGCCGTCGATCGGAGATCGACGCTACAATCCGGGCGCGCAGAGAGCGCCGCTACGGGCAATGCGCAGGAACTTATGTCGTCCTGTATAGAAGTGGAACAGCACGGTTGCATCCAACGTAAGCAATACTGGGGGGCACCTGCGTGCCCGAAGTCGAAAGCTGCCTTTGACCGCACCGCCAGGCTGGCCCGTGAGTTGCTCAAGCCACTAAAGGCAGCGGGGGTGCAGTGCGAAGAAACCCGGCGCGTGATGTCCTGGCACGAATTCCTTCTGGAGTTCAAACGTGATATCAACCGGATCCCGTATTTCGTCTCAAGTGCCGGCCGGCGATTTGCCCCGTGTTCCTTATGCTCGGGTCTTAGCCGTCCTCCTCTTGGCTCTGATGGGCATTCTGGCCGGGGGCGCAGCGCTCCGTGAGTCCGCTACCTTCGATGAAGTCGCGCACATCGGCGCCGGAGTCAGCTACCTTCAGCGGCTTGACATGCGCCTCAACGAGGAGCATCCGCCGCTCGCCAAAGTGATGGCGGCCATCCCTCTGGTGCTGCGCGGTACGCGCGCCGACTATACCCATATTTCCTGGACCAACAGTGCCCAATTCATTCCCCACGCTTTCATGGGGGAGTGGATCTTCGGGGAATGGATGCTGGCGCGCTGGAACGATCCCCAGCGGACGCTGATGTGGGCGCGGCTTCCCATGCTCATTCTTACCCTGGCGCTCGGCTGGGTGGTTTTCTCCTGCGCGCGGCGGCTGGGTGGAGATTGGGGCGGCCTCCTCTCGGTCTGCGCCTATGTGAGCGCGCCCGCGTTCATTGCCTTCGGCCCTCTGGTACTCACCGACATTGCCATCACTCTGCTCTGCCTGCTTACCCTCTGCCAATTTGCGGAAATGTGGCGCCAGCCATCGCGTCAAAACGCTTTTCGATTCGGCCTCTGCCTGGCGGGCGCGCTGCTCACCAAATTCTCCTCCGGGCTTCTGTTCTTCGCCTTTGGCGCCTTTGCATTGAGCCTGCGGTTCCTCCCCCTGCCTGGAGTCCCGCGCGACAAGGCCGAGCGCCGCGCCTGGAGCCGCCTGCGCTGGCGTTGGACATTCAAAGCGACGCTGCTGGCGGCCATCGTCGTCTATATGGTTTACTTTGTCTTGTCCCTCCATCAGTCCACGGACGCGCTGTATCTCATCGGCCACAGTGACGGGTGGACAGTCGTGCGGCGAATACTCATGCCACCCTGGCTGTACCTGCGGGGGCTACTGCTTTTTACCTTGATGTCCGTCCGCCCCACTTTCATTCTGGGCCACGGGTATTCGCATGGCGTGTGGTTCTATTTTCCGGTCCTCTTGGTCTTGAAATCGCCACTCGGTTTCCTGGGATTGATGGCCCTCCTGCTGGGGTTGGCGCTGGAGCGAAGGCGCCATCCGGAGCGCCCGCCCGTTATTCCGCCGTCAGAGGCAGTGTTCTGGCGGGTTATTTGGGTGGCGCTGGTGGTCTTCACGGCGGCCTGCTCGCTATCGGGCATGACCATCAGTATCCGCCACTTCACCATCCCGATCGTGCTTTTGATCCTCATGCTGGCGCCCCTGCCGCGCATGATCCAAGGTCTGACGACTGGGTCCCGCCTTTGGCCCCAGGGCGTCGCCGGGGCGGCCGTGCTCTTGGCCGCCTGCTCCGTGGTCAGCGTGGTGCGCGCCTACCCCTACTACTTCCCCTACTTCAACTCCCTCACCTGGAGCCATCCCATGTATTGGTGGGCCAGTGACTCCAACGTGGATTGGAACCAGGCTTTGCCGGAGGTGAGAGAATTTGCCGACCGCCGCGGACTGAAGACCCTCAACATCGATTTTTACGGCAATACGGATCCCACCATCACTGTGCCCCAGGCGCGCTTCTGGAACTGCCAGGAACCCTACGCGGATGACGCCAACCAGTGGGTCGTGGTCTCTTCCAACGTCATCCTGGACGCCGAACACTGCGCCTGGTTGATGCAGTACCCGCACGAGATGATCGCGAGAGGAAGCATGTGGGCCGTCCATTTGCCGTCCACTATCCCCGCCGCGGGCGCTCCGGGCGG
>DATJVT010000492.1:0-4345 GCA_035501695.1 Terriglobia bacterium | reverse complement strand
CAATGGCTCATTAGCTGTAATTCTAGGTTATGCCATGGCGCACGAATTGGGCCACCTGCTTCTCCCCACCAGCGGACACTCCCCTGACGGAGTCATGCGCGTGTGCTGGACTCGGGAGGACTTACGTCACGCCGCCTGCGGGGAGCTGGTCTTTACGCCCCAACAAGGCGAACAGATGCGTGGCGAAGTGAGGGCGCGGGCAAAGGAGCTGGCCACAGCGGAACTTGCCTCGGATGCGGCTTCCAAATGATGACGCCCAAAGTCCACGCTAGTCGCAAGGGTTTACCAATATCTGTCGACAACCCAAACCGCAGGATAAGCCGGATTCGGAATGAAAAACTCCCGTCCCGCGCCGCAAATCGGCCAAACGCCGGGATCGCCAATGGGAAGGCGACTTTCCCGGGGCGAATCCCCAACAGCATCGGAACCATCTGCGCAGCCACAACTTGCAGTGCGTCGAGCGAGTAGATTCTTCTCCGACCACATGAAGGTATTTTCCGCGTGCCCGACCAGGAGTCACGGGCGTTTGGTCTACCCTACGGTACAATGGATCTTACCGCCGGCAAGACCCGTATTCATGCACGCCTCGTTGAAGGGGACTTAAAGGGAGGAGAATGGAGACCCTGCTCCAACCGTCTCCCAGTGTGCGACTTGGAGCAGCATTAGCGCTGGGACTGGTTGCAGTCCGATGCGGGCGTTCATCCCCCGGCTACCTACCATTTCTACTCGGCCCGAAAACACATCTGGAAGAATCCGGAGCACTAAGGCGGGGAATTCACGCAGCATTGGATGTACTGGAATCGCGGTGTTTAGCGCTGCGGTCGCCTTTACGGTGCTTCCCAGTCAAGGGCGTAGATGTCCTGACTGCCGACATCCTTTAGAAAGAGAGGTGAGTCGTCCAAGCCAAGTCCCAACCAGTAACTTCTAGCTCCGTTTACGAGTTTTAGGTCCTTCAACTCTGCCACGCGCTCAACCATGCTGCTTCCGACCTGCGCCCGAAACAGTGTAACCGTCGTCTCGCCTAAAAGGGCAAAATAGAGGAATCTTCCATCTCGCGACCAACCCAGGGTGCCACCCGGTGGCCTGATCGTCGCCCAATCTGACCTCTTGCGAGCGTCCAAATTGTAGATTGCCAGCCTTGTCGAATCCTGAGAAAGGTTCGCAATAACGAAATGCCCATCGGGGGAAACTTGGGGTGTATTGAGGCCCTCGGTATCAGGAAGGAAAGAAACCCGCTTCGTTTTCAGTTCAAGCGTGCAGAGTCCAGTCGGGTTTGCAGGTGTCGAGGCGATGATCCAATTCGGATTATTCTCGAAGATCAGAGACTGACCATCCGCGGACCAGTTCACCTCGTCGATGCCATCCGTCGGCAGTTCTTCGTCACCACTGCCATCAGCAGAAATTATATGGATGGGTCCCGCCATTCCCCTCAGCGGTATGTATACGATTTGCTTGCCGTCCGGTGACCAATGAGGCGAGACCACTCTTTTGGGGGGGAAGGTGAGCTGAAGCCGCTCACTGCCATCCGCCCGGCTCCGCCACAGAGTGCCTTCCGGGTACAAAACGTAGGCGACCCATGCTCCGTCACGCGAGAAGGTCACTGCCTCGGCCGAAATACCGGAAAGGTACGGCACGAGTTGCTGAACCTTGGTATCGTACCGGACCAGTTCTCCGTGCCCCAGCCGACCTACGGCGAACAACCGTTTCCCGTCCTTGCTGACGGCGGGCCATTGTAACGAGATCGGCCCATTGGTCAGTTGCACCGGCTGGCCTCCCTGCCGATCGAACCAACGCTGCTTCTCGCGTATAGCCCAGAGATTCCCCTCACCCGAGAATACAAAGTATCTCCCATCTGGCGACCAATTGCCGCAGCAAGCGTCCGCCGGGCCTTTCCCTTCCGGAAAGAGGCGATGAAGATTGCTGCCTGCGGCTGTGACCTGCCAAATCGAAGACACGCCTTTTTGGGAGTCGGCCACGCTGAGGCGAAGCACGCTGCCGTCCGGAGACCAACGTATCCTGTACGGAAACATGGCAGTGCCAGCGAACCCCAAAATCTTTCGCGAATGTTTCCCATCGCCGTTCGCCGTGTGCACATCCCAATCGGCGTAGGCGATGCTCTTGCCGTCAGGTGACCATGTCGCGTCTGCCGCAAGGTACCAGGCTCCTGCCCGCAAGTCACCGATGCGGCGGCTTGAACCGTCGGGCACGGACAGGGCCCACAGTGGGGCGGGGTTCTTCATCAGAATGTCGGTAACTACCAGAAGTTGATCCCCTCCAGGAGAAATGTCCGCGATTGTGGCATTCCGAATACTGGGGGCGAAGGGCACCGATTCGCCACCCCTCGCTGACACCTGATAGATAGCCGGCTGACCCGCCGATGAGGCCGTGTAATAGATCCTGGAGCCGTCGGTGACGATTCCGTCCTTCATGCGACCGTCATTCGTGATTCGAGTGTATCCCAGAACCCTGGGCGGGGGCGGCGGCTTCACCAAGTAAGTAAGACCTGTCGCGATCACGATGATTCCAGTGGCACCGAGGATCCATGTCCAAATCCACCGTTTATTCAGGGGCTGGTCGCGAACTACCGGTTCATCTCCAGGTGGCACTGGTGAGGTATTGCCAGTCTGGCTTGACGGAGGCGGCGTCGCCGCTGCTGGAATTGCATGTGAGGACACCGGTGCGGCATCAAGTTGTGGGCTGGTTGCCGGAGGGTAGGCCCAGTCCACGAGTGTGCGCTGCGAAAAGGGGAGCTGTGCAAGGCCCACAACCGGCAGAAGCACCCCTGCTCCCCAACGGCGCCAGAGCAGTAATGGCGACATCGCCCAGAGGACATCCGCGATCACCAGAGCCGGGCATGCGAACCGAAATAGCCGCTTCGCATCGTTGCCATTCGAGAGAACTGCCGCGAGCAGATAGAGGCGGGCTCCTGCAACTCCACCGAGCGCGATGAGAACCATACTGATGTTGGTAACGTTGGCGAAGGGTTGTAGCAAAGTCGGAAAGCGATCCACTTTTTCCGGTCCCACATAAAATGCCGCACCGTACATGGCCAAGTAACCTATCTGAATGGCCGCCAGGAGCAAGCGGGGCCAAGGTGGCCGTAGTGGCTGTGTCAACTCCGCCGGGCTCACCGGGGGGAGTACCGCCGCTACGCGGTCCGATTCTGTTTCTTGTCTCAGGCGCTTCAGGTCGGCGCGCAAATCGGAGGCCTGCTGGTAGCGGGTCTGACGATCCTTCTCCAGCGCCCTGTTGATGATCTCTTCCAGCTTGGGCGGCAGACCAGGGCAGAGGCTCCTGGGTGATACTGGCTGCTGCGTCAGGATCGCCTGTTGAACCCCGGATGATGTCCCGCCAGAAAAAGCCTGCCGTCCCGTGGCCATCTCGTAGAGCACCGCACCAAAACTGAATAGGTCCGTGCGCGCATCGAGCAACTCGCCTCTTACTTGCTCCGGCGACATGTAAGTGGCGGTGCCAATGGGGGAACCCGGCTGGGTGAGGGTGTCGTCGGTCGTGCCAGTCGGCCCCGCCGTAGGATGGTCGCATGGCTCGCCATCACTTATCGACGCGGGTGAAGTCTCCGTGCTACGGGTCAACTTCGCCACGCCGAAATCCAGAATCTTGGCTTGGCCCAGGGTGGTCAGGAAGATGTTGGCCGGCTTGATGTCGCGGTGGATGATGCCCTTTGCGTGCGCCGCGTCGAGGCCGTCAATAATCTGAATGGCGAGGTCCAACAAGGCACCTATTTGTAGGCGCGCCCCTCGGGGGCGCCCTTGGGCAGGCACGAGGCCTGCCCCTGCGATACGCTCCTTCAGTGTCTCTCCCTCCAGCAGTTCCATGGCGATGAACGGCCGCCCCACGTACTCGTCGATGTCATGGACAGTGCATATGTTGGGATGGTTCAGGGCGCTGGCGGCGCGGGCTTCGCGCTGGATACGCGCCAGGGCCTGCCGGTCATGCGCCAAATCCGCGGGCAGAAACTTCAGTGCCACCGTCCGGCACAGCCGCGTGTCCTCCGCCCGATAGATTACCCCCATCGCGCCACCGCCAATGCGCGCCAGCACGCGATAATGCGAAATCGTCTGACCCGCCAGTTCAGCGGAGGCCTCGTAGGTCCCTTCTTCGGGGGGAGCTTCAGGGGAAGTCGGCGCAGAAGCGGCAGGCACTTTGGGGCTGACCGGCTCGACGCTGGGGGCAGGTACGTGGGGCGACGCGATAACTTCCACTGGGGCAACAAACCGGTAGCCGCGGCGCGGCAGCGTCTCGATGTAGCGCGGCTCATCGGCGGAATCACCCAAGGCTTCGCGCAGACGGTTGATGGCGGCGTTGATGCTGTGCTCAAACTCCA